>NZ_JBEZWN010000004.1:0-304309 GCF_040637495.1 Streptomyces sp. NPDC029044
CCCTGAGGGCGTTGCCGACACGCCCTTTTCAGGGGCGCGGGGAACCGCGCGACCAGCCCCCACCGGCCCGCAGGCGGACTACGACCGCGTCGACCTGCGCTGGCCGACCGGCCTGCCCGACGGGGGCCGACACGGCTTCACCCCCGCCCATCGGGAGCTCCTGGAAGACGCCCTCCCGGCGATGGCCCGCCGGCTGGCGGACGCGCTGCCCGCGCAGGCCCGCCGCGTCCACATCCTCGGCTTCGAGGAGCTGATGTACGCGCCGCTGAGGCTCGCCCGCGAGCTGGAGCGGACCACCGGCATCGAGGTCCGCTACTCCACCACCACCCGCTCACCCGTCCTCGCGGTCGACGACCCGGGGTACGCGATACGCACCCGCCTCGCCTTCCCCGCCCACGACGACCCCGCCGACGGCCCCGGCGAGCGCTACGCCTACAACGTCGCCGACGCCGGCTTCGACGCCGTCGTCGCGGTGGTCGACTCGGCCGCGGACACCCCCGCGCTGCACGCGCCCGACGGACTGCTGGCCCGTCTCGCCGCGCACACGCCGCGGGTCCTCCTCGCCGTCATACCGTCGTACGCCCCCGAAAGGCCCTCCATGCTGCCCGAGCCCCTCCGCGGCCCCGCCTTCTCCTCGTACGCGCCCGAGGAGGTCGGCTGGCTGCTCCAGGACCTCTCGGACGTGACGCTGGAGGCGCCGACCGAGGAGCGCGAGGAGGCGATCCAGAGCGGCGGCGCGCACTACGCGGAGTCGCTGCCCGTGGAGTACCAGCCCAGCGAGCAGTACCAGGAGCTGTTCCACGCCGCGCTGGAGGAGTCGGCGGCCCGGATCGCCCAGGCGGTCGGCGTCGTCACCGAGACGGTCCTCGCGGAGCGGTCCCCGCGCCCCGTGCTGGTCTCCCTGGCCCGCGCCGGGACGCCCGTCGGCATCCTCATGCGCCGCTGGGCCCAGCACCGGCACGGCCTGGACCTGCCGCACTACGCCGTGTCGATCGTCCGCGGCCGGGGCATCGACGCCAACGCGCTGCGCTGGCTCGCCCGGCACCACGACCCCCGGGACGTCGTCTTCGTCGACGGCTGGACCGGCAAGGGCGCCATCACCCGCGAACTCGCCCAGGCCCTCGAGGAGTTCGAGAAGTCCGACGGCGTCACCGGCTTCGACCCCGAGATCGCCGTCCTAGCCGACCCGGGCTCCTGCGTCCGCACCTACGGCACCCGCGAGGACTTCCTCATCCCCTCCGCCTGCCTCAACTCCACCGTCTCCGGCCTGATCTCGCGGACCGTGCTGCGCGCGGACCTGGTGGGCCCGCACGACTTCCACGGCGCGAAGTTCTACCGCGAACTCGCCGCCACCGACGTCTCGGTGGCCTTCCTGGACGCCGTGTCCGCCCGCTTCCCCGAGGTCACCGACGCCGCCTGCGCCCAGGCCAAGGAGCTGCTCGCGGCCGACCGCTCGCCCACCTGGGAGGGCTGGGCCGCCGTCGAGCGCATCAGCGAGGAGTACGGCATCCACGACGTGAACCTCGTCAAGCCCGGCGTCGGTGAGACCACCCGGGTCATGCTGCGCCGCGTGCCCTGGAAGGTCCTGGCACGCGCCGGGGCGGGCAGCGACCTCGACCACGTGCGCCTGCTGGCCGAGCAGCGCGGGGTGCCCGTCGAGGAGGTCGACGCACTGCCCTACACCTGCGTCGGCCTGATCCACCCCCGGTACACCCGGGGCGCGACCGGCGTCGACGGCAAGGCGGTGTCGGTCTGATGCCCGTCCTCGTCGCCAGTGACCTCGATCGCACCCTGATCTACTCCGCCGCCGCCCTGGCGCTCACCATGCCGGACGCACGGGCGCCCCGGCTGCTGTGTGTGGAGGTGCACGAGAGCAAGCCGTTGTCGTACATGACGGAGACGGCGGCCCGGCTCCTCACCGACCTGGGCGACGCGGCCGTGTTCGTGCCGACGACGACCCGGACGCGCAAGCAGTACCAGCGCATCAACCTGCCGGGCCCGGAGCCCACGTACGCGATCTGCGCGAACGGCGGCCACCTCATGGTCGACGGCGTCTCCGACCCAGACTGGCACGCGCAGGTCACCGCACGGCTGGCCGATCAGTGCGCGCCGCTCGCCGAGGTGCAGGAGCACCTGCTCAGGGCCGCCGACCCGGTCTGGGTGCGCAAGCACCGCGTCGCCGACGACCTGTTCGCCTACCTCGTCGTCGAGCGCGAGCTGCTCGACGAGGACTGGGTGAAGGAACTCGCGGTGTGGGCGGAGAACCGCGGCTGGACCGTGTCCCTCCAGGGCCGCAAGATCTACGCCGTACCCAAGCCGCTCACCAAGAGCGCGGCGATGCGGGAGGTCGCCCGGCGGACCGGGGCCGACCTCACGCTCGCCGCGGGGGACTCCCTGCTCGACACCGACCTGCTGCTCGCGGCGGACCAGGGCTGGCGGCCCGGCCACGGGGAGCTGGCCGACGCCGGTTTCGCGGCTCCCTCGATCAGGGTGCTTCCCGACCGGGGTGTCCTCGCCGGGGAGCGGATCCTGAGGGAGTTTCTGGAGACAGTGCGGGGCGCCTGAGCGTTCGGGTGGGGTGGTCGTCGTGCGGGTGCGGCGCCGTCGTGGCCGCTCGCGCCGTTCCCCGCGCCCCGTGCCGCCCGGTCTCCTTGGGGCGTCGTATCAGCCGTACGGCGATGAATGCCACCACCGCAACGGCCGCCACGGCCAGGACCACCTTCGAGTAGGTCGAGACGATGTCCGAGACCCGGTGCCAGTTCGCGCCGAGGAAGTAGCCCGCGAGCACGAACGCCGTGTTCCAGATCGCGCTGCCCAGGGTGGTCAGGCCCAGGAACACCGGCAGACGCATGCGCTCCACGCCCGCGGGCACGGAGATCAGGCTGCGGAAGATCGGGATCATCCGGCCGAAGAAGACGGCCTTCGTGCCGTGCTTGAGGAACCAGGCCTCGGTCTTCTCGATGTCCGAGACCTTCACCAGCGGCAGCCGGGCCGCGATCGCCACCGTCCGGTCACGGCCGAGCAGCGCGCCGACCCCGTACAGCGCGAGCGCGCCGATCACCGAGCCGGCCGTCGTCCACAGCAGGACGGCGAGCAGGCTCATCCGGCCGCTGCTCGCGGCGAACCCGGCCAGCGGCAGGATCACCTCGCTGGGCAGCGGCGGGAACAGGTTCTCCAGGGCGATGGCGAGACCGGCTCCCGGCGCGCCCAGCGCGTCCATCAGGTCGTTGACCCACTGCGGTCCGGCGTCCGCTGCGATGGCTGTCATGCCGCCACGGTAGGGAACCGAAGCTGAAGGACTCCTGAGGAAATCCCGGGAGGCGGCGTCAGCCGCAGCAGCCGCCCCCGCAGCAGCCGCCTCCACCGCCGCCCGCGCGGGGCGCCGGAGCCGGGGCGGAGGCCGAGCCTCCGACGGCGACCGTGGAGAGGAGCTTCACCGTGTCCTCATGACCGGAGGGGCAGGCCGCGGGGTCGGAGGACTCCGCCATGGGACGGCTGAGTTCGAAGGTGTCGCCGCAGGTCCGGCAGCGGTACTCGTAGCGAGGCATGGGGACAGGTTAATCCGCGACGGCGGAAGTGCCGCCCTTCCGGATTCCGTTTGATCACTCTTGCCGTACCGGTGTGGAGGACCTGTAAAGGCCGCTGGTAACTTTCGATCGTCGCGAGAAGCCGTAAGGGCGGGGGAACGCAAGGGCTCGCTGCCGTCGAACACGGCAGCCATGCCCTTCCGCGCGAGCACCACCGTGAGCGGGAGGGAGACGCAGCCGTGTCCAAGGCTGGGCGGGAATCGGACGAGACCATGCAGTTGAAGGTCCCCGCTTCCCTGAACGCGGACGAGACCATGATGTTGCGCGCCGTCGAGCCGGCCGCCACCGGCAGCGCGGACACGCGCTCCGGCACGGCGCCGGACGACAGCGGCCGGGGCAGGTCACGCCGCCGGCGCAAGGCTCCCCGTGCCTCCGCCCTGTCCCGTCTCCCCGCCGCATCCCCGGGGCTGACGCGGCTCGTCACCCGCGTCGCGTCCGACGCCCGCCGCCTGCGGCCCCGTTACCCGCACGCCGGCCGCGTCGGCTGGCGCCGCTGGGCGCCCTCCTGGCGGCAGTGGCTCGGCGCCGCGCTGGCGTTCACCGGTCTGAGCGTCGTCCTCCTCGGATCCGCCTACGCCGCCACCGACATCCCGGAGAACCTCAACTCCTACGCCACCCAGCAGGACAACGTCTACTTCTGGTCCGACGGGACGCCCATGGCCCGCACCGGCTGGGTCCGGCGGCAGGCGATGCCCCTCAAGGACATACCCGAGGACGTCCGCGACGCGGTGCTGGCGGCGGAGAACGCGAGCTTCTACAGCGACCCCGGCATATCCCTCAGCGGCCTCGGCCGAGCACTGTGGCGCACCGTCGGCCAGGGGGAGACCCAGGGCGGCTCCACCATCACGCAGCAGTACGTCAAGAACGTCTACCTCAACCAGGACCGCTCGGTCCGCCGCAAGTTCACCGAGGCCATGCTCGCCCTCAAGCTCGACAACCAGATGAGCAAGGACGACATCCTGGAGGGCTACCTCAACACGAGCTGGTTCGGCCGCGGCACCTACGGCATCCAGCGCGCCGCCCAGGCCTACTACGGCAAGGACGTCGGCGACCTCGACGTCAGCGAGGCCGCCTTCCTCGCCTCCCTCCTCAAGGGCGCGGGGCTCTACGACCCGGCCCTGAGCGAGGCCAACCACGACCGGGCGGTGGAACGCTGGTCCTGGATCCTCGACCGCATGGCCGAGACCGGCACCCTGTCGAAGGCCGAACGGGCCCGGTACACGAAGTTCCCCGAACCGCTCAAGCGGGCGCCCGGGTTCGACACCGGCAAGCAGAGCGACTACCTCGTGGAACTGGCCGCCCGGTACGCCAAGAAGGCGGCGCACCTCTCGGACAAGGAGTTCGACTTCGGCGGCTTCCAGATCTACACGACCTTCGACCGCAAGCAGGAGGCCGCGCTCACCGAAGCCGTCGCCAAGGCCCGCAAGCAGGCGCGGAAGAAGGATCCGGCCAAGGCGAAGTCCCTGCACTTCGGCGCCTCGTCGGTGGCCACCGACGGGCGGATCCTCGCCGTCCACGGCGGCCCCGACCACCGCACCCAGGGTTACAACGAGTCGAACGCGACCACCGTGCCCGCCGGTTCGGCCTTCCTGCCCTTCGTCTACGCCGCCGCCCTGGAGAACGGCGTGCACAAGACCCGGGACGGGGCCGCGACCGAGGTCACCCCGCAGACGCTGTACGACGGGGACGACGGCATCGCCGTCAGGACACCCGAGGGCCCCTACTGGGACCGCGGCGGCAAGCAGGTCACCTCGCACAACGACGGCAAGAAGTCCTACGGGCGGATCGGCCTGGGCCGGGCGCTCGCCCTGTCGGTGAACACGCCGTTCATGCAGCTCGGCATGGACACCGGCCTGGACCGGGTGCGGGCCACCGCCCAGCGGGCCGGGCTGCTCTCCTCCAGCTTCGGCCCGCAGGTGCCCGCGATGTCCCTGGGCAGTGCCACACCCAGCGCGATCCGCATGGCCAGCGGATACGCCACGTTCGCCGCCGCCGGCAAGCACGTCGAGCCGTACTCGGTGTCCCGCATCACCCGCAACGGCTCCGGGATCGCGCTGACGAAGCCCGCCTCCCGCCGCGCGGTGAAGGCGAGCGTGGCCGCCGCGGTCCAGTCCGCCCTCACGGACGCCTTCCGCACCGCCCGCCCGGGCGTGGACCCGGCCGCCGCGGTGGCCGGGAAGGCCGGCACCACGCAGAACGACACGGCCGCCTGGTACGTCGGCACGGCCCACTCCGTGTCGACGGCCGTGGTGGCCTACCGCATCGACCTCGGCAAGAGCCTCGAACCCCTCCCGTTGAAGGGGATCGCGGGCTCCCCGGGGGACAGCGTCCCGTACCGCATCTGGTCCGGTGCCCGCGGCATCGGCTGACCCCGCGCCCGGCACCGCCCCGAACCCCCCACCCCCCTTCGCAGAATGAGCCGCGCATGAAATCGCCCTCCGGCCGCCGCCGACGACCCCGCGCCTCCCGCCGCAGCGTGCCCCCGGGGATCCTGGCCCTGGCGGCGCTCCTCGTCGTCGCGTCCCTGGTCGCGGGCTATCTGATCCTGACCGGCTCGGACACCACCGCCCCGGCCGCCTCCTCCGGGACCCGCAAGGAACCCTCCGCGAAGCCGGACCGGGAACCCGAGTGGGACGGCAGGACGAAGGTCCTCGGGGACGGCTCCACCTCCTACACCGGCCCCCCGAAGGGCCAGTTGAAGCCGGTACCGCTCAAGCCGGGCGAGAAGCCGCCCCAGTTCGTCGTCTTCTCCTGGGACGGCGCGCTCCAGGGCGACGACGGGCTCTTCTCGCACTACCGGGAGCTCGCCGAGGAGTACGACGCCCACATGACCTTCTTCCTCACGGGCATCTACCTCCTGCCCAAGGGCAAGAAGGACCTCTACGCCCCGCCCCAGCACCCCAAGGGCTCGGCGGCGATCAGCTTCGCCACCGACGAGCACATCCGCACCACGCTGGAGCAGCTCGGCAAGGCGTGGCAGGGCGGCAACGAGATAGGCACCCACTTCAACGGCCACTTCTGCGGCGAGAAGGGCGGCGGCGACTGGAGCGTCGCGGAGTGGAAGAGCGAGATCGACCAGTTCTACGACTTCGCCGAGAAGTGGAAGACCAACACCGGCTTCCGCGACGTCGACCCGCTGCCGTTCGACTTCAGGAAGGAGGTCACCGGCGGCCGGGCGCCCTGCCTGGAGGGCCAGGAGAACCTGCTGACGGCCGCCAAGGACTACAAGTGGCGCTACGACGCCAGCTCCGCCGGCGACTTCCAGATATGGCCCCGCAAGAAGAACGGCATATGGGACTTCCCGCTCCAGATGCTCCCTTACGAGGGCGGCAAGTACCAGGGCCTGTCGATGGACTTCAACTTCCTTTACAACCAGTCCGAGGGCGAGACCGAGGGCGACCCCGCGAACTACCCCCAGTGGGAGGAACAGACCGTCGCCTCCTACATGTCGGGCTTCAACCGCGTGTACTACGGCAGCCGGGCCCCGCTGTTCATCGGCAACCACTTCGAGGACTGGAACGGCGGCATCTACATGAGGGCCGTCGACCGTATCGTCAAGGCGATGTGCACGAAGAAGGACGTCAAATGCGTGTCCTTCAGGGAACTGGCCGACTGGCTCGACGTGCAGAAGCCCGCGACCCTGCAACGGCTCCGCGGCCTCGACCCCGCACAGTCACCCGACTGGTCGACGGTCGTGAAGTGATCAGTGCCGAAAACAACCGGCGCAACACTCTTCACAGCAGTCACACATTCCATGCAAAGATCTCCTACCCCGGCAACCCTTTGGCCGGGGCAAGAGGGGAAACACCAGTGAAATCACGGAAATTGAGCGGGACGCGACGCCGCGTCACCATAGTCGGCGCCGCGGCGACCTCGGTCGTCGCCGGAGTCGCCCTGCTGCCCAACTGGAGCGCCGGCGCTGCGGTCAGCGACGATCCGACGGTGGACGCGCGGACCAGGGCCACCTTCCAGCGGCTGGCCGACGCCGTCTTCACCGACCGCACCAACGCCCTGGTCGACGGCGGGCGCGCCGACGCGGACAAGCCGCTGACCGACCGCTTCTCCGGCGACGTCGCGCTGTCCTCCGGCACCGCCCGCACCGAGGACGCCACCCGGTCCGCGCTGGGGCAGCGCAAGGAGAAGCTGGCCGAGGCCGGCGAGACGTACCGCGACGCCAGCACCACCGTCACCCTGAACGCCACGCGGGTGACGGGCCGTACGGCCAAGGCGGAGGTCACCGAGACCACGACCCTGACCTACGCCCGGACCCGCGGCAACGCGCCGAAGACCACCGGCTTCCAGGCCCGCCACGAGCTGACCTTCACGGCCGACCGGCGGGGCGACTGGCGGCTGACGGGGATCCGCGACGCCGACCAGGGCGGTCTCGCGGTGAACACGCTCTCCAAGCCGGCTCCCGTCAAGGCCACCGCCGCCGCCGACACCATGCCGAACGCCCCGCGCGCGGCGACCACCCGCTACCCGGCCGCCGCCCCGAAGACCGGCACGACGTACGACTACAAGGCCATGGCGGCCTACGCCGAGAAGCACTGGAACGCCTACAACAAGGACTACCCGGACTTCAGCGGCCGCGGCGCCGGCGGCGACTGCACCAACTTCGTCAGCCAGGCCCTGAAGGCCGGCGGCTGGAAGCACGTCCCCGGCTACGTGTACGACTACACCCGGTGGTTCGGCAACGCCGACATCCAGTCGCACTCGTTCATCGGCGTCAACGAGTGGTCCTGGTTCGCCCAGAACTCCAAGCGGACCAGCCCGCTCGCCAACGTCTACCAGATGGAGGTCGGCGACGTCCTCCAGGTGGACTTCGACAAGGACGGGTCCAAGGACCACACGATGATCGTCACGTACAAGAGCGGCGGAGTGCCGTACGTGACCTACCACTCCAACAACACCTTCCGCAGGTCGGTGGCGAGCATCGTCGCGTCGTACCCGAACGCGTACTACTACGCCTACCGCACCTGAGACCGGACGGGGGCCGGGCTCAGTGTCCGGCCCCTCGCTCCTCGCGGATCAAGTCCACCACCCGGGCCACGGTCCGCCGGATTCCCTCCATCTCCGTGAGGAAGTGCCAGTAGTCGGGGTGGCGGCCTTCGAGGCCGGCGATGGCGCGGTCCACGCGGGCCACGGCGTCGTCCAGGGGGCGGGCGTGGCGCGGGTCGGGGGTGTTGCGGCCGGCCATCGCGAGGCGCTGGGCGTCGCGGATGGCGAAACGGGTGCGGTCGATCTCCTGCTGCGGATCCTTCTGCACCGCGTTCAGTCGGTGCAGGCGGTCCCCGGCGGCCGAGACCGCCTCGTCGGTGTTGTTCAGCAGGGCCCGCACGGTCGACAGCAGGGCCGTCGCGTCGGCCCAGCGCTGTTCGCCGCGGGCGGTGCGGGCCTCGGCCAGTCTGGCCTCGGCCTGGCGGACGTTCTCGGCGGCGGCGTCCGGGACGTGCTGGAGGTCCTGCCAGCAGGCCGCGGTGAAGCGGCGGCGGAGCTCACTCAGGGTCGGTTCCACCTGCTCGGAGCGGGTGGTGAGGGCCTGGGCGCGGGTGCGCAGGGAGACGAGCCGGTGGTCGATCTCGGCGGCGCGGTCCGGCAGCCGCTCGGCCTCCACCCGGACCGCCTCGGCCTCGCGGGTGACCCGCTCGGCCCGCTCCAGGGTCTGCGGCACGCCGTGCTGCCCGGCGCCCTGGTTCAGCTTGGTCAGCTCCGGGGAGAGGGCGGCGAGCCGGGCGGCGAGGTCGTCCGCCCTGAGTCCCGACGCCCGTACGGCGTCCAGCGCGTTGGAGGCGGCGAGCAGGGCCTGGCGGGCGCGTTCCACCGCGGGGGCGAGACGGGCCAGCTGGGTCTCCGCCTTGCCGAGGAGGGGGCCGAGACCGTCGGTGAACCGGTCGAGCTCCTGCTTGACCCGGCCGAGTTCCTCCTTGGCGGCGGTCAGCTCGCCGCGGGCGCGGGACGCGGCGGCGGCCTCCAGGTCGTCGCGGTCGAGATCGTGGGCGTCGACGGCGTTGATGTACCGGTGACTGGCCTCGTCGATCCGCCGGCCCAGCGCGTCGAAGTCGGCGACGGCCCGCCGGGCGGCGGGGGAGTCATCGACGGCGGTGATCGTCTCGATCGAGATGCGCAGGTCGCGCTGGGCGGTGTCGAGCTCGTAGAAGGCCGCCGCGGCGGCGTCCTTCGCGGCCTGGGCCTCGGCCCGCTGGTTCTCGGCCCGGCCGCCGAACCAGCGCCGGGTGCCCCCGCCGGCGAAGGCGGCGGCCAGGGCCGGCGCGGCCAGCAGCGGGAGCGCGGCCAGGACGAGCGTGTCGCGCAGCGGCCCGGGGACGCGGGGGGTGCGGCGACGCGGACGGTGTGCGCGCGGCACCGACGGCGAGTCCGGCTGTCCTGGTGTCGCCGTCACATCCCTCTCCCGTGCTGTGGTCCACCCTGCCCGGTGTCATTCTCCCACCGGTAGAGGACGAACACACGGGCCGTTCAGTTCGCTGTTCGCACCGTCACGCTGCCGTCGCCGGTGCGGGCGGACACCCGGTGGGAGCTGTTCTCGTCGCGGGGCACGGACACGTCGACGCCGCCGTCACCGGTCTCGGTGGTCACGCGGTAGGCGGCGCGGGGCAGTGCGATGGTCACGGAGCCGTCGCTGCTGCGGGACTCGACACGGTCCGGCACGGCACCGAGTTCGAGGCGGACCGAACCGTCGCCGGTGTGGGTGCGGACGTCGCGGGAGGAGACGTCCGCGCGGATGGACCCGTCGCCGGTGCGCATCCGCAGCGGACCGCTGGTGCCGGAGACGCGGATGGATCCGTCGCCGGTGCGCACCTCCACGGGGCCGGTGGTGTCGGTGACGCGTACGGATCCGTCGCCGGTGCGGATGTTCAGGGGGTCCCGGAAGCCGCGGGCGTGGACCGTGCCGTCGCCGTCCTGCACCTTGACGGTGATGCCGCGGGGGACCTCGACGCGGTGCTTGGCCGAGCAGTCGACGACGATGCCGGAGCACTTCAGGCGCAGTACCAGACGGTCGTCCCGCATGGCCCAGGTGACCTCGGGCTCCTTGCCGACGACGACCGAGCCCTGGAACCACCGGGTGACCTCGATCTTGCCCGCCGGGTTCTCGCCGGATGCGACGATCTCCAGGGCCGAGTCGTCCGAGTCGACGGTGAGGGTGCGGCCCTGGAGGCCGAAGGACCGGCGGTCGGGGTCCGTGTCGTCCCCGGCGGACGCCCCGCAGGCGCTGAGCCCGGCGACGAGCACGACGACGGCACCGGCGAGGGCGGTGGCGCGGGCGGTCGCGCGGACGGTGGCGGTGCGTGCGGTCATGACGGTCTCCCCCTGGACGGACGACGGCGCTGCGGTGCGCTCTACGACCGTATGGATCCGGGGCCCGCCGGGGGATCCGGGCCACTCCCGGATCAAAGGTGGGGTTACCCCCAGGTGCGGCACCCCGGCACCCCGGCACCCTGGCACCCCGGCACCCCGGCACCCCGGCGCTCCCGCGATACGGGTTTGCCGGACCGTGCCCCCGGCCATGTAGGCTGTCGACTCGTCCTGGGCACGTGGCCCGGGAGCCGGGTGCGTAGCTCAGGGGTAGAGCGCCTGCCTTACAAGCAGGATGTCGGCGGTTCGAAACCGTCCGCGCCCACCACGCAGAGTTCAGAGGCCCTCCAGGAACGCTCCTGGGGGGTCTCCTGCGTCGGGGCTTCGGGCCCGCCCCCTACTATGAGCGCGTGAACAGCCCCGCCCAGCGTGCTCAGCGACCCGCCCCGCGGCGGTGGCATGTGCTGTGCGTGCTGGGGCTGTTGGCGGGGTTGCTCGGGATGCATGGGCTGGCGCCCGGGGGTGGGCTTCCCCAGCGGGCTCATGTGATGCAGGGGCACCAGGCCCGGACGGGCCCGGTCTCCGCGGCGACGACCCACGCCATGCCCTATCTGCACTGCGCCGACGGGCATGTCCGGCACGCCGACGCGACCTGTGCGTCCGGTGCCGTGGGCGGGGGGCCGGTGCTGCCCCCGCTGGTTGCCGACCCGGTCCCCGTGGCCGCGGGGGAGAGCGCCGTACGGGCGTACGCGGTCGTGGACACGGATGGTGCCCGGGCCCCGCCTTCCCTGGCCGAGCTCCAGCTTCTGCGGATTTAGACACACCCCATCACGCCGGCCGGCACCGACCTGTGCGCGGAACGGCGTGGTGCTCCGTCGTGTCCCGAATTCTCCATTCCTTGCAGAAGCAGGAGTTCACGCATGAGCAACAGCATTCGTACCCTGGCGCGCCGGGCTGCCCTGGTGGCGGCCGCGGGTGCCGCGGCGGTCGTCCTGGCCGCGTGCGGTGGTGACGGTGCCGACCGTGCCGCGGGCGGTGCCGGCCACGGCGACGCCGGTAGCCACGGCCCCACCGGGACCCCGTCGGCCACTGGCGCCCACAACCCCCAGGACGTCACCTTCGCGCAGGGCATGATCCCGCATCACCGGCAGGCGCTGGAGATGGCGCGGCTGGCCGTCGGCCGGGCCTCCTCGGGAGCGGTCAAGGACCTCGCCGGGCGGATCGAGAAGGCGCAGGATCCGGAGATCCGGACCATGACCGGCTGGCTGAGGACCTGGGGCGAGGACGTGCCCCGCGCGGGCGGGGGCATGGACCACTCCGCGTCGGGCCACTCCGGCATGCCCGGGATGATGGGCGAGGAGGACATGGCCGCGCTGGAGCAGCTGACGGGCAAGGCCTTCGACCACCAGTTCCTGACCCTGATGGTCGAACACCACGAGGGGGCCGTGGAGATGGCCCGGACCGAGCAGAGCAAGGGCCGCTACGGCCCCGCCAAGGCCATGGCCGGTGACATCGTCACCGCCCAGCAGGCCGAGATCCGTGAGATGAAGCGGATGATGGACGCCAAGAGCTGACCCCGTCGGGCGTCACGAGGTTCCGCCGGTCTCCTCCGGCGGAACCTCGTGCGCGTGCTTCAGCTCCGAGCGGGCCGCCACCCGCTCGGGGCCGGCGAGCTCGGACCAGTAGCGGTGGGTGCTGACGAACACCGCCAGTTCGTGCTCCCGCTGCCGGAGCTTCTCCACTTCGGCCTGTTCGTCGGCGCTCCAGCCGGGCGAGGCGGGGCGTTCCACCTTGCGCCAGCCGTTGTCGTCGCTGAAGCCGTCCAGCGGCTCCACCGACCAGGGCAGCCGCTTCAGCAGGGCCGAAAGCTCGGCCCGGACCTGATGGAGTTCCTCCTGACCGGCCAGGAGGTCACTCGGAAAGTCATAGGTCGTAGCCACGGCCCAATGATACGCCTGTTCGAATTTGCCGGGCGAGTTCCTTCCTGTGGTTCATGCGAACGAGTGTGCCGGGGGCAACGGGCGCCGGATCAGCGCCGGGCCGTGCCCCCGGCCCGGTCCGACAACTCCCGCACCACGCGCGACGCCACCGGGGCCGCAACCCCGTGGCGCTCGGCCGCGCGGAGCAACGCGCCCCCGATGGCGTCCAGTTCGAGGGGCCGGCCGGCCTCGGCGTCGCGCTGCATCGACGACTTCATCGACGCCGGGAAGGCGTCGTAGCGGGCGAGGGCCTGGGCGGGGTCCGCCGGGCCGCCGCACGCCTGGCTGATCGCGGCGGTCTCCTCCACCAGGGCGGTCAGCTCGTCGCGGTGACGGGTGCGGACGTCGCCGAGGGGGAGGCCGTAGCGCGTGGTCAGCAGGGCGAACGGCGCCAGGAACGACATCTTCGCCCACAGGGCCGCCGTCTCGTCCTCCAGGACCCGGGCGGCCGGACCGGCCGTGGCGAAGGCCTCGGCCAGGGCGTCGAGGCGTGGCCGAGGCACGTCCGTGCCGGTCAGGTCGATCTCCGCGAAGGGGCTGCCGTGTTCGATGACGCCCGGTGCGACCCGGGTCGACTCGACGCGGATCACGGCGGGGGCCACGCGGTCGGGCCGGTAGCGGGCCCGCAGGGCGGCCGGGTGCTCGACACCGTTCAGGAACGGCACGAGGAGGCCGTCGCCCAGCACCGGGGCGGGAACGCGGGCCAGAGCGGCGTCCAGGGCGGTGTCCTTGACGGTGACCAGGCACGCGTCGACCGGCTCGCGCAGCTCGGTGGCCGCCTCGACGCGGGCCGTGAAGTCGCCGAAGCGGGCGCTGCGGACCTGGATGCCGTCGGTGCGCAGCGTCTCGGCGGTCCGCTCGCCGGACAGGCAGATCACGCGGTGGCCGGAGCGGGAGAGCAGGGCGGCGAGCAGGCCGCCCACGCCGCCGGGGCCCAGTACGGCCACGCTGAGTTCGTTCGCCACGAGGAGTTCCTCTCGTCGGTCGGCCCCGGGATGGTGGCCGCCTCGGAGTGATCATGGCAGGCGTGGCTGTCGCAGGAGGGCCGGGCGGGTGAAACTGGGGGCATGTGCCGGAGTATCAAGACGCTGCGTCCGCCCGCGATGCCGGAAGAGGCCACCGAGGCCGATGTGCGCGCTGCCGCCCTTCAGTACGTGCGGAAGATCTCGGGATTCCGCGCCCCCGCCGCTCACAACCAGGAGGTGTTCGACCGCGCCGTGGAGGCCGTCGCGCAGGCCACGGCCGAGTTGCTGGACGGTCTGGAGGTCCGCGGGGCCGGGGCGCGGAAGGCGAGCCGGGCCTGACCCGTTCGAGACGGCCGGGCCTGATCCTGTCGAGATGGTCCCGGGCGGAACGCCCTGCGCCTCAGACCGCCAGTTCCGCCTGCGGTTCGGGGCGCGGCGCCGGTACGGTCTCCGCTTCCCACAACCGGGTGGTCCGCAGGTAGCCGTAGACCACCGAGGCCATCGCCAGCAGGAGGAGGGGGCCGGACACCCACGGG
Organism: Streptomyces sp. NPDC029044; assembly: GCF_040637495.1. Taxonomy (NCBI): domain Bacteria; kingdom Bacillati; phylum Actinomycetota; class Actinomycetes; order Kitasatosporales; family Streptomycetaceae; genus Streptomyces; species Streptomyces sp. NPDC029044. Next base: position 14,379 of record NZ_JBEZWN010000004.1, read on the forward strand.
TATGCGGCCATCTCCAGCGGCACGAAGCGGTAGGACGCCAGCAGCACCGTGAAGACGGCCGCGCCGTACGCGATCAGCCGCACTCCGGCCCGGTCCCACCCGCGGTCGTACGTGCGCAGCGCCGCCTCGACCGTGTACGCGAACACCACACCGGCGATGAGGTCCACGCCGTAGTGCCAGCCGAAGCCCAGCGTGGCGGCGAGGGTGGCGACCAGCCAGAACGTGCCGGCGTACCGCAGGGCGCGCGGGCCCTTGCGGGAGTGGATGAAGATCGTGACGGCCCAGGCCGTGTGCAGGCTGGGCATGCAGTTGCGCGGGGTGATCTCGTCGAACGGCAGCTCGTACGGAGTGGTGATCGGCGGCAGGGTGTCCGGCCACAGGTCGGCCGCCGCCCAGTGCCCGCCCTCGGGGCCGTAGGCGAACATCGGCCCGACCACGGGGTAGATCATGTAGAAGGCCGGTCCGAGCAGGCCGATCAGCAGGAAGGTGCGCACCAGGTGGTGGCGCGGGAAGCGCTGCTCGGCCGCCACGTTGCGCAGCTGGTACAGGGCCACGCAGACCGCCGCCACGGCGAGCTGGGCGTAGACGTAGTCGAGGGCGTGCTCGCCGACCGGGCCGCTCGCCCTGAGGAGCCGGCCCGCCAGCCACGACGGGTTGCCCAGCGCGTGATCGGCCATGGCGACGTACGGGTCGAGGGTGACCGGCCGGGTCTGCGACGTGATCAACAGCCAGGTGTCACCGGTCTTGCGGCCGGTGACCAGCAACAGGCCGAGCCCGACGCCCTTCAGCATCAGGAGGCGTTCGGGGCCGGTGCGGCGGACGAGGGCGAAGACCGCGACGCCCAGGATCACCCACAGCGCGCCGTTGCCGAACGGGTGGCCTTCGGCGGGATAGGTACCGGTCGCCCATCGCACCAGCAGGAAGACGAGGTCGATGCCGACCGCGGTGCCGAGGGCGATGAGCCGTTGCCGCCAGGTGAGCACCACCATCGTCAGCGCCATGCTGGCGTAGAGCAGGAACCCCGACTTGGGGGCGTGGATCACCTCGCGGGCCTGCGTGGTGATCGGCCCCGGCATGCCGAGGTGGTGTGCGGTGATCTGGAGCGCGACGAGGAAACCGAGAGTGATCACACCGGCGGCGGCCCACAGCATCGCCCGGGGCCGCCGCCTCGCGGCGAGCGCGATCCGTCCTATTCGGGAGGCGTCCCGCGACGCTGTGGTTGTCAATGTCTCAGCCGCTTCCAGGTCTCGGAGTGGTCGTGGTGGTGGGCCGGAGCCGGTCTACGACGTCCGCGGCTCGCGCCGCATCAGATACGCCGCCCCCGCTCCGGCGCCGAACAGCGCCCCCACCGACACCGCCGTGGCCACCCAGCTCGCGCCCAGCAGGTGGGCGCCGAAGTAGCCGAGGGCGACGCTGTACGCGGCCCAGGTGAGGCCGGCCAGGGCCGACCAGGGCAGGAAGTCGCGGGCGCGGCGGTGGGCGGCGCCCGCACCGAGGGAGACCACCGAACGGCCGGCGGGAGCGAACCGCGCGAGGACGACGAGGGCGCCGCCGCCCCGTGCGAGGGCCGCGCCGAGGCGTTCCTGGGCGGTGGTCAGCCGCCGGGAACGCGAGATCGCCCGGTCCAGCCGGGCGCCGCCGCGCCAGGCGAGGCGGTAGGCCAGCAGGTCGCCCAGGACGGAGGCGGTGGCCGCGCAGAGGGTCAGGGCGAGGATGTCGGGCACGTCGGCCGCCGTGCCCGCTGCCGCCGCCGTGGCCGCCGTGATCACCAGGACGCCGCTGGGCAGCACCGGCAGGAACACGTCGAGCAGGACGGACAAGGCCACCACCGCGTAGATCCATGGGCTGCCGATCAGCAACCCCAAGTGCTCCAGCACCGCGACTCCCCGTGACTCCCCCGTGGGCCAGACCGTGCCGCGATGGCGCGGGCGGAAACGGCAGGAGTGGCCATGACAGCCATAGAGCGTACGCCTGGGGTGTGACGGGCGGTTCACGGGGGGCTCATACGTTCGGTGCGGAGTGTTCACCTCGTCGCGCCTCGCACCGGATTGCCGGCGTATACGGCATATGCGATGCCGTCCTCACAGCACTGATGCCGGGCTGGTAAACGCGAAGCGGCGCCTCTCCCGGTGGGGAGGGCGCCGCTGGGTGTCCGAGGTGCGGGGCGGCTCAGGCGGCCACCGGGGTCTGGCCGGCGGTGCGCTGCTCCTGCGTCGAGGTACGCCGGGCCAGCAGCCGGTCCAGGCCGAACGCGCCGGAGCCCGTGAAGATCAGCAGGAACATGGCCCAGCAGTACATGGCCGCGCCCTCGCCGCTGTTCTCGATCGGCCACAGGCCCTGGGGCTGGTGGACCTTGAAGTACGCGTAGGCCATCGCGCCGGAGGAGATGAACGCCGCGATGCGGGTGCCGAGGCCCAGCAGCACCAGGGTGCCGCCGACGAGTTCGATGACGGCCGCGTACCAGTTCGGCCAGGCACCGGTCGCGGCGGTGCCGCCCTTGCCGTCCACGCCTCCGAGGACGCCGAAGAGCGCGACGGCTCCGTGGCAGGCGAAGAGCAGGCCGACGACGATCCGGAACAGTCCGAGCGCGTACGGCTGTGCGCCGTTGAGGCGAGCGGTCATGTGGGGGGTCTCTCCTTCGGTTGGCCGGCCCTGGGGAGGCCGGTCGGGGACGGATACCGCGGAGTAGCCCACGTTAGGTGTGCCTAATTGATGCTTGCAAGTTCAACATTTGGCCACGACTTTGCCTCCGGTTGGGGCTCTGTTTCCGGCCCTGTCGCACGTAGAACGGCTCTCGCCACCGTGTCCGCCTCCGAAAGAGTGACCGAATCCACCCCTGGGCGAGTTCCGGCGGTGGTCACCCGGTGCACGCCTTCTGTCGGCACGCCGAACGCGAACAGCGGTATGTGTGCAACTCCTTGACGGTCCATCAGCCCATAAGGGAGGGATGTGACGTCCAGTCCGCCTGTCTCATGACCGTCGGCGGTGTGCGGTCGGCACCGCCCGCGGCGCAGGAGGGAGGGGAGGGCGTCGGCGGGTGCCGCAGGTCCGGTTCCGGCAGGCGCGCCTCTATGAGGGTTCTCACACGGACGGCCGACCCCGGTACGTCGGGCGAGCCGTGCGGGAGCCGAGGCCGACCAGAGAGCCGCCCGCGCCCCGGATGTCGATACCAGGGGCGAGGCGGCCCGCCGAGTCGGGGACGAGCGCCAGCTCGCGCAGGGGCGGCCGAGGCTCGCTGTGGGATGCCCCACTGCCATCGCGGGGTCTCGCGGGGCACAGCGTCAACCAGCGGGCGCACCAGGCGATTACGGGGCGAGTTCGGAGTCCAGGAGCGTCTTCAGGCGGGGGCCCGTGCCCTCGCGGGTCTTGGCCTGCTCCAGTCGGAGCCGGGCCGAACGGCCGCGCAGGGTCAGGGTCATGAGCTGGTTGCCGAACCAGGGGCCGCCCGTCTTGCGCCAGCTGACCGGCGGCTTCGGGAGGCGGCCGTGCCGGGCGAGCCCGCGGCCCAGGCGCCGCGCCATAGCGCTCCAGCCGATGCGGAACGCCAGCCGCATCGACAGCGGGACGGAGTTGTGCACGGGGGAGCAGACCAGCTGCACCACCCGGGCGTCCGGGCCCCGGCCGGGCCACGAGGGCTCGGCGATGTAGGCGTGGTGCACGTCCCCGGAGAGTACGCACACCGTCGCCGGCGCCCGGTCGCCCGAGCCCGCTTCGGCGATCAGCTCCGCCAGCCCCGCGAAGGACTCGGGGAAAGCCGACCAGTGCTCCAGGTCGGCGGCGCGCCGCACCTTCTCCCCCAACCGCGCCCAGCGCGCGCCCCGTTCACCGCCGCACAGCGCCGCGTTCCACCCCTCGGCGTCGTGCACGAGGTGCGGCAGCAGCCAGGGCAGCGAGGTGCCGATCAACAGGTGGTCGTACGCCTCCGGGTCCCGCACCTGCTCGCGCAGCCAGGCCTCCTCGCCCGGGTCGAGCATCGCGCGCTCCTCCTCGGCGAGGACCCGGGCGGCCCGGCTGTCCACCATCACCAGGCGTACACGCCCGAAGTCGCGCCGGTAGCTCCAGCGGACCGTGGCGGCGTCGGCGTCGGCCCGGGCGGCGAAGGCCCGCAGCACGTCGGTCCCGTCGGGGACCTTGCGGACCTCCTCGTACACCGGGTCGGCCGCCAGTTCCTCCAGGGAGAGGTTGCCGAGGTGCTGGTGGACCCAGTACGACATCAGGCCGCTCAGCAGGCGCTCCTGCCACCAGCCGGTGGCGCGCATGTCTTCGAGCCAGGCGGCGGACGTGTTCCAGTCGTCGATCACGTCGTGGTCGTCGAAGATCATGAAGCTGGGCACGGTGGACAGCAGCCAGCGGATGCGCGGGTCGAGCCAGGACTCGTAATAGAGGTGGGTGTACTCCTCGTAGTCCGCGACCCCGTTGCCCGGCTCTTCCTTCAGGTCGCGGCGGCCCGCCAGCCAGCGTTGGGTGGCGTCGGAGGTCTCGTCGGCGTACACCTGGTCACCGAGCAGCAGCAGGACGTGCGGCCGCTCGCCCTCGGGGTCGGCCGCGAGGCGGGTGGCGAGGGCGTCCAGGGCGTCCGGGCCCACGGGGTCGTCCCCGCCCGCCGGGGGAGAGGCCCAGCGGCACGAGCCGAAGGCGACGTCGAGGCCGCTCTCTCCGCCCGGCGCGTGGATCGCCGAGGGCGGGAAGGGGGAGCCGGGCAGCGGCCACACCCGGGCGCCGTCGAGCAGCACCTCGTACGGGGTGGTCGTACCCGCCGTCAGACCGGTCACCGGGACCAGTGCGTAGTGGTGGCCCGCGATCTGGAAGCTGTGGGCCGTGCCGCCGGCGCCGTCGGCGCAGCGCACCTCGGCGGTGCACGGACGGCTCGTCTCGACCCACACGGTCGCGGACGAGCCGTCGGTGTACCTCAGCAGCGGTCCGAGGCGCAGTGCGCTCATGTCGTTTCCCCTCTCCGTCGCCCCGTACGGTACGCAGCGACGGAGGTCAGCGGGGAGGTCCCGACACGAATCAGCGTGTCAGCAGCTCGCGAGGTAGTTCGTCAGCGCGGACTTCTCGGCCGAGTCGACGGAGAGGCCGTAGTAGTACTTCACCTGCACCCAGGCGCGGACGTAGGTGCAGCGGTACGTCGTCCGGGAGGGCATCCAGGTGGCCGGGTCCTGGTCGCCCTTGGCCTGGTTGACGTTGTCGGTGACCGCGATGAGCTGAGGGCGGGTCAGGTCGTTGGCGAACGACTGGCGGCGGGAGGTGGTCCAGGAGTCGGCGCCGGAGTCCCAGGCCTCGGCCAGCGGCACGAGGTGGTCGATGTCGACGTCGGAGGCGGCGGACCAGGTGGCACCGTCGTAGGGGGAGTACCAGCTGCCGCTGGTGGCGGCGCAGGAGGAGTCCTGCTGGACGTTGGATCCGTCGCGCTTGAGGACGACCTCGCGGGTGTTGCAGGAACCGGACTGGGTGATCCAGTGCGGGAAGAGGTCCCGGTTGTAGCCGGTGCGGTCCTCGGTCGCCACGGTGAGCGAGGCGAGGTAGGAGCGTGCGGTGGCGCCGCTCACGGGGGTGGGGAGGGCGGCGGAGGCCGTGGGGGCGTTGAAGAGGGCCACGGACGATATGAGCGCGGTGGCGGCCGCGGCCACGCTGAGCCGTCGACGCGCGTAGAACCTGGGCATGCGGACTCCCTGGGGAGAAGGGGGTGTGGCGTGCGAGCGAGGGGAATGCTCGCGGTGCCGTGTTGCGCACAGGTGTGCGCCCGGTGAGAAGTTAGTGACACGTGCATGACATGACAAGGTTCACGGGGAAAGTTTCACATCAGGGGTGTCGCGTACGATGGACGGCGCAGAAGGGGAGTAGCTCTTCGCCGGACCGTCGACATACTGCTCAGCCCGCCTGAGCCGGCGCCCGGAGGCCGGTCCTTTCCCGGACCTGCCAGCGAGACCTTCGGCAAAGCAGTGCACGCCCGCGCCCCCCGGTGCGGGTGCCGTGTGTGCTGCCGTGCCGAGGCGTCGTGTGCGAAGGTCCAGCACTCTCGGTGGGGCAGCCCCGACCGATTGAGGAACCCTTGATCAGCCTGACCGTGACGGCCGTCGTCTTCGGCGTCGTCTTCCTCGCAGAACTGCCGGACAAGACCGCCCTCGCGGGCCTCGTCCTCGGCACCCGCTACCGCGCCTCCTACGTCTTCGCCGGTGTCGCCGCGGCCTTCGCGCTGCACGTCGCGCTCGCCGTCGCCGCCGGCAGTGTGCTGACGCTGCTGCCGCAGCAGATCGTGCAGGCCCTCACGGGCGTGCTGTTCCTGGGTGGGGCCGCGGTGCTGCTGCTGCGCAAGGGCGAGGACGAGGAGGAGGTCCGCAAGCCGGAGAACCAGTCCTTCTGGAAGGTCTCGGGTGCCGGGTTCATGCTCATCCTGGTCGCCGAGTTCGGTGATCTGACCCAGATCATGACCGCGAACCTGGCCGCCCGCTACGACGACCCGCTCTCCGTCGGCCTGGGGGCGGTGCTCGCGCTGTGGGCCGTGGCCGGGCTCGGCATCGTCGGCGGCAAGGCGCTGATGAAGAAGGTGCCGCTGCGGCTGATCACGCAGGTCGCGGCGCTGGTCATGCTGGCGCTCGGCGTGTGGAGCCTGTGGGAGGCCGTGACCGGCTGAGCCGGGCGGGCCGAACAGTGGGTGAACGTCCGGTGGGGCCCCTGGCGCGAAGGCCGCCTTGTTTTGTACCGTGGAGAAACAAAGTGGCCTCCGCCCGTTTTCCCTGACCGGCGGGCGGGGCCGCCTTGTCTCCCGGGGCGTGCCGGTCGCGATCCGTCGTCCGCCCCCTCTCCCGCGCTGGAACGCGCCCCGAGCCTTGGAGCTGCCGATGACGGCCACCGCCGTGCTCACCGCCCGCGCCCTCCTGCTGGACATGGACGGCACCCTCGTCAACTCCGACGCCTCGGTCGAGCGCGTCTGGCGGCGCTGGGCCGAGCGTCACGGGCTCGACGGCGACGACATCATGAAGGTCGTCCACGGCCGGCAGGGCTACGCCTCCATGGCGCTGCTGCTGCCCGAGCGGCCGATGGAGCAGAACCACGCCGACAACGCCCGGATGCTCGCCGAGGAGACGGCCGACACCGACGGTGTCGTCGCGATCCCCGGCGCGCCGGAGTTCCTGGCCGCGCTGCGCGGGCTGCCGCACGCGCTGGTGACCTCGGCCGACGTGCCGCTGTCGACGGCGCGGATGGCCGCAGCCGGTCTGGAGCAGCCCGCGGTGCGGGTGACCGCGGAGTCCGTCGGGGCGAGCAAGCCCGACCCCGAGGGCTTCCTGAAGGGCGCCGCCGAGCTGGGCGTCGCCCCCGCCGACTGTGTGGTCTTCGAGGACTCCGGGGCCGGCATAGCGGCCGGGCGCGCCGCCGGGATGACGGTGGTCGGGGTCGGGCCCCGGGCCGCGGCCCACGAGCCGGACGTCGTGGTGGAGGACCTCACGACGGTGCGTGTGGAGGCCGGCGCGGACGGGACGATCCGGCTGCACATCGGGTGAACCCGGGCCGCCCGGCTCAGCGGAATGGCCGGGCCCCGGAACGGCTGTGCGGAGATGTCCGGGCTCGGTGGGATGGTGGCGCCCGGCCCGGTCGGGCGGCCGCGACGGTGCGCGTCACTTGGGTGGCCGGCGTGCGCGTCGCGGGGGCGGCGAGGCAGGCGCGTGTCCGTGGGTGGCCGGAGAGGCGTGAGTCCCTCGGGCGGCGCTGGTCAGCCCGTCACATGGGCGGCGATGACGCGCGCGCACTCCAGGGACTCGGTGTGCGTCGTGTCCACCTCCACGTCGTAGGTCAGCCCCTCGTGCACGGCCCGGGCCTGTGACGCGGCCATGCCCTTGACCCGGTCTCCCCGGGCGATCTCGCGGCCCGCGGCGACCTCGGCGTCGCACCGGACTCCGACCCACAGCACATCGAGTCCGGCGAGGGCCTTCTCCCACCGCTGCCGGGACGCCGCGCCGCCGAGGAAGACGTCGTCCACGATGATCCCGGCGCCGGCGCGGGCCATGGCGGCGATGCCCTCGGTCCAGGCGGCTTCCAGAGCCCGGAAGTCCGCGCCGACGCTCACGCCGCCGTCCGCCGCGAACGTGATCCCGCCCTCCGATCCCTGGAGCTTCGCGGGCAGCGCCTCGACGAACGAGTCGACGCCGAAGGCCATCCACGCACCGGGCAGGACCTCTTGCAGGCACCGGACGATCCCCGACTTGCCCGAGCTCGAACCGCCGTTGAGAACGATCACCTGAGTAGTCACGGCGTCACGATAGGGCGGCCGGGCCGGTCAGGGCTCCCGGGTTTCGGACTCCAGCTTCGCCCGGGTCTCCCGGTCGTAGACGCCGAGGTCGTCGACCTGGATGCCGCGGGACCACTGGTAGGTGCGGACCGCGTCCTCCAGCCGGTCGTCGAAGCTGCCGTCGGTGTCGTCGACGTACAGGTTCAACTGCCGCAGGCGGAGCTGGAGTTCGGTGACCTCCGGGCCGCTGTCGCCGAGGCGCAGGATGGCCGGGCCCTTGTTCTGGCGGGAGTTGTCCGGAGCGGCCTGTCCGGAGCCGGTCGCCGATGCCGACGGCTGTGATGCCGACGGGGAGGGCGAGAGCGACGGGCTCGCCGAGGCGCTCGGCGCGGACGGCGACGGCGAGGCGGACGGGCTCGCCGTGCGCGACGGCGACGGCCGCGGCGCCGCCGGAGCCGGCTGAACCACCGAGGCGCCGCCCTGCGCGGGTGTGGACGCCGCGCTGCTCGACGGGGCGTCCGGCACGCTCGCGCGGATGTCGTCCGGCAGTGCGGTGTCCCGGGACGGGCTCTCGTAGGAGAACAGCCCGCTCGCGTACCCGGCGGCCGCCACGACGGCGACGCAGGCGCCGGCGGCGGCGAGGAGCAGGGTGCTGCGCCGACGCGGCCGACGAGCGCCGGACCGGCCGCCCTCCGACGCCCCGGCGGGTGGCCCCGCGGTGCCGTCGAACATCCGCAGGTCGGTGACGCTCGGCTCGCTCGGGGCGGGGGCCAGGGGTGTGGGAAGCGCCGAGGTGACGGGGGCGGCCGGCAGCGCGGCGGTCACGTCCGGGTCGGCCGGGTCGGCCGGGTCGACCGGGCGCAGGGGCATGGTGGCGTCGGCGGGGGAGGGCGGCGGAGCAGCATTCCCGGGGTGTGCGGCCGGGCCGTGCGGCGGAGCAGCATTCCCGGGGTGTGCCGACGGGCCGTGCGGCGGAGCGGCATTCCCGGGGTGTGCCGACGGGCCGTGCGGCGGAGCGGCATTCCCGGGGTGTGCGGCCGGGCCGAGCGGAAGCGTCACGGCTCTGCCCTCCACTCCGGTCCCGCCCGGCGTGGTCGCGGGCACGGTCCCGGGGCCTTCGGCGCGCGGTGGCTCCGGTGTGCCGGGCCCGGGCGGCCCGGGCGCAGCGGCACGTGCCCGCGGGACGGCCGTGGCGTCCGTGGGGGAGGCGCGCGGGGTGGGCTCCGCCGAGCAGGCCGGGGATGCGGTGGGGGACGGCGTGGCCGGGGAGGCCTCGGATGCCCTGTGCTCCTCCGGATGCGGGGACGTCGTCGCCCCGGCCGGTGAGGAGGGCTGCCCCTCGCCGGTGCCCGGCCCGGACGACCCCAGGCCGTCGATCTCCACGTACGGGCGGATCCGCAGCGGGTCGAAGTCCTCCGCTGCCGCCGCCTGGATCGTGCGGGCGTCGCGGAGGGCCTCGGCGACCCGGTCGGCGCAGGCGCAGGCGGGGGTGTTGTCCCGCTGTCTGGGCGCGCCGCACTCCGGGCACGGGTGGCCGTTGGGCGGTTCCACGCGTTCCTCCCTCCCCTCGCGAACTCCAGAGATTATCCAGATCTTCTCCACAGTGCGGTCGAGGAGCCCCCGGAAGCACAGCTTCCAAAAGGGCCCGGCGGGCCATAACCGGTCACAGCGGTCACGATGGAAAAGGTCACAGCAGACGCGGGAGGTCGGATGGCCGAGGACGGGAACGCCACCACGCTGACGCCCCCGGGCGCGGCCCCAGGGGAGCGGGTGTCCGGGAACGTCCTGGTCTCCATCGGAGCCCTGCTCCTCGGCATGCTGCTCGCCGCCCTCGACCAGACCATCGTGTCGACCGCGCTGCCCACGATCGTCAGCGATCTCGGCGGTCTGGATCACCTCTCCTGGGTGGTCACCGCGTATCTGCTGGCCGCGACCGCCGCGACCCCCCTGTGGGGCAAACTCGGCGACCAGTACGGGCGCAAGCGGCTGTTCCAGACGGCAATCGTGATCTTCCTGGTCGGGTCCGCGCTGTGCGGCGCCGCGCAGGACATGGCCCAGCTGATCGCGTTCCGGGCCCTCCAGGGCCTCGGCGGCGGCGGGCTGATCGTGCTGTCGATGGCGATCGTCGGCGATCTGGTGTCGCCGCGTGAACGCGGCCGCTACCAGGGCCTGTTCGGTGCCGTCTTCGGCGCGACCAGCGTGCTCGGGCCGCTGCTCGGCGGGCTGTTCACCCAGCATCTGAGCTGGCGCTGGGTGTTCTACGTCAACCTGCCCGTCGGCGTCGTCGCGCTCGCCGTGATCGCGACCGTCCTGCACATCCCCCGCACGGCGCGACGCCACGTCATCGACTACCTCGGCACCTTCCTGATCGCCGCCGTCGCCACCTGTCTGGTCCTGGTCGCCTCGCTCGGCGGGGCGACCTGGGCCTGGGGGTCCTGGCAGATCGTCGGCCTGGCGGTCCTGGGCGCCGTCCTCGCCGTCGCCTTCGTGGCCGTCGAGCGGCGGGCCGCCGAACCCGTCCTGCCGCTCAAGCTGTTCCGCGTGCGCACCTTCACGCTCGCCGCCGTGATCAGCTTCGTCGTCGGGTTCGCCATGTTCGGCGCCATGACCTACCTGCCGACCTTCCTCCAGGTCGTGCAGGGCATCAGCCCGACCATGTCCGGTGTGCACATGCTGCCGATGGTGCTGGGCCTGCTGCTGGCCTCGACGGCCTCCGGGCAGATCGTCAGCCGCACCGGCCGCTGGAAGGTGTTCCCGATCGCCGGCACCGGCGTCACCACCCTCGGGCTGCTCCTGCTCCACCAGCTGGACGAGCACAGCTCCACCGCCGAGCTGAGCGGCTTCTTCTTCGTCTTCGGGCTCGGCCTAGGCCTGGTGATGCAGGTCCTCGTCCTCATCGTGCAGAACGCCGTCCCCTATGAGGACCTGGGCGTGGCCACCTCCGGCGCGACCTTCTTCCGCTCCATCGGCGCCTCGTTCGGGGTCGCCGTCTTCGGCACGGTCTTCGCGGGCCGCCTGGGCGAGCAGCTCACCGACGCCTTCCGCGGTGCCGCGCTGCCGCCCGGCGTCTCGGTGGACGCGCTGGAGGCCGACCCGCGCGGCATCGCCGCCCTGCCGCCCGGCCTGCGCCCGCCGGCCCTGCACGCCTACGCCGTCTCCATCACGGACGTCTTCCTGTACGCCGCCCCCGTCGCGCTCCTCGGCTTCGTGCTGGCCTGGTTCCTGAAGGAGGACCGGCTGCGCGGCTCGGTCACCGCGCCGGACGTCACCGAGACCCTGGCCAGCAACCCCGTCGAGCGGTCCTCGTACGACGAGGTCTGCCGGGCCCTGTCGGTGCTCGGCACCCGCGCGGGGCGCCGCGAGATCTACCGCAAGATCACCGCCCGGGCGGGCTACGACCTGCTGCCCGCCACGAGCTGGCTGCTGCTGCGGATGCGGCGCCACGGTTCGGTGGAGCCGGGCGTGCTGGCCGACACCATGCCCGTGCCCCTGACCGTGATCATGGAGGCCGCCCGGCAGGCCGAAGAGCGCCGGCTCGCCGTGCGCCGGGGCGTCGACATGGTCCTGACCGAGCGGGGGCGCGAGGTCGCCGACCGGCTGGCCGGGGCCCGCGAGGAGTCCCTCGCCGAGCTGCTCGGCGACTGGTGGGGGCCGGACCGGCCGACCGACCTGGAGCGGCTCGTGCGCGAGCTGAACGGCGAACTGTGCGGGTCCCGGCGCGAGCGGCCGTACCGCACGCGCTCCCTGGAGGAGAGGCGCTGAGTTCAGGCCAGTTCCTTGCTGAACCAGTGTTCCGCGTACGGGTCGTCGTTGTGGCGCCCGGTCTCCCGGTAGCCGAGGCGGGCGTAGAGGCCGCGGGCCTCGACGAGGTCGCTGCGGGTGTCGAGGATCATCCGGGTGGCGCCGAGCGCACGGGCGGCCTCCTCGGCGGCCCCGACCAGGAGCGGGGCGCCGCCCCTGCCGCGCATCGGCTCGCGCAGGAACACCCGCTTGAGCTCGGCGGTGGTGTCGTCCACCAGCCGTACGCCCGCGCTGCCGGCCGGCTCACCGCCGTACCGGGCGACGAGCAACCGGCCGTCCGGCGGGGCGAGGTCGGCACCCGGCTGGGCGGCGATCTCCCGCTCCAGCTCGGCCGGGTCGGTCCGGCGCCCTTCGTGCAGCAGGTACCAGCGGTCGCTGACCTCGGTGTAGTACGCCCGCCACAGAGCGGCGGCGACGGGGGAGTCGTACGGTTCCGGAGTCACGGTCCAGGTCATGAACCGCATTCTTCACAGGCGCCCCATCGGACACGCAACCGAATAGTCCCGGCCACCCGGTTGCGCCCGGGCGCCGTTTGGACGCGGGGTTTGGGGCAACCCGACGGGCGAACCGGCTCGCTAGGAGAGCCGGTTGGGCCGAGAACCCGGAAGGCATTCATGTCCACTGGCCTGATCATTGCTCTGATCGTGATCGCGGCGGTCGTCATCATCGCGGCCGTCATGACCCTGCGCGCCCGCGGGCCTCGGCGTGGCCCGAGCCTGAAGCGGCGCTTCGGACCCGAGTACGACCGGGCCGTGGCCCGGCACGACGGGGACGCCACAGCGGCCGAGCGCGAACTGACCGAGCGCGTGCAGCGCCACGGCGAGCTGCGCGAGCGGCCGCTGGAGCCGGCGCAGCGCGAGCAGTACGAGGCGCGCTGGACGGCCGCCCAGGAGCGGTTCGTCGACTCGCCGCGCGACGCCGTCGCCGAGGCCGACCGGCTGCTCGCCGAGCTCGCCGGTGCCCGGGGCTTCCCGGACGGCGCGCAGTACGAGGAACAGCTGTCCGCGCTGTCCGTGCACCACGCCCACCACGTGGACGGTTACCGGCGCGTGCACCGCGCCGCGCATCTGCGCGCGGAGGACGCCCGCGACGGCGGCCAGGGTACGGAAGACATGCGTGAGGCCATGGTGGCGGCCCGCGCCCTGTTCGAGGAGCTGGTGAAGCCGGCCCGCCACGACGGCGGCGGCCACACCGGCGGACGGCACGAGAGCGGCCGCGAGCGCGCCGCGCTGAACGGCGGCCGCAAGGCCCAGACCCGCGGCGGGCACATGCCGTGGGCGATGAACCGACGTCAGGCGAAGGAGAGTTGAGGCAATGACCGACATGACCCGACCGCCCGGCGACCAGTCGCCGGCCGCCCCGGACGCCCGCGGCGAGAGCGCCCTGGGCACCGGCCACCGCCCGGCCGCACCGGGCACCGACCGCCACGAGACGGCCCCGGGCCCGGAAGCGGACCGCGGCGCCGCGCGCGGCATCGGGACCGACCGCGGTGCCCCGCACGGCACCGACGCGGACGGCGCCGTGGCGCACGGCACCGACGCGGACCGCGCCGCGGCGCACGGCACCGACCTGCCGGGCACGGACCGGCGCGGGACGGACCGGCACGGTACGGACGGCACCGACCGGCACGACCCGGACCGGCTCGGCCCCGGAGCACCCCGCGGTGACCACGGCACCGGCCCCGACAAGGTCGGCTCCGCCAAGAACCGGGCCCACCTCCTCGCCCACGAGGAGTCCGACAAGCTCGGCTCGCAGTTGCAGCACGCCGTCGCCGGGTTCGTCGACGGGCCCCGGGCCGCCGTCGAGGAGGCCGACCACGTGCTGGAGGAGATCGCGGCCCGCTTCACCGAGGCCGTGACCCAGCGCCGCCGCACCCTGCGCCACTCCTGGCAGTCCGTCGAGGGCGGTGAGGGCAGGTCCGTGTCGTCGGCCGACACCGAGCAGCTCCGGCTGGCCCTGAAGGACTACCGCGAGCTGGCCGAACGGCTGCTGCACGTGTGAACCGAACGGCTGCTGCACGTGTGAGCCGGGGGAGATCCCCCGGTCACCGGTCCGCCCGGCGCTCCCGCCACTGCCGTACGACGTCCTCGACGTCGTACGGCTTCTTTCCCAGCGGGGGGCCGGGCGGCGGCTTGAACATCATGTCGCGGATCTTGGCGTTGACCTCGTCGACGATCTTCCGGACGATCCGCTCCGAGGGGGCCGCGAGCGCGGCCTCCAGCGCGTCCTCCGCCTCCTTGCGCAGGGCCAGCGCCGGCGGCAGGACGGAGAAGCCCTCGCGGGCCATCTTCCGCTTGACCCACCACAGTTCGTCGTAGGTGCTCTCGATCTCGCGGGGGAGCGGTTCGCCCGCGCCCGGCAGCCGGTCGAACTCCCCGCGCGTCTCCGCGTCACGGATCTGTTTGTCGACCCAGGACTCGAAGTCGACGCCTGGTGGCTTTCGCTCGGTCATGAGGCCATTGTGCCGGACACCGCGCGGCCGGGCGTTTTATCATGCGGCGGGCCACGAACCTGTCTGGCCCACCGGGACGTCCCAGAAGGAGCGCACGTGCTCGAACTCACCATGGCCACCGTTGCGGAGGCGGAGGCGGGCGCCACGGCCGGCATGCTCATGGCCGAAGCGCCGAGCGAGCCGGGCGCGGTGCTCCGGGTGGGCCGCGACAAGTCCGTGTGCCGGCTGAGCACGCCGGACGACTGGCTGTTCGTCTCCCGCGTGCACCTGGAGTTCCTGTGCGGACCGGAGGGGACCTGGCAGGTCACCTGGCTGCGCGGCTCCCAGCCCGACCCGTCCTCCGAAGTGCGGCTGATGATGGGGGAGTACGCCCAGCCCCTCGCCTACGGCGGCACCGTCCCGCTGCCCAGGGGCGGCAGCGGCGAGATCATCATCCACGACCGCACCGCCCCGCGCAGCGTCAACGTGGGCTTCTACCACGAGGTGTGACAGCGGGCCCGCACGCCGTGTGACGGCGCGGCCTCACGCCAGCACGCGGGCCAGAGCGAACCCGTCGTAGCCTTTCATCCCCACCGTCTGGATCGCGGTGCCGCTCAGTCTCGGGTGGGCGGCGATCAGTTCGATCGCGGTACGGGTGCCCGTCACGTCCGGCGCGGTGCTGTCCGCGTCGACGACCCGGCCGCCCCGTACGACGTTGTCGAGGACGATCAGGCTGCCCGTGCTGGTGAGCCTGATCGCCCACTCCACGTAGTGCGGGTTGTTGGCCTTGTCGGCGTCGATGAAGACCAGGTCGAACGGGGGCGGGTTCTCGTCGGCCAGCTTGGGCAGCGACTCCAGGGCCGGGCCGACCCGCACCTCGACCAGCTTGTCCAGGCCGGCGCGGGCGATGTTGCGGACGGCGACCTCGGCATGCCGGGGGTCGTACTCCAGGGAGACCAGCCGCCCGTCGGCGGGCAGGGCGCGGCCCAGCCAGATGGTGCTGTAGCCGCCGAGCGTGCCGATCTCCAGGATGTGGCGGGCGCCCTGGATCTGGGCGAGGAGCTGGAGGAGCTTGCCCTGGTTGCCCGCGACGTTGATGTGCGGAAGCCCGGCGGCGTCGCTGTCGCGCAGGGCGGCCGCCAGGGCTTCGTCGTCCGGGGCGAGGTGGGCGGTGAAGTAGGCGTCGACCTCGTCCCAGACGTGCGACTCGCTCATGCACCTCTACCTTTCGTCAGCATAGTTAGCATCCCTAACTACTGGCGCTGACGAAGATAGTTGGTGGGCGGGTCGCTGTCAGCGGGATTTCACTCGGCGTGTCGACCCGCCACCGAGGGCGCCGAGCCGGGCAGCGGACGCCCTGCCGACTCCGCCATGCGCCACACGGCGAAACCGCCGATCACGGCCGCGGCCATCATGTAGTACGCGGGCATCATCATGTTCCCGGTGGCGCCGATCAGGGCCGTGACCACCAGCGGGGTCGTGCCGCCGAACAGGGACACCGACACGTTGAAGCCGATCGACAGCGAGCCGTAGCGGACCTTCGTCGGGAACAGCGCCGGCAGCGCGGAGGGCATCGCCGCCGTGAAGCAGACCAGCAGCAGGCCGAGGGCGCCCATGCCGAGCGCGACCGCGATCAGGCTGCCCTCGCGGATCAGGAGCAGGGCCGGAACGGACAGCAGCAGGAAGCCCGCGCAGCCGGTGGCGATCACGGGGCGGCGGCCGACGCGGTCGGTCAGCGCGCCGACGAACGGCTGGGCGATCATCATGACGGCCATCACGCCGAGGACGACGAGCAGGCCGTGCGTCTCGTCGTAGTGGAGCTGACCGGTCAGGTAGCTCGGCATGTACGACAGCAGCATGTAGTCGGTGACGTTGAAGACCAGCACCAGGCCGACGCAGAGCAGCAGCGCGCGCCACTGGCCGGCCACCATCTCGCGCAGCGGGGTCTTCGGGCGGTTGTTCTCGGCCTTCTCCGCCTCGGCCGCGAACGCCGGGGTCTCCTCCAGGCGCAGCCGCAGGTAGAGGCCGATGATGCCCATCGGGCCCGCGATCAGGAACGGGATGCGCCAGCCCCAGGAGGTCAGGTCGTCGGCGGAGAGCAGGGCGGTCATGATCGTGACCAGGCCCGCGCCGGCGATGTAGCCGGCGAGGGTGCCGAACTCCAGCCAGCTGCCGAGGAAGCCGCGCCGCTTGTCGGGGGCGTACTCGGCGATGAACGTGGAGGCGCCCGCGTACTCGCCGCCGGTGGAGAAGCCCTGCACGAGGCGGGCGACCAGCAGCAGGATCGGCGCGCCGACGCCGATGGTCGCGTACGACGGGATCAGGCCGATCGCGAAGGTGCCCGCCGCCATCATGATCATGGTGAGGGCGAGGACCTTCTGGCGGCCGACGCGGTCGCCGAGTGGGCCGAAGACCATGCCACCGAGCGGGCGGACGAGGAAGGCCGCGGCGAAGGCGCCGAACGTGGAGAGCAGCTGGGCGGTGGGGTTGCCCGAGGGGAAGAAGACCTTGCCCAGTGTGACCGCGATGTAGCTGTAGACGCCGAAGTCGAACCACTCCATCGCGTTGCCCAGCGCGGCCGCCTTCACGGCGCGCTTGACGAGCGCGGGGTCGGTGACGGTGGGGTCGGGGGTCTTCGCCTTGCGGGACTTCACGAGGGACGCGGGGGCGACGACTGAGGCAGTCGACAAGACTCGCTCGCCTACCTTTCGACGGGGACAGGGACGCGGTCCCGCGCGGCGGCGCTGTCGTACGGGCCGAAAAAGCGACGATAGGCGGTTTTGCTCCGCTTACGGGCGGTACGCCTTTCGTTGCACGCTGCACGTAAATCGTGGCTGTGCTGCTGCTTCTGCCCGGCAGAAAGCGGTTCACAACCGATCTTCATGTGATCCATATCGCGTCCATGACGGCTGCACGCACCGCCCGTGCGCGGTCGCAACCGACCGCGTCTTCTTCTCCGGAACCACTCATTCCCCATAGGGTTCGCAGGAGGAATTCCCATATTCAGGACATGTGGGATGAACTGGCGCGAGAGGCCGACGAGGCGTGGCGAATGCGGATCACGGCGGACGACCGGCGGAAGGCTTCGGAGCGACGGCCACCGGTGGGGCTCGCACACGCCTGCGCGCCGCCCGTCTCGGGCTGTGGCTGATCGCCGCCGTCCTCGCCGCCCGGCAGCTGGCCGTGGTCCTCGCCACCCCGCGCGGCGAGCGGCTGACCGACCTGGAGACCTGGGTCGGGCCGAACGGCGTCCTGCACGTGAACGGCTCGCTCTACGCCTCGACCCGCTTCACCGGCACACCCTTCGGCGGACTCGCCCTGAAACCGCTCACCCGTTCGGCCGAACAGGCCCTCGGCTGGGGCTGGACCTTCGGCACGCTGCTGCTCGTCGTCGCCCTGGGCCTGATCGCCGCCCGCGCCCTGCCCCCGCCGGTCGGCCGCCGGACGGCGCTGCTCGCCGCGCCGGTCGCCGTCAGCCTGCTGATGCTGTCCCTGCCCGTCCGCAACACCCTGTGGCTCGGCCAGACCAGCATCATCCCGGTCCTGCTCGTTCTGCTCGGCTGCTTCACCGCCCGCGGCCAGCGCGCCAGCGGCCTGCTCATCGGCGTCGCGGCGGCGCTCCAGCCCACCCTGCTGCTGTTCACGCCCCTGCTGTGGTGCACCGGCCGCAGACGCGCCGCGCTCGCCACCGGTGTCACCTTCGCCGCCTGCACCGGCCTCGCCTGGGCGGCGATGCCGCACGACTCCCACCGCTACTGGGTCCACCACATGGCCGGCGTCGGCCTCGGCGGCCCGGCCGACGGCCTCGCCAACCAGTCCCTGCACGGCGCCCTGCTCCGGCTCGGGCTGAACGGCCCCCTGGAGGTCGCGCTCTTCCTGTCGCTCGGCGCGGCCGTCGCCGTCCTGGCCCTGCGCCGGGCCGTGCGCTGCTTCCGCGACGGCCAGCTGCTGCTCGCCGTCGCCATCACCGGCTGCGCCGCGATCGTCGTCTCGCCCACGGCCTGGCAGCACCAACTGCTGTGGGTGCTGCTCACGGTCGCCGGCCGGGTCGGCAGACGCGCCTCCGACCGGTACGTGTGGCCGGTCACCGTCGTCGTGGTCATGACCCTGCCGGCCACGATGATCCTGCCGAACATGGCGTCCCTGAACCCCGTGCGGGACAACGTCGTCCTGCTGGCCGCGCTCGCCGCCGCCACCGCCGTGCCGTTCCTGTCCCGCACCTCGCCGGCCTGGCGGTCGCCGCTGCCGACCGCCCACGCCCCCGCGGTCCCGGCCCGCTTCCGGCACGTGCCGCTGCTGCCGTTCCCGCGCCGCGTCCTCACCCGGCCCAACCTTCTCCTGGAGCTGCTCCTCCTGCGGGTCGCCTACGCCGCCTACTCCCAGGTCCGGCTCGCGGCCACCGGCGGCAGCAACGCGGCCGGGCGCGCCGAGGCCGAGCAGCACGGCATGCAGGTCTACGACCTGGAACGCACCCTGCGGCTGGACATCGAGCACTGGGCCAACCACACCGTCGTCGGGATCGGCTGGCTGCGCGAGGGCCTTGACCAGTACTACACGTCGTTCCACTTCGCCGTCCCGCTGGCCGTCCTCGCGGTCCTCTACTGGCGCCGTCCCGGCGACTACCGCTGGGCCCGCTCAGCCCTGGGCTTCGCCACCCTGCTCGCCCTGGTCGGCTTCTGGCTCTACCCGCTGGCCCCACCCCGGCTGATGCCGACGCTCGGCTTCATCGACACCGTGCACGGAGTCCAGGACTTCTCGCGGCCCGACTACGGCACGCTCACCGCGCTCACCAACCAGTACGCGGCCATGCCGTCCCTGCACTTCGGCTGGTCGCTGTGGTGCGGGATCGTGATCGCCGTCCTGGCGTCACGGTGGTGGATGAAGGCGCTGGGCCTGCTGCATCCGCTGCTCACGGGAGTCTCGATCGTGGCGACCGGCAACCACTGGGTGCTGGACGCGGCCGGAGGAGCGGTGGTGGTGGCGGCGGGGTTCGGACTCACGTACCTGCTGTCCGGCCCCCGGGCCGCCACCGCCGCGGCGGCCGAGCGGGAACCCGTGCCGACCCGAAAGGCTGTACGCGGATGACTGGTTGACGGTGCAACCTGCCCGAGATGCAGCCCGGGTGGGTGCCGCGCACGATGAGAACAAGGGCACCCTCTCTGGAGGTGAACGGCATGCGACGTGTGCTCATCGCCGTAGCGGCGCTGGCTCTCCCCGTCTCCCTCGCGGGAGCACCGGCTGTGGCTTCGGCGACCGACTCGGTCAAACCGGCCCAGGTCGTGGAGAAGTCGAATCGTCCAGCAGCCCTCGTCGCCCAGGGGCCGGACGACATCTGCGACTTCACCATCAACCGGCCGAACCTCCGTCTGGGGTCATCCGGAGCGGTGGTCCAGCAGGCCCAGTGCTACCTGAACCAGGCGATCGACGCCGGTCTGGACGTGGACGGGGACTTCGGTCGACTGACGCAGTCCGCGACCAGGACGTTCCAGCAGTGTGCCGGCATCGTCGTGGACGGTCGCATCGGGGCGCAGACCTGGTCCTTCCTCTCCTTCTGGGCCAACGCGCCGGATGCTCCCTTCTGTTAGCGGCCCGCGCACTCGAACCACACCGTCTTCCCGCCCCCGGACCACAGCGACACGCCCCACTTGTCGGCCGTCGCGTCGAGCAGGAGCAGCCCTCGGCCGTTCTCGGCCTCGGCCTCCAAGCCCTGTGGTGTACAGGGCAGTTGATCGCTGCCGTCCGTGACCTCCACCCGCACGCCCGTGGGCTGCCGCAGCAACAGCAGAGTGCAGCGGCGGTCCGGGACGTGCCGTACGACGTTGGCGAGCAGTTCCGTCACGCCCAGCTCCACGGCGTCCGACAGCTCGGGCATGTCCCACTCGCCGAGGAACGAGCGGACGATACGGCGGATGTGCCGTGGGGCGTGTTCACCGACGGTGAGGCGCATCGAGTACTGGGCGGGAAAGTATTCGTTCACGGGACGAGGCTGACGTGCGGTGACTACCCTCGGCTACGGAACGGATACAACCCGTCTCTTGGTGGACGGAGTTGCGTGAGAGGGGCTCTGCGTGACCAACATCAACTCGCTTGACCCGGGTGCGTCCCCGCTCGACTACTACGGCTATGAGCTACGGCGCCACAGGGAGGCGGCGGGACTGACGCTCAAGCAGCTCGGGGGAATCCTCAACTACACCGGCTCACTGGTGGGGCAGATCGAGACGGCCCGTAAGGTTCCGACGTCGGAGTTCAGCGAACGGGCGGATGCGGCGCTGGGTACGGACGGTATGTTCTCCCGGCTCGTCGAGTTGGTGCTGCGGAGTCGGCTTCCGGCCTGGTTCCAGCAGGTGGCCGAGCTGGAGATGCGCGCAGTTGCGATGTGTACCTTTCACACGCATCTGGTTCACAGACTTCTTCAGACCACGGCGTACGCAAGTGCGGTGCTGGGCGCGCTGGACAAGGCCGACCTGGACGACCGCGTCTCTGCTCGCCTGGCACGTCAGCGCATCTTCGAGAAGAGTGAGCCACCCGTCTTCTGGGCGGTCATCAGCGAGGCTGCCGTCCACCAGGAGATGGGAGGCCGGGAGACCATGCGGGGTCAACTCGCCCACCTGTTGTCCTATGAGGGCAATCCCCGGATCAACATCCAGGTCCTGCCGTTCTCGGCTGGAGGTCACGCGGGACTCCAAGGCTCATTCGACCTCTTCCGCTTCCACGGCGATCCCGACATCGTCTATACCGAGGGGTACGGCAGCGGGCATCCGACCGCAAATCCGGACACCGTCAAGGACTGCTCGCTCCGTTACGATCACTTGCAGGCCGCCGCGCTCTCCCTCAGGGATTCGGCGGAGTTGATCCGGCGAGTAATGGAGGAACGCTATGGCGAGCAACGCGATTCCGACGGGGATCCTGTGGCGTAAGTCCAGCTACAGCGGCGATCAAGGTGGCAGTTGCGTAGAGGTGGCCGAAGCCCCTGCCACCATCGCCATACGCGACTCCAAAAACCCGGCGGGACCGATCCTCACCCTCGATCCCGCCACCTTCACCACCTTCGTCAACTGGGCATCTACAAGCGCTGAATGATCGTGCCGGTGGCCAAGCCACCCCCCGCGCACATGGTGATCAGCGCGAACTCCTTGTCCGCGCGCTCCAGTTCGTGAAGTGCCGTCGTGATGAGCCGGGCCCCGGTCGCTCCCACCGGGTGCCCGAGCGCGATCGCGCCGCCGTTGACGTTCACCTTCGACAGGTCCTGGTCGAAGACCCGCGTCCAGCTCAGTACGACCGACGCGAACGCCTCGTTGATCTCCACGATGTCGATGTCCTTCAACGACATCCCGGCCTTGCCCAGCACGGCCTTCGTCGCGTCGATCGGGCCGTCGAGGTGGAAGTGGGGGTCGGATCCCACCAGGGCCTGAGCCGCGATCCGGGCCCGGGGGCGGAGCTTCAGCGCCCGCGTCATCCGCTTCGACGCCCACATGACCGCCGACGCCCCGTCGGAGATCTGCGACGCGTTGCCGGCCGTGTGCACCGCCGTCGGCATGATCGGCTTCAGCGAGGCCAGACCCTCCGCTGTCGTGTCGCGCAGGCCCTCGTCCTTGTCGACCAGGCGCCACATGCCCTGTCCGGCGTGCTGCTCCTCCTCGGTCGTGGGGACCTGGACCGCGAACGTCTCCCGTTTGAAGCGCTCCTCCGCCCAGGCGTGGGCGGCCCTTTCCTGCGAGGCGAGGCCGAGGGCATCGACGTCCTCGCGGGTCAGGCCGCGGTGCCGGGCGATGCGCTCGGCCGCCTCGAACTGGTTGGGCAGGTCGACGTTCCACTCGTCGGGGAACGGCTTGCCCGGCCCGTGCTTCGAGCCCGACCCCAGCGGCACCCGCGACATCGACTCCACCCCGCAGGAGATGCCGACGTCGATCACGCCCGCCGCGACCATGTTGGCCACCATGTGCGAGGCCTGCTGGGACGACCCGCACTGCGCGTCGACGGTCGTCGCGGCCGTCTCGTAGGGGAGCCCCATGGTCAGCCAGGCCGTGCGCGCGGGGTTCATGGACTGCTCGCCGGCGTGTGTGACCGTACCGCCGACGATCTGCTCGACGCAGTCGGCGGGGATGCCGGTGCGGCCGAGGAGTTCGCGATAGGTCTCGCCGAGGAGGTAGGCGGGGTGCAGGTTGGCGAGCGCGCCGCCGCGCTTGCCGATGGGGGTGCGTACGGCTTCGACGATCACGGGTTCGGCAGCCATGGGTGCGGGTCCTCTCCGGGAGGCTCAGCGGAACTAGTACGCGTTCTAGTTCTGTGCACAGTGTGCTGAGGGCCGCTCGGTGACCGCAATAGTCGTGCGGGCAATTGGCGGGGCCGTGCCTCTTGCTACTTGTAGAACCCGTTACTACCGTCACCGCAACTCCGCACAGCTGATGGGCCGTCAGACCGACAAGTCGGTACGAGTGGTGGGAGCCGCCCATGCCCTGTCCCGCGCTGCCCGACGGGTTCGACTTCACCGACCCCGACCTGCTGCACCACCGCGTGCCCCTGCCGGAGTTCGCCGAGCTGCGCCGGGCCGAACCGGTCTGCTGGGTGGCGCAGCGGGCCGGACTCGCCGGCTTCCAGGACGAGGGCTACTGGGCCGTCACCCGGCACGCCGACGTCAAGTACGTCTCCACGCACCCCGAGTTGTTCTCGTCGTCCCTCAACACGGCGATCATCCGCTTCAACGAGCACATCGAGCGCGACTCCATCGACGCACAGCGGCTGATCCTGCTGAACATGGACCCGCCGGAGCACACCCGGGTCCGGCAGATCGTGCAGCGCGGGTTCACGCCCCGGGCGATCCGGGCGCTGGAGGAGCGGCTGCGCAACCGGGCCCGCTCCATCGTCGAGAACGCCCGCGCGCACACCGGGCCGTTCGACTTCGTCACCCAGGTCGCCTGCGAACTGCCCCTCCAGGCGATCGCCGAGCTGATGGGCGTCCCGCAGGAGGACCGGGACAAGATCTTCGACTGGTCCAACAAGATGATCGCGTACGACGATCCGGAGTACGCCATCACCGAGGAGGTCGGCGCCGAGTCGGCCACGGAGATCATCGCCTACGCGATGAACATGGCCGCCGACCGCAAGCAGTGCCCGGCCCACGACATCGTCACGCAGCTCGTCGCGGCCGAGGACGAAGGGAACCTCAGCTCCGACGAGTTCGGATTCTTCGTGCTGATGCTGGCCGTCGCGGGCAACGAGACCACCCGCAACGCCATCACCCACGGCATGCACGCCTTCCTCACCCATCCGGAACAGTGGGAGCTGTACAAGAGCGAGCGGCCGGAGACGGCGGCGGAGGAGATCGTGCGCTGGGCGACCCCGGTCGCCGCCTTCCAGCGCACGGCCACCCAGGACACCGAACTCGGCGGCAAGCGCATCCGCCAGGGCGACCGGCTGGGCCTGTTCTACGCCTCGGCCAACCACGACCCCGAGGTCTTCGACGACCCGGACACCTTCGACGTCACCCGCGATCCCAACCCGCACCTCGGCTTCGGCGGCGGCGGACCGCACTACTGCCTCGGCAAGTCCCTCGCGGTGCTGGAGATCAACCTCATCTTCAACGCGATCGCCGACGCGATGCCCGGGCTGAAGCTGGTCGGGGACCCGCGCCGGCTGCGGTCGGCGTGGATCAACGGGGTGAAGGAGCTTCCGGTGAGTACGGGCTGACGTACCGCGCCGGACATGGCGCAGGCGGCGGCCCCGGGGATCAGAGGGCCGCCGCCTGGTCGTCCAGAGAAACAGGGCCCGCCCGTGCCGGCAAAGCCCTGTCTTACTAGGCCGGGCCGCATGTCAGCACGGCTCAGCCACTCTGACCGTGGACTTGCTCCTACGACCCTGCTTCGTACGTGACGTGGGTCATGTGGGGGGCCTCACTGCCGGGACGCCTCGAACGTGACCGGCGTCTCGAAGGCCGCCCGGCGGGTGGCCCTGCGCAACGCCCTGAGGACCGCGGGCCCCACGGTGAGGGTCAGCACGACCGTGACGACCGCCCGGCCCAGGTCCCAGCCGAGCGACGTGGCGACGCAGTACGCGACGAAACGAGCCAGGTTCGCGGCGACCGGCGCATGCGGATCGAAGGCCACGTTCGAAGCGAGGGCGCTCATGAAGGGCCAGCCCGCCATGTTCATCACCGTGCCGTAGGCGAACGCGGCGAGGAAGCCGTAGCCGGCGAGCATCGCGAGTTCGGTCCGGCCGCGCAGCCGGTCCGGACCGGGCAGCAGGCCCGCGCCCATCGCGAACCAGCCCATGCCCAGCATCTGGAACGGCAGCCACGGCCCGACCCCGCCCGTGAGCAGCGCGGACGCGAACATGGTCACCGAGCCGAGGACGAACCCGAAGCCCGGGCCGAGCACCCGGCCGCTCAGCACCATCAGGAAGAACATCGGCTCGATCCCCGCGGTGCCGGCGCCGATCGGCCGCAGGGCCGCTCCCGTGGCGGCCAGCACGCCGAGCATCGCGACCGCCTTCGGGCCGAGCCCGGACTCCGAGATCGCCGCGGCAACGACCGCCACCAGCAGCACCAGCAGGCCCGCGAAGAGCCAGGGCGCGTCCTGCGCGTGCGCGCTGAGCCGCGACGTGGGCGGGGCGAGGAAGGGCCAGCCGAAGCCGGCGACACCCACCGCGCTGACCAGGGCCAGGGCGGTGAGGGAGCGGGGGCCGAGGCGGACGGCCCGGGCCTGCCGCTGGGCGGGCCCGCGGGTGGAGGTCCGAAGGCTCATCGGCCGCTCTCCCGCAGGGCCGCGCGGACCTCGGCGACGGTGAGCCAGTGCTGGGGCGCCAGGATCTTGGTGACCTGCGGGGCGAACGACGGGGAGGAGACCACGACCTCGGCCGTCGGCCCGTCCGCGATCACCTCGCCCTCGGCGAGCAGCACAACCCGGTGGGCGATCTCGGCCGCGAGCTCCACGTCGTGCGTGGCCAGGACGATGGCGTGCCCCTCGGCGGCCAGCGCGCGCAGCACCGTGACCAGCCGGGCCTTCGCCGCGTAGTCCAGGCCCCGGGTCGGCTCGTCCAGCAGGAGCAGCGGGGGCCGGGCGGTCAGCACGACGGCCAGGGCGAGCGCGAGCCGCTGCCCTTCGGAGAGGTCACGGGGGTGGGTTTCGTCGGTGACGCCGAGCAGCAGTTCGGTGACCAGGGCCCGGCAGGTGCCGGGGTTAGCGCCGGCGTCCTGGTCGGCCGCCGCGCACTCGGCGGCGACGGTGTCGGCGTAGAGCAGGTCGCGCGGCTCCTGGGGGACCAGGCCGACCTTGCGGACGAGGTCCTTCGGTGCGGTGCGGTGGGGGGTGGCTTCGCCGACCCGGACGGTTCCCGAGGTGGGCTTGAGGAGGCCGACCAGGGCGTTGAGGAGGGTGGACTTTCCGGCGCCGTTGCGGCCCATGAGGGCGATGGTCTCGCCGGGGGTGATGGTGAGGTCGATGTGGCTGAGAGCTTGGATGCGGCCGTGGGAGACGAAGAGGGCTCGCACTTCGACTTCGCCTACGGGGGCGGGGTGGGCGGATCGCTTGCCTGTGCGGGTCGTCTGTGGCTTGTCGCGCCCACGCGGCGGCAGCCGCACATCGACCGCAGCCCCGCGCCCCTGAAGAGGGGCGTTTTCCAGCTGTTGCTTAAGATCTCCTGCCCTGCGGCGGGCGTCGCGGACCGTCAGGGGAACGGGGGTCCAGCCCGCCAGGCGGCCCAGGGCCACCACCGGCGGGTACACCGGGGACACCGCCATCACCTCGGCCGGATGGCCCAGGACCGGGGAGGCGCCCGGGGCGGGCAGGAGGACGACCTGGTCGGCGTACTGGATGACGCGTTCCAGGCGGTGCTCGGCCATGAGGACGGTGGTGCCGAGGTCGTGGACGAGCCGCTGGAGCACGGCCAGCACCTCTTCGGCGGCCGCCGGGTCCAGCGCGGAGGTCGGCTCGTCCAGGACGAGGACGTCCGGGTGCGGGGTGAGGACCGAGCCGATCGCGACCCGTTGCTGCTGGCCGCCGGAGAGCGTGGCGATCGGCCGGTCGCGCAGGTCGGCCAGGCCCAGCAGATCGAGGGTCTCCTCGACGCGGCGGCGCATCACGTCCGGGGCCAGGCCCAGCGACTCCATGCCGTAGGCGAGTTCGTCCTCGACGGTGTCCGTGACGAAGTGGGACAGCGGATCCTGCCCGACCGTCCCCACGACGTCGGCCAGTTCGCGCGGCTTGTGGGTGCGGGTGTCGCGGCCGGCGACCGTGACCCGGCCGCGCAGGGTGCCGCCGGTGAAGTGCGGGACGAGTCCGCTGACCGCGCCCAGGACGGTGGACTTGCCGACGCCGGACGGGCCCGCGAGCAGGACGAGTTCGCCTTCCGGGACCTCGAAGTCGATGCCCCGGACGGTGGGTTCGGCGGCCCCGTCGTAGGTCACGGAGACATCCTCGAAGCGGATCACGACGGCTCCTTGGGGTCGGGGGCGACGAACGCGGGCAGCAGGCCGAGCAGGACGGCCGCGGCCGGCCAGAGGGGGAGGGCGGGCGCGACCAGCGGGACCACGCCGGGGTGGAGGGCCGCGGGGTCACGGGCCGCGGCAAGGGCGAGCAGGGCCGCCACCGCGACGCCGGAGGCGACGACCAGCCAGGCGCGCACGTCCCAGCGGTCCGGGCGGTAGCGGGTGCGCAGGGACCGGCGGCCGCCGAGTTTGAGGCCCGCGAGGGCGGCGGCGAGACCCGCGAGGAGCACGGGGAGACCGTAGGCGGCGCCCTCGGCCGTGAGGAGGCCGTACGTTCCCGCGCAGACGCCCAGCAGACCGCCGAGGGTGAGGACGGCGGTGGTACGGCGTACGCCGGGCGGGACCTGTGCGGTACGGCCGTAGCCGCGGGCGTCCATCGCGGCGGCCAGGGCGACGGAACGCTCCAGCGCGCCCTCCAGGACCGGAAGCCCCACCTGAAGCAGGCCCCTGATGCCGTGGTCCGGGCGCCCGCGCAGACGGCGTGCGGCGCGCAGCCGCCGGACGTCGGCGATCAGGCTCGGGGCGAAGGTGAGGGCGACGACGACCGCGACGCCCATCTCGTACAGGGCGCCCGGGAGGGACTTGAGGAGCCGGGACGGGTTCGCCAGGGCGTTGGCGGCGCCCACGCAGATGAGGAGCGTGGCCAGCCGCAGACCGTCGTACAGCGCGAAGGTGAGGGCCTCCGCGGTGACCTCGCCGCCGAGCCGGATGCCCTGGGCCCAGGCGGGGAGGGGAAGTTCGGGGAGCGTGAGGAGGGTGTGCGTGCCCGGGATGGGGGAGCCGAGGACGATGGCGAAGACGAGGCGGATGAGGATCACCGCGAGGGCGAGTTTGACGAAGGCGCCGTAGGAGCGGGACCAGGGGGTGTCGGGGCGGCGGGTCGCCACGACGTAGGCGGAGACCGAGACGAGGAGCGCGAGGAGCAGGGGGTTGGTGGTGCGGGTGGCGGCGGTGCCGAGCGCCAGCGCCCACAGCCACCAGGCGCCGGGGTGCAGCTGAGCCCGGCCTCGACGCCGAGGGCCGCTATCCACGCCGCCGTACCTGCCAGATCGCCGCGCCGCCCAGCACCACCACCACGGCGATGCCGCCGATCAGGCCCAGGGACGGCCCGTCGTCCGAGGGAGAGTTCTGCTCCGCAGCCGGCTTCCGCTCCCGCTGCTGCTGGGAGACCTGCTCGCCGCAGCCCTTGCGCGGATAGCCCGAGATCGCGCAGAGCAGGGCGTCGGTGTCGTAGCGCAGCGGCTTGGCCACCGCCGCCAGGGCCTCGGCCGTCGTCGCGTCGGGGGAGACGCGGGCGCAGGCCGTGCGGGCGGCGGGCGGGGATTCGCCCCCGGGTGCGTCCGACGGTGTGCCGAAGTCGATGACCAGGGCCACCCGCTTCCTGCCGTCCTGCGCGGGCGTCTTCGCGCAGATCGTCGCGAAGTCGGCGGTGCCGCGCGGCCGGACCGCGCTCGCGGAGTCCTCGCTCACCGCGAAGCGGAAGCCCTGGACGTCGCCGTCGGACGGGCGGACCAGGGACGGGCCCTGGGTGGCGTAGACCCAGCGGCCGGCGTCGCGCTCCCAGAACGACCAGTACCGGTAACCGGCGGCCTGGGCCTGGCCCGCGCCCGCGCCCAGCAGGAGCGAGGCCAGGAGGAGGAGAACGGCCCGGCGGATCACAGCTGCTGCTGCTTCTTGCGGCCGGTGAACAGGAACCCGATGCCGATGCCGGCGACCAGGCAGACGCCGACGTACCACCAGACCCCGAAGAAGTCCGAGCCGGAGTCCTCCTTCTCGTCCGAGGCCTTGGCCGCGGACTTCCCGGCGGCCTGCGGGGCCGGGCCCGTCGCGCCCAGCTGCTTGACGAGGTCCGCGCCGCCGAAGTCACGCGGGTTCGTGCCTGTCGCGTGGGCGGCGAAGATCAGCTGGGCGTAGGCGGCCGGACCGCTCTGCGCGGCCCAGGAAGCGGAGTTCTTCTCCAGCCACCGCACGGACTTCTCCGCCTGCGCGGTGTCCCCCTGCGCGGCGAGCGCGACGACCGCGTCGGCGGTGTTGCCGAAGTCGGGCTGGGGCTCGGCACCGGCCAGCGCGGACATGAGGTGGTTGCCGTCCTTGGCCAGGGCGGCGGTGAGGTAGCCCGCGCCGTTCGCCGCCGCCTGCTGCGGCGTCGCGGCCTTCTCGCAGGTGGCGTCGGACTTCTT
This sequence comes from Streptomyces sp. NPDC029044, assembly GCF_040637495.1. Taxonomy (NCBI): domain Bacteria; kingdom Bacillati; phylum Actinomycetota; class Actinomycetes; order Kitasatosporales; family Streptomycetaceae; genus Streptomyces; species Streptomyces sp. NPDC029044. The sequence continues at coordinate 43,499 of NZ_JBEZWN010000004.1, forward strand.
GCCGGGCTCGACGACCATGCCCTTGCCCAGCGCGCCGAGCACACCGGCCGCTGTGGCGTCCGCGTTGGCGGCGAGCTCGCCCTTCTTGTCCGGCTGGAACGCGAAGGCGCCGTCACCGTCCCCGCCGCAGGGCAGGGCGAGCTTCAGCAGCGCGTCGTGGGGGGACTTGCCGTCCTTCTCGACCTGGTCCGGCTTCTCGCCCGCGGCGGCGAGCGCGCCGATGACGACCGACGTCGAGTTGGTGTCGCTGGCCCCGCCCGGCGAGTAGCCCCAGCCGCCGTCCTCGTTCTGGACGGACTTCAGCCAGCCGACGGCCTTGCGGGTGACGCCGTCGTGCCCGCCGAGCGCGGCCAAGGCCTGCACGGCGGCGGACGTGGCGTTGGTGTCGAGCATGGTCTTGGCGTCGCACGCGGTGGTGGGGTCGGGCCGGTAGGAGGCGAAGCCGCCGTCCGCGCACTGCTGGCGCACCAGCCACCGCACGGACTTCTCCGCCGGCTTCACCCCCGTGGTGTCCTGCGCGAGCAGCGCGAGCGACTGGCGCCAGACGCCGTCGAACTTCGGGTCCTTGTCGCCGTACAGGGCGGAGGGGAACGCCTGGGAGGGCGACGGGGACGGGTCGGCGGCGGCCGGGGTGGCGGCGCCGATCACGGCGACGGCGGCCAGGACCGCGGCGCTGCGGCGGACGTTCATGATCGGCGGGTGCCTCTCCCTGTGGGGGAGCCGGGCAGCACGGGACACCCCGGCGGCTCGGCTCCGTATACCTCGACGGTGCCGTGCCCGGCGGTCTGCCGGGCACGCGAGCCGGTCACGAACCGTACGGGGCGATCCGGCTCACCACCTCGGGCGGTGGTTCACGGTTGCGGGTCAGCGCCGGAATTGCACCGGCTTCCCCCCGTACGGTGTGATGACGACCCGCTTACTGTACCCGGACGTAGGAAACCGGCCGAGGGGGCCGGGTGGGGGCTTGGTCACGTGCGGGCGGGGACGGGCAGCGCGGCGGCTTGGCCCCATGCCGGGTGTGGGGAGGCCTGGTCCGGGGCCGGGCGGCGAAGGGGTTGGCGCTCTCGGCCCGGTGGGGGCGCCGCGGATGCGGGTAGCTTCGCTTCATGCCGATCACGCCGCCGCCGGGACAGCTGCTCGGATCCGGGCGCCGGGCCGATGTGTTCGAGATCGACGCGGCGTGGGTGCTGCGTCGGGAGCGTGAGGGCAGGGGTGACGCGGTGGCCGAGGGGGCCGTGATGGAGCACGTGCGCGCCCACGGTTATCCCGTTCCCCGGGTCCGGCCCTCCGGTTCGCGCACCGACCTGGTGATGGAGCGGCTCTCCGGCCCGACCATGCTCCAGGCCTGCCTCGCCGGCACCCTGGACGTGGCCGAGGCAGGGCGCATCCTCGCCAGGTTGCTGCGCGACCTGCACGCCGTCCCCGCCCTGCGCGCCACCGACCCGGCCGTCCGTGTCCTGCACCTGGACCTGCACCCGGAGAACGTGATCATCACCCCCGACGGTCCCCGCGTCATCGACTGGTCGGACGCGGAGGAGGGCGACCCGGGGCTGGACTGGGCGGCGACCGCGGTGGTCCTCGCGCAGGCCGCCGTCGCCGGCGACTCCCTCTCCGCACCGGCAGACACCATGCTGACCGCCCTCCTCGACGGCCCGTCCCCGCTCTCCCGCACAGCCCTGACCGAGGCCCTGCGCCGCCGGGGTGCCAATCCGACGATGGGCCGAGCCGAGGTCGAACTCCTGGAAAGCGCAGAGGAGTTGATCCTCTCCCGGACGCGGACCGGCTAACGTGGGGCTTCCCGACCACTCACGCAGGAGCGTCCATGACCGACCAGGCGGAGAACCCCGAGCAGGAGCCGTTCCCCAAGATCGACACCTCGGTGCCGCACTCGGCCCGGATCTGGAACTACTGGCTGGGCGGGAAGGACAACTACGAAGTCGACCGGGTGGCCGGTGACGCGTTCCGCGAGATCTTCCCCGGCATCGAGACCGGCGCCCGCGCCGCCCGCTACTTCCTCGCCCGGGCCGTCCGTCACCTGGCCGCCGAGGAGGGCATCCGCCAGTTCCTGGACATCGGCACCGGCCTGCCCAACGTCGACAACACCCACCAGATCGCCCAGCGCGTGGCCCCGGAGAGCCGGATCGTCTACGTCGACAACGACCCCCTGGTGCTGGCCCACGCCCGCGCGCTGCTCACCAGCACACCGGAAGGCGTCACCAACTACGTGGACGCCGACCTGCGCGAGCCGGGCACGATCGTCCGCGAGGCCGGGAAGACCCTGGACTTCGACCGGCCCGTCGCCCTCATGCTGATGGGCATCCTGGGCCACATCGAGGACCACGACGAGGCCCGCTCGATCGTCCGGCAGCTCGTGGACGCCCTGCCCCCCGGCAGCTACCTCGTGCAGTACGACTCCACCGACACCAGCGAGGAGTACGTCCGCGCCATCCAGCAGTACAACGACGGCGGTTCGATCCCGTACATCCTGCGCAGCCCCGAGCAGATCGCGCGCTACTTCGACGGTCTGGAGCTGCTCGAACCGGGCGTGGCCTCCTGCTCGCGCTGGCGTCCCGACGCGGCGGCCCTGGGGCTTCCCGCCGAGGTGCACCAGTACGGCGGCGTCGCCCGCAAGAACTGAGCGCTCAGGTCTCCTGAAGGATGCGGTGCAGGATGGTCGGAGTCTCGTCCGGCGACTCGGCTTCGACCACCAGCCGGTTCATGGCGTCCCAGTAGCACTCGATGTCGGCCGGCCGGTCGGGGTAGAGCGCGCCGGTGAGCTGCTCCAGGTAGACCACGTCGGGCAACTGCCCGCCGGGCAGCCGCAGGATGGTGACCGGACCGCCCTCGGCCGCGTGCGCGCCGGCCGCGAACGGCAGGATCTGCACCGTGACGTGCGGGAGCCGGCACATCTCGATGAGATGCCTGAGCTGGTCCCGCATGACGGGGAGACCGCCCACCGGACGGCGCAGCGCCGCCTCGTCGATCACGGCCCACAACCGGGTCGCCGGCTGCCGGTGCAGGATCCGCTGGCGGACCATCCGCAGCGCGACCCGGCGGTCGGTCTCCGCGGCACCGGCGTCCGGGTGGGCGAGCCGGACGTCGGCCCGGGCGTAGTCGGGGGTCTGCAACAGGCCGGGCACGCGCTGGACCCGGAAGCAGCGGATGAGGCCGGCCGCCTGCTCGGCCCCGAGGTAGGTCTGCGTCCAGGCGGGCACGACGTCGCTGTACTGCCGCCACCAGGCGGGGGTGTTGGCCTGCTCGGCCAGCGCCAGCAGGGTGGCCCGCTCGGCCTCGTCGGTGACGCCGTAGAGGGTGAGCAGATCGGCGACGTCACGCAGCTTGAAGCCGTGGCGGCCGGCCTCCATCCGGCTGATCTTGGAGGAGGAGGCACGGATGACGTGCCCGGCGTCCGCCCGGCCGATGCCCCGCGCCTCCCGCAGCCCGCGCAGCCGGGCGCCGAGGGCGAGGCGCGGCACCATGGGCCCCGTGCACCCGCCGTCCAGGGCCCCGCTGCCGGTCGTCGTGCGTGCGGCCTCTTCGGTGCCCATGGGCATCTCTCCCGGTGCGAGCGTTGCTTCCGACCATCCTAGGGGGCGCCCGGAAACGTCAAGAGCCTTGTGACGCGGGCATGTTCGGGCGCGGGGTGGGGCCGCCGAACGGCAGGTGGAGGGTCCGTGAGGCGAACAGCCAGGCCCCGTCGCCCACCCGGCGGAACGTGTCCTCGTAGTGCCCGACCTGGACCGGCGGCCCGGCCGGGACGAACCGCCCTCGTAGCCGTCGACGCGGTACGTCGTGAAGCAGGAGACCGCCCGCGCCGTCTCCGGTGACGTCACCGTGACCAGGACATTGGACATCATGCGGCGGGACAGCCGGTCGGCCGGGCGGGAGCCGACGTCTACACCGCCACGTACCGCACCGGCTCGCTCCCCGGTACCGCCTCCGCCCGGCCCAGCTTCACCAGCCGCCGCAGATGCGCCTCGGCCTCCGAGACGGCGATGGTGCGGGAACCGTACGGGATCTCGGCCCAGGGGCGGTTCCACTCCATGCGCTCGGCGAGCTGCCAGGGGGTGAGGGGCTCGGCGAGCAGCGCCAGCAGGTCGGTCAGGCGGGACTCGTGGTGTGTGAGCAACTCCCGTACGCGGCCGGCGGCGTCGGAGAACGGGTGCTGGTGGGCCGGGAGGATCTCGGCGGGGGCCAGCCGGCCGACGCGCTCCAGGGAGTCGAGGTAGTCGCCCAGGGGGTCGGTGACGGTGGTGTCGTCCGGATCCTCGTAGAGGCCGATGTGCGGGGTGATCCCGGGCAGCAGGTGGTCGCCGGAGAACAGGCGACCTCGGCCCGGGAGTTGAGCCGGGTGGTCCTCCTCCAGGTGGAGGCAGACGTGGCCGGGTGTGTGCCCCGGGGTCCAGATCGCGCGCAGGCGGCGTCCGGGCAGCGCAAGGAGTTCGCCGGGGACGATGTCGCGGTCGGGCAGGGCCGGGGAGAGGCCTGGCAGGGCGCGGGGCCGGGGCGCCCGCAGCGGGGCGATGTGCTCCTCGGGGGCGCCGGCCGCGGTGAGCTTGGCCGCCATGTACGTGAACCAGCGCTCGGGGCGGGCCTCCCGGGTCCGCCGCACGACCGCGGTGTCCGCGGCGTGCATCGCGATCCACGCGCCCGACGCCTCCCGGACCCGGCCGGACAGGCCGTGGTGGTCCGGGTGGTGGTGGGTGATGACCACGCCGTGGATCTGGGCCGCGGACGTGCCACAGGCCGTGAGGCCCCGAGTGAGGGTGTCCCAGGACTCCGGGTCGTCCCAGCCGGTGTCGATCAGCACCGGGCCGCGGTCGGTGTCGACGACGTACACCAGCGTGTGGCCGAGCGGGTTGTCCGGGATCGGGACCCGGAGCGACCGGACGCCTCCGCCGTGGTCGGTCACCTGTGTCATGGGCTCCCCCGTCGCCGGCTCCCCGCCACTATAACTAGAACGGGTTCCAGCGAGGAGTCTCTCCGCGGTGCGCGGTCCGTGGACTCCTCGGGGCGGGGCTGGTATCAGTGGCATATCTGATGCACCGTCAGAGAACGCTCCCGGGGAGGCAGTCGGCCATGACCGAGCTCGTGGAACACGGACAGCTGTTCATCGGCGGGGAGTTGACCGACCCCCTGGGCCGGGACGTCATCGAGGTGATCTCGCCGCACACCGAGGAGGTCATCGGACGTGTCCCGCACGCCTCGACGGCGGACGTGGACCGCGCCGTGGCGGCGGCCCGGCGCGCGTTCGACGAGGGGCCCTGGCCGCGCATGAGCCTCGACGAGCGGATCGAGGTCGTGGGCCGCATCAAGGACGCCATCGCCCTCCGGCACGACGAGATCGCCCGTGTCATCTCCGCCCAGAACGGCTCGCCGTACTCCTGGAGCATCCTCGCCCAGGCGCTCGGCGCGGTGATGGTCTGGGACTCGGCGATCACCGTCGCCCGGAACTTCACCCACGAGGAGCGGCGGGACGGCGTGCTGGGCAGGATCCTCGTACGGCGCGAGCCCGTCGGGGTCGTGGCCGCCGTGGTCCCCTGGAACGTGCCGCAGTTCGTCGCCGCCGCCAAGCTCGCCCCGGCCCTGCTCACCGGCTGCACGGTCGTCCTCAAGCCGTCGCCCGAGTCGCCGCTCGACGCGTACCTGCTCGGCCAGATCGCCCGCGAGGCAGGGCTGCCGGAGGGCGTGCTGTCGATCCTGCCCGCCGACCGGGAGGTCAGCGAGTACCTGGTCGGGCACCCCGGCGTCGACAAGGTGTCCTTCACCGGGTCGGTCGCGGCCGGCAAGCGCGTGATGGAGGTCGCCGCCCGCAACCTCACCCGCGTGACGCTCGAACTGGGCGGCAAGTCCGCGGCCGTCGTGCTGCCCGACGCGGACGTCGAGACGGCCGTGGCGGGCATCGCCCCGGCGGCCTGGATGAACAACGGGCAGGCCTGCGTCGCCCAGACCCGCATCCTCCTGCCGCGCTCCCGCTACGACGAGTTCGCCGACGCCCTCGCCGCCGCGGCGGGCGCCCTGACGGTCGGCGACCCGCTGGACCCGGCGACCCAGGTGGGCCCGCTGGTGGCCCGGCGGCAGCAGCAGCGCAACCTCGACTACATCCGCATCGGGCAGGAGGAGGGCGCAAAGATCCTCTCCGGCGGCGGACGCCCGGCCGGCCTGGACCGCGGCTGGTACGTCGAGCCGACCCTCTTCGGCGACGTCGACAACTCCATGCGCATCGCCCGCGAGGAGATCTTCGGCCCGGTGATCTGCCTGCTGCCCTACGACGACGAGTCCGACGCCGTGAAGATCGCCAACGACTCCGACTACGGGCTGAGCGGCAGCGTGTGGACGGCGGACGTCGAGCACGGCATCGACATCGCGCGCCAGGTCCGCACGGGCACGTACTCCGTCAACACCTTCAGCCTGGACATGCTCGGCCCCTTCGGCGGCTACAAGAACTCGGGGCTGGGGCGGGAGTTCGGGCCCGAGGGGTACGGCGAGTACCTGGAGCACAAGATGATCCACCTCCCGGCGCAGGCCTAGCGATGGGCGACCGCTGGCACATCGAGGTCGACCGCTCCCTGTGCATCGGCTCCGCGCAGTGCCTCCACCACGCGCCGGACGGCTTCCGTCTGGACGCCGCCCGCCAGTCCCGTCCCACGGCCCCCGACATGGACGCGAACGAGCGGGTGCTGGAGGCGGCCGAATGCTGCCCGGCGGAGGCGATCACGATCACACTGGGGGACAGCGGGGAGGCGGTGTTCCCGCCGGACGAGTAGCGCCCGTAGCGCCCGTAGCGCCCGTAGCGCCGGAGCACCGTGGTGCCCTGGTGCCCGAAAAATCATGGATCGAGGGGTTTCATTCCCTTGCGGGCGTTCTATCCTGGAAATCGGCCTACGAGGCGAGTGAGGGAGTCCGACCGGAGTAGCCGACGTCGGCGGGAAGCTTCAGTTCCGGCTTCCGCTGGTGCCGACTGCGACGGTAGGGCTGAGAGGCCGGAAGGACGCAGGGCCGCAAGGCCGGGCGACCGGAAGGCGACCCCCATCACCTGATCCGGACCATGCCGGCGAAGGGAACCCGTCTCGTAGGTCCTCGTCGTGTCCGGGGGCTACACCGTGGCCGGTGCCGTCAGGTCGATCAGACGGCACACCGTCTCGATGTCGATCTTCACCTGGGCGATCGAGGCCCGGCCCGACAGCCACGTGATCAGCGCGGAGTGCCAGGTGTGCTCGATGACCCGGACCGCCGAAAGCTGCTCCGGGGTCGGGTTCTCCTGGCCCATCGCGTCCAGGATGATCGCCGTCGTCTGACGGGAGACCTGGTCGACCTCGGGGCTCACGCTGCGGTCGGCGAAGGTGAGGGCGCGGACCATCGCGTCGGCCAGATGCGGCTCGCGCTGGAGGGCGCGGAAGGCCCGCATCAGCGTCTCGGCCACCCGCTCGGCCGCCGTCTCACCCTGCGGGGGCTTCTTCCGCAGGGTGCCGTGCATGTGCTCCAACTGGTCCTGCATCGTGGCGACCAGCAGATGGATCTTGGAAGGGAAGTAGCGGTACAGCGTGCCGAGCGCCACCTGCGAGGACTCCGCCACCTCCCGCATCTGCACGGCGTCGAAGCCGCCCCGGCTGGCCAGCTGCGCACTCGCGTGCAGGATGCGGCGGCGGCGCGCCTCCTGTCGCTCCGTGAGGGGCGGGGAGGCGGGGGCTGCCGCTCCGGCTTCCACCTTGGCCGGCTTGTTCACCTTGGCGCTCACCTTGGCTTCCGCGGGCATGTGTCGGTCCCGTTCCGTGACCGTCCGTGAGGACGAGTGATCACACAGCATGGCACGGCGCCGGTCGTGGCGTGAATCACCTGATCCACTGCTCACAGCACCCCTACCTGCCGGTAGATTCAGAGCCTCCGAACGATCAAGTCTGAAACTTGTTCTAGATTAGCGTCCCGGCGTAATCTCGCGGGACAGTGCAGGGAGAAGGGGGCCCAGAGTGACCGCTGAGGCCAGTCAGGCCGGGGCTACGGAGGGCCCCGCCGCCGACGGCTTGCGACCGCTCCACATCGCGCTCCTCACCTATAAAGGGGACCCGTTCTGCGGCGGACAGGGCGTCTACGTCCGGCACCTCTCCCGCGAACTGGCCCGCCTCGGCCACCGGGTCGAGGTCATCGGCGCCCAGCCCTACCCCGTCCTCGACGAGGGCTACGACGGGCTGAGCCTCACCGAGCTGCCCAGTCTCGACCTGTACCGCCAGCCGGATCCTTTCCGCACGCCGGGGCGCGGCGAGTACCGCGACTGGATCGACGCGCTGGAAGTCGCGACGATGTGGACGGGCGGCTTCCCGGAACCGCTGACCTTCTCGCTGCGCGCCCGCCGCCATCTGCGCGCCCGCCGCGGCGAGTTCGACGTCGTGCACGACAACCAGACCCTCGGCTACGGCCTGCTGGGCGATGTCGGCGCGCCGCTGGTGACCACCATCCACCACCCCATCACCGTCGACCGGCAGCTGGAACTGGACGCGGCGGACGGGCGGAAGCGGCGCCTGTCGGTGCGGCGCTGGTACGCCTTCACACGCATGCAGAAGCGCGTCGCCCGCCGGCTGCCGTCCGTGCTCACCGTCTCCGGCACCTCGCAGCAGGAGATCATCGACCACCTCGGTGTCCGGCGGGACCGCATCCACGTGGTCCACATCGGCGCCGACACCGACCTGTTCTCGCCGGACCCCTCGGTGCCGGTCGTGCCGGGCCGGATCGTGACGACGTCCAGCGCGGACGTGCCGCTGAAGGGGCTGGTGCACCTCGTCGAGGCCCTGGCCAAGGTGCGTACCGAGCACCCCGGCGCCCATCTCGTCGTCGTCGGCAAGCGCCCCACCGAAGGACCGGTCGCCCAGGCGATGGAGCGCTACGGCCTCGAAGGTGCCGTCGAGTTCGTCAAGGGCATCACCGACGAGGAACTCGTCGACCTCGTGCGCTCGGCGCAGGTCGCCTGCGTGCCGTCGCTCTACGAGGGCTTCTCGCTCCCGGCCGCCGAGGCCATGGCGACGGGCACGCCCCTGCTCGCCACGACCGGCGGCGCCATACCGGAGGTCGCCGGCCGCGACGGTGAGACGTGCCTGGCGGTACCGCCCGGCGACGCGGGCGCGCTCGCCGCGGGCCTGGGCCGGCTGCTGGGCGACGCGGAGCTGCGCGCCCGCCTCGGCACGGCCGGGCGTGAACGGGTCCTGCGGCACTTCACCTGGGCCAGGGCCGCGGAGGGCACGGTGGCCCGCTACCGCGAGGCGATCGACCGGGCCGGAGTGCGCACCGTCCCGCACACTTCCGGCCCTCCGGCCCCCTCGACCGGTGCCGTGGCCGCAGCCCCGGCAGGCACAGCCGGTGCTGTCTCCGCAGCCCCGGCAGATGTAGAAGGCGTCAACTCCGAAAGCAGGGCCACGTGCTGACCGTCGACTTCTCCCGGTTCCCGCTCGCCCCGGGCGACCGCGTCCTGGACCTCGGCTGCGGTGCCGGCCGGCACGCCTTCGAGTGCTACCGGCGGGGCGCACAGGTCGTGGCCCTGGACCAGAACGCCGACGAGATCCGCGAGGTCGCCACGTGGTTCGCGGCGATGAAGGAGGCCGGCGAGGCCCCCGAGGGCGCCACCGCAACGGCCATGGAGGGCGACGCCCTCGCGCTGCCCTTCCCCGACGAGTCCTTCGACGTCGTGATCATCTCCGAGGTGATGGAGCACATCCCGGACGACAAGGGCGTCCTCGCGGAGATGGTGCGGGTGCTGAAGCCCGGCGGGCGCATCGCCGTCACCGTCCCGCGCTACGGGCCCGAGAAGGTCTGCTGGGCCCTCTCCGACGCCTACCACGAGGTGGAGGGCGGCCACATCCGCATCTACAAGGCCGACGAGCTGGTGGAGAAGATCCGCGAGGCCGGCCTGGAGCCGTACGGGTCGCACCACGCACATGCCCTGCACTCGCCCTACTGGTGGCTCAAGTGCGCCTTCGGCGTCGACAACGACAAGGCGCTGCCGGTGCGGGCGTACCACAAGCTGCTCGTCTGGGACATCATGAAGAAGCCGCTGGCCACCCGGGTCGCCGAGCAGGCGCTGAACCCGCTGATCGGCAAGAGCTTCGTGGCGTACGCGACCAAGCCGCACCTGCCCCGGGTGGACGCCAAGTGACGACCCCCCGGACAGAACACCTCGTCCTGCCCGGGGTCCTCACCGCCGGGCAGGCCGCCGCGACCGTCGCCGGCATCCTCGCCGTGCAGCGCGAGGACGGCGCGATCCCCTGGTTCCGGGGGCACCACCTCGACCCGTGGGACCACGTCGAGGCGGCCATGGCGCTCGACACGGCCGGCGAGCACGAGGCCGCCGAACGCGCCTACCTGTGGCTGGCCCGGCACCAGAACGAGGACGGCTCCTGGTACGCCGCATACACCGACGGCGAGCACGACGCGGTCACCGACCGGGGCCGGGAGACCAACTTCGTCGCCTACATAGCCGTCGGCGTCTGGCACCACTACCTCGCCACCGGCGACGACGCGTTCCTGGACCGGATGTGGCCGGCGGTGTACGCGGCGGTGGAGTTCGTGCTGGGCCTCCAGCAGCCCGGCGGGCAGATCGGCTGGCGGCGCGACGACGACGGCACGCGGACGGCCGACGCCCTGCTGACGGGAAGCTCCTCCATCCACCACGCCCTGCGCTGCGCCCTGGCCATCGCCGAGCAGCGGGAAGAGGCCCAACCGGACTGGGAGTTGGCGGCGGGAGCACTGCGGCACGCCATACGCCACCACCCCGAGCGGTTCCTGGACAAGAACCGGTACTCGATGGACTGGTACTACCCCGTGCTCGGCGGTGCGCTGACCGGAGCGGAGGCCAAGGCCAGGATCGAGGAGGACTGGGACCGGTTCGTCGTCCCCGGGCTGGGCGTGCGGTGTGTGGTGCCCAACCCGTGGGTGACGGGGGGTGAGTCGGCCGAACTCGCGCTCGCGCTGTGGGCGATGGGGGAGTCCGACCGGGCGCTGGAGATCCTTCAGTCGATCCAGCACCTGCGGGACGAGGACAGCGGGCTGTACTGGACCGGGTATGTGTTCGACGACGACGCGATCTGGCCGCGGGAGCTGACGACGTGGACCGCGGGGTCGTTGTTGCTGGCCGTTGCCGCGTTGGGTGGGCACGAGGCTACGTGTCAGGTCTTCGGTGGTGCGGAGTTGCCTGTGGGGCTTGAGTCGGACTGTTGCGCCTAGGAGCTCGGGGGCTCGCCCGCAGTGCGGGCGCGGGTGGTGTGTGGCTTGTCGCGCCCACGCGGCGGAGCCGCATGTCGACACAGCCCCGCGCCCCTTTGGGGCGAGCCCCTCTGGGCGTTGTCAGTGGCGGGTCCTGTTGGCGATCGCGTGGCCGACGAACAGGTACACCACCGCTGCCAGGCCGTAGCCGCAGACCACTCGGGCCCATGCCTCGTCGAAGGTGAACAGGTCGTGCGACCAGCCGGCGAGCCAGCGGGCCGCGTCGTGGATGAACTGGACGAACGAGTTGCCGGGGTTGGCGTCCAGCAGGTACATCAGGATCCAGAGACCCAGGATCAGGGCCATGATGTCGGCCACGACCGCCACGATCGTGCCGGCTTGATTCGCACCGTTGCGATATCGAGGGGACATACCTTCCGGATTGCCCTTGAACTCTGGATGAAACCAGGGGATTCGCTCAGGAGTTCAACTCGGCGAGTACCCGCAGGGTGTGCGGGTCGGGACTGAGCACGAGGAGGTCCGTCACCGGTCCCTTGCGCCACGACTCCAGGCGCTCGGCGATCCGTTCGCGCGGACCGACCAGGGAGATCTCGTCGGCGAAGGCGTCGGGGACCGCCAGCACGGCCTCCTCCCTGCGGCCGGAGAGGAACAGCTCTTGGATGCGGCGGGCCTCGGCCTCGTAGCCCATGCGGGCCATCAGGTCGGCGTGGAAGTTGCGGGCCGCGTGGCCCATGCCGCCGATGTAGAACCCGAGCATCGCCTTGACGGGCAGCAGGCCTTCGGCGACGTCGTCGCAGATCCGGGCCTGCGCCATCGGCGCCACCAGGAACCCCTCGGGCAGCTCCGCCAGGGCCGGACCGTAGACCTCCGGCCGGGTCGGCGACCAGTACAGCGGCAGCCAGCCGTCGGCGATCCGGGTGGTCTGGGCGACGTTCTTCGGCCCCTCCGCGCCCAGCAGGACCGGCAGGTCCGGGCGGAGCGGGTGCGTGATCGGCTTGAGGGGTTTGCCGAGGCCCGTGGCGTCCGGCCCCCGGTAGGGGTGGGAGTGGAAGCGGCCCGCCAGTTCGACGGGGGCCTCGCGGCGCAGCACCTGCCGCAGGACGTCGACGTACTCGCGGGTGGCGGTGAGCGGCGAGGCGGGGAACGGGCGGCCGTACCAGCCCTCGACGACCTGCGGGCCGGAGAGGCCGAGGCCGAGCATCATGCGGCCGCCGGACAGGTGGTCCAGGGTGAGGGCGTGCATCGCGGTCGTCACCGGCGACCGGGCTGCCATCTGCGCGACGGCCGTGCCGAGCCGGATCCGGGAGGTGTGGGCGGCGATCCAGGTGAGCGGGGTGAAAGCGTCCGAGCCCCAGGACTCCGCCGTCCACACGGAGTCGTAGCCGAGCCGCTCGGCTTCCTGCGCGAGGGCGAGATGGCCGGGGGAGGGGCCGCGGCCCCAGTAACCGAGCGCGAGACCGAGCCGCATACCTGCCTCCTGACGATGCGTCAGCTGACGGAGGCGACGACTGTACGGCAACGGCCCCCCACCCGGAAGGGCGAGGGGCCGTGGGAGAGGGGTGCGGGCTCAGCCGCGCTGGATGCCCGACGTGTCCTGGAGGACACCGCGGCGGCCGTCCTGCGTCTGGGCGACCAGGGCCGCGCCGCGCTGCTCGACGGCCAGGTACCAGGTACCCGGGGCGAGTTCGGCGATCGGCGTGGGCGAGCCGTCCTCCGCGAACAGCGGCCGCGGCACCGGCACCGCGAACCAGAACGGGGAGAAGTCCCCGGCCGGCGGCTGCGGCTGAGGCTGGGCCTGCGCCTGCTGGGGCTGACCGCCGAACGGCTGCCCGGGCTGTCCCGGCTGCGGCTGGCCGTAACCGCCGGGCTGCTGCGCGCCCGGGTAGCCGTAACCACCGGGAGGCTGGGCGCCATAGGGCTGCGGGGCGGCCGGCCGGGGGGCCGGGAGCAAAGCGCCCTTGAGGACCGGGACGAGGGGGGTGGCGAGGGCGGCGGCGGCCATCAGCAGCGTGGCGACGAGGGCGAGGATGATGCCGATGCCGGGGCTCGGGGCGCCCTCGCTGCCGTTGTCACCGATGTTGTCGAAGCCACCGGGCACGTCGAAGATGTTGCCCAGCGCGCTCCACGCGGCGAACACCGTGAAGGCGACGCCGAACGGGACGAGTTCCAGTCCCGCGATCTTCGGGGCCTGCGGAAGGCCCCGGCCGACGACGACGAGCGCGGCGCCGATGATCCCGGCCAGCACGACGCTGAACACGACCGGGCCGCTGCCCCACAGGCTGGGGAGGTCGACGCTGTCGGGGACATTGTCGAACGAGTAGAGGTCGAGGAACGACGCGATCAACAGCAATACCGCTGCTCCGATCACCACGCCGTCGCCCCGAGTGAGGGAGCGGATATTCACTTCAGGTCCTTCGTAGGTCGTCTCATCGTCGGTAGAGGCGTCGCTGTCACCATGCCGCCGTCCGGACTCGGTGTGAAGCGCGGGGGTGGCCCCTCATCGTAAGGAGGACCCTATCGTCCGCCAGGTCAGGGTGTCCGCCGGGATCTGCCGGTCCGGGACTACCCGCGCAGAAAACTCACGATTCCCTCGGAGATCCCTTGCGCCGCCTTCTGTCGCCACGCGCCGCTGGTGAGCAACGCAGCGTCCTTGCTATCGCGCATGTTGCCGCACTCGATGAACACCTTGGGAACCGTTGACAGATTGAGACCGCCCAGGTCCTTACGCGTGACGAGTCCGCCGCCGTCACCGATGTAGTTGGAGGGCGCGCTGCCGGTGACCGCGACGAAGCGGCCCACGACGGCTTCGCCGAGATCGCGGGAGGGGCCGACGATCGCCCGGGTGTCCGCGGCACCCGCCTTGACCGGACCGGGCAGGATCACGTGGAAGCCGCGGTTGCCGGCGCCGGAGCCGTCCGCGTGGATCGAGACCACCGCGTCGGCCTTCGCCTCGTTGCCGATCCGGGCCCGTTCGTCCACGCACGGCCCGTACGGCCGGTCGGCGTCCTGTGTCAGCTTCACCGTGGCGCCCTGCTTCTCCAGCAGCGTGCGCATCCGGTGCGCCACGTCCAGCGTGAACTTCGCCTCGCTGTAACCGTCGTTGGTGGACGTGCCCGTGGTGTCGCACTCCTTGCGGTTCGTCCCGATGTCCACCTGGCGGTTGATCTCGGACGTGTGCCGGAAGTTGCCCGGGTTGTGCCCCGGGTCGATGACGACGACCTTGCCCTTGAGCGGGCCGGTGCCGGCGGGCGCGGAGGCGGAGGTCGTGCCGGTGGGCTCCGGAGAGGCGCCCGGCTCCTTGGCGTCGTCGGAGGGCGTACTCGACGCGGCCGGCGGGGAGGACCGTACGGTCGCCCGCCCCGAGCCGCCGTCGTCCCCCGGTCCGCCGACCGTCTCGTACACCAGCCAGCCGAGCAGCGCCCCCGGCACCAGCGCGGCGAGCGCGACGGTCAGGGGGCCGCGGCGGGGGCGGCGGTTCTGGGGAGGTTCGAAGTCCGGGCCTGCGTACGACACGCTGCCACCCTAGCGGCCACGAGCGGGGGCGGCGGGCCGCGGACGGCCGGGCGGTGTGGCGGTTACGCCCCGTTCCCGCCGGCGTCCCCGTGCCGTACCGCCTCCTTCACCCGCGCCTCCACCTCCTGGCGCGGTGTGCCCTCCTGCTTCGCGTAGCCGGTCACCGCGGCCTGGACGTCCCGGGCGAGATCGCGCCAGGCGCGCCAGGCCGTCTCCCAGGTGGTGGTCTGCTGGTCGCTCCACTTGGTCTGGGTGGGCGGCCCGTACGCGTCCTGGAGGTGACGCACGCGGGCGTACGCCTCGTCCGCCGCGCGCTGCTTCTCCACGAGCTCTGCGAAGGTGTGTGCCACGCGCCCGGATCCTTGGGCAGCGGCGGTCCGCCCGCCGACGCGCCACGCCGCCCGTGGGCCGACCGGGCGGGGGTGCGAAGGGCGCAGTTCACCCGCCCAGCCGTTCTCTCAGATGCCCGGGCCGGTGCGGCGCAGGACCCGCAGCGAGTCCGTCGCCGAGACCTCGGTGAACGCGCCGGAGGCGAGCGCCCGGAGGTAGATCCGGTAGGGGGCCTGGCCGGTGAACTCGTCCTGCGGGTCGGGGAAGACGTCGTGGATGAGCAACAGGCCGCCCTCGGCGACGTGCGGGGCCCAGCCCTCGTAGTCGGCGCCGGCGTGCTCGTCGGTGTGGCCGCCGTCGATGAAGACGAACCCCAGCGGCGTACGCCAGAACGCGGCGATCCGCGGGGAACGTCCGACCAGCGCCACCACGTGCTCCTCCAGACCCGCCTTGTGGAGCGTGCGGCGGAACGTGGGCAGCGTGTCCATCAGCCCGACCTCCGGGTCGACGGTCTCCGGGTCGTGGTACTCCCAGCCCGGCTGCTGCTCCTCGCTGCCGCGGTGGTGGTCGACGGTGAGCGCGCTGACCCCGGCCTCACGGGCCGCGTCGGCGAGCAGGATCGTGGACCGGCCGCAGTACGTGCCGACCTCCAGCAGTGGCAGCCCGAGCCGCCCGGCCTCCACGGCCGCCGCGTACAGTGCCAGGCCCTCGTCCACCGGCATGAACCCCTTCGCCGCCTCGAACGCGGCCAGGATCTCGGGCTTCGGGGCCGCGGGCATGGGGTTCCTCTCGGTCGTACGACGGTCAGGGCGCCATCGTGCCGTAACCCCTGCCGAGAGGACGACAGCGGGTACCGGTGAGTAGCAGGGGAGGACGGGAGTCAGGCCGAGACCGTCTCGCCCGGCAGCGACAGGTCCAGGTCGACCGGACGTCCGTCGCCCGCGTGGGTCGCGGACGAGGCGAGCGGGCCGTGCCCCTGGGCGCGGGCGGCCACGACGTAGGAGCCCTGTGCCGGGACGGCGAGCGCATAGCTGCCGTCCTCGGCGGAGAGCGTCGCGCCGGCCTGGCGGCCGCGGCGGTCGATCAGCGTGACCTTGGCGCGGGCGACCGGGGCGCCGTCGGCGGCCAGCACCCGGCCACGGAAACCGCGCAGGACCCGCTCGGCGCGCTCCAGCGCCGCGTCCTCCTCGCTGCTCGCCCGCAACTGCGGCTTCTCCGACGGCCGTCGGCCCGGCAGGAACAGCGCCAGGAGCAGGCCCACGGCCACCGCGCCCGTCGCGATCAGGAAGGAGACCCGGAAGCCGTGCATGGTCGGGATCTCGACGCCGCCGACGTCGTTCGCGGTGTTCGCCAGCACCATGCCGATCACGGCGCTCGACACCGAGGTGCCGATGGAGCGCATCAGGGTGTTGAGGCCGTTGGCCGCACCCGTCTCCGACGCCGGGACCGCGCCGACGATCAGCGCGGGCAGCGAGGAGTAGGCGAGACCGATGCCCGCGCCCAGCAGGACCGAGATGACCAGGCTCTGCCAGGCGGCGCTCATCAGGCCGAGGCCGGCGCCGTAGCCGATCGCGATGATCAGCAGACCGAGGATCAGGGTGACCTTGGGGCCGTACTTCGCGGACAGCCGGGCGTAGACGGGCGCCGTGAACATCATCGTCAGGCCGAGCGGCGCCACGAGCAGACCCGCGACGACCATCGACTGGCCGAGGCCGTAGCCGGTGGACGTCGGCAGCTGGAGCAGCTGGGGCAGGACCAGGGAGACGACGTAGAAGGAGACGCCGACCATGATCGACGCGAGGTTGGTGAAGAGGACGGCGGGGCGGGCCGTGGTGCGCAGGTCGACCAGCGGGGCTTTCAGGCGCAGTTCCATCACGCCCCACAGCACGAGCACCACCGCCGATGCCGCGAACAGGCCGAGCGTGGTGCCGGAGGCCCAGCCCCAGTCGCTGCCCTTGGTGATCGGCAGCAGGAACAGCACGAGCCCGGCGGACAGGCCGAGCGCGCCCGGCAGGTCGAAGGAGCCCTCGGCGCGCACCGGGGACTCCGGTACGACGAGGAGGGTCAGGGCGATGGCGAGCACGCCGAGGCCGGCGGCGCCGTAGAACAGGGCGTGCCAGTCGCTGTGCTGGGCGATCAGGGCGGCGGCGGGCAGGGCGAGGCCGCCGCCGACGCCTATGGAGGAACTCATCAGCGCCATCGCCGAGCCGAGCTTCTCGCGGGGCAGCATGTCGCGCATCAGGCCGATGCCGAGCGGGATCGCGCCCATCGCGAAGCCCTGGAGCGTACGGCCGGTGATCATGAGCAGCAGATCGCTGGTGAGCGCGCTGACCAGGGCGCCGACCACCATCACGGCCAGGCTGAGGATCAGCAGGCGGCGCTTGCCGTAGAGGTCGCCGAGGCGGCCCATGATGGGGGTGGCCACCGCTCCCGACAGGAGGGTCGAGGTGAGGACCCAGGTGGCGTTGCTGGGGGCGGTGTCCAGCAGTTGCGGCAGATCCTTGATCACCGGAACGAGCAGGGTCTGCATCACCGCGACAACGATGCCCGCGAAGGCGAGCACCGGGACCACGGCCCCGCTCGCTCTGCCGGCGGGGCGGTCTGTCGTCGTCTGCGTCATTGAGGAGGGCCTCCAGGCCGGGAGCGTCGGGTTACGTGGAGTGGGAACCTTGTATGTCGAGGCAACTATTCCGTTGCTTCGGCACCCTAACGAAAACTTGACCTTCCCTTGAAGGAGAGGCCGGGTGCCTGCCGCTTGTCGGCGCGAGGCCTAGGCCGAAATCCCGATGCAGGGGGCCTGGAGCGGTTGAGAGCATGACACTCATGCTCGAAGCCGCCGAAATGACCCGTACGCCGCGCCGTGCCGCGCCTCCGACCTGGCTGGTGGTGACGCTCACCTGTGCCGGGCAGTTCCTCGTCGTGCTGGACGTGTCCGTCGTCAACGTGGCCCTGCCGTCCATGCGGACCGGGCTCGGGCTCGGCGAGCAGGGCCTTCAGTGGGTCGTGAACGCCTACGCCATCGCCTTCGCCGGCTTCATGCTGCTCGGCGGCCGGGCCGGGGACCTCTACGGCCGCAAGCGGATGTTCCTCGTCGGGCTCGGCCTGTTCACCCTGGCCTCGGCGGCCGGCGGACTGGCCCAGGACGACTGGCAGCTGCTGGTGGCGCGGGCCGTGCAGGGGCTGGGCGCGGCGGTGCTGGCGCCCTCGACGCTGACGATCCTCACCGCCTCCGTGCCCGAGGGGGCGCCCCGGGCCCGGGCCATCGGGACCTGGACCGCGGTCGGGGCCGGTGGTGGAGCGGCGGGCGGCCTGGTCGGCGGACTGCTGGTGGAGGCGCTCTCCTGGCGCTGGGTGCTGCTGATCAACGTGCCCGTCGGGGCCGTGGTGCTGTGCGCCGCCGCGTGGTTCCTCACCGAGGGCAGGGCCGGCGACGGCCGGCGCCTCGACCTGCCCGGCGCGCTGCTCGTCACGTCCGGCCTGGCCACGCTGGCCTACGGCATCTCCCAGACCGAGGCGGTGGGCTGGACGGCACCGGCCACTGTGGTGCCGCTGCTCGCCGGCCTGGCCCTGCTCGGGGCGTTCCTCGCGGTCGAGGCCCGCACGGCGAGCCCGCTGATGCCGCTCGGCCTCCTGCGCATCCGGTCGGTCTCCGCCGCGAACGTCTCCATGTTCCTGTGCGGTTCGGCGATGTTCTGCATGTGGTTCTTCATGACCCTCTACGCGCAGAACGTCCTCGGCTACACCCCGCTGGAGGCCGGCCTCGCCCTCGTGCCGAGCTCCCTGGCCGTCATCCTCGGCTCCAAGCTCGCGCCCCGCCTGATGCGGCCGATGAGCCCGCGCACCGTCGCCGTGCTCGGAACGCTGGTCGCGGTGGCCGGGTTCGCCTGGCAGTCCACGATGACGCCCGACGGCTCCTACGCCACCGCGATTCTCGTCCCCGGCGTCCTCATGATGCTCGGCGCGGGCCTGGCCGCGACCCCGCTCGCCTCCCTGGCGACGTCCGGCGCCGCTCCCGAGGAGGCGGGCCTGGTCTCCGGCCTCGTCAACACCTCCCGCACGATGGGCGGTTCCCTGGGCCTGGCGGTCCTGTCCACCCTGGCGGCGGCCCGGTCGGCGGGCAGCGTGACTCCGCGGGCCCTGACGGAGGGCTACGCGCTGGCGTTCCGGGTGGGGGCCGTGGTGCTGACGGCCGGGGTCGCGCTGATGTGGGTGTGGCTGCCGCGGGCGGCGGGGGAGCGGGAGGCCGCCGCCTGAAAACAGTGCGGCCGGCGTGGCCCGGAACAGGGGCGTGACGACCCGCCACGGGTGCGCCGCCGCTCTTTCGGCCCGGGGGCGGTGCGCCCCGTCCCCGGAGCGCGTCCCCGCCCCGCGGCGGCCCGCACACAGCCTCCCGCAGCTCCCGGGAAACCCGCCCTGACCTGGCCTTTCAGTGCGTCTGGCCCTACCGTCGACGGAAGCGGAAGGGGGACCGGATGGACCGGAACATACGCACCGTCGACGACGTACTCGCCCTGCTCGACGGCCTGTTCGCACCCGAGGCCGATCGGTGGACCGGGCGCGGTGCCGACTGGTGGGACGACTTCTACGCCGACCGCTCCCGGCCGGTGCCGTTCTTCGCGGCGCGGCCGGACGAGAGCCTGGTGGCCGCCGTGGAGCGAGGGGTGCTCAGCGGGGGCCGGGTGCTGGAACTGGGATGCGGGCCGGGGCGCAACGCGCTGTACCTGGCGGCACGGGGCTTCGACGTCGACGCGGTCGACCTCTCCTCGACGGCCCTGGACTGGGCCAGGGAGCGGGCTCGCGAAACGGGGGCGGACAACGTGCGGTTCCACCACGGGGACGCTTTCGCGCTCGCCGGTGAGGACCTCACCGGCCCGTACGACCTCGTCTACGACTCCGGCTGCTTCCACCATCTGCCGCCGCACCGCCGGGTCAGCTATCTCGCCCTCCTGGAGCAACTCCTGGCACCCGGGGGCTTCTTCGGCCTCACGTGCTTCGCCGCGGGGGCCGGCGGGATGGGGTCTGAGCTGTCCGACACCGACTTCTACCGCGAGGGGGCCGGGCTGCGGGGCGGCCTCGCGTACACCCCCGAGGCGCTGCGGGAGATCTTCTCCGGCCTGACCGAGCTCGAACTGCGGCGGATGCGCGACGAGCCGGAGGAGTCCGGGCACTTCGGGAAGTCCTTCCTCTGGACGGGGTTGTTCCAGCGGACGTGAGGCTCCCTCTCCTCCACGGCGCCGGCAGGCAGAAGTCACCGCGACACCGATCTGACGCAGTGTCAGGAGCCTTCACAAGTGCCGGGGCCTCGGCTATACAGAGGGCGCGGGACTGGAACGCGTTTCAGTTGGCGGCCCGGTCCGGCCCCAGACGGCCTCGGTGCGGCCGACGGTGCGGACGGCCGTACCGAGGTCCTTCCTCACGGCGATCAGGAGCCCCATGCCCATCGACGCAGCCAAGGCGCTCGCCGCCGGACCCCGGACCGGCGAGATCTCCTGGGACCACAAGGACGTGCAGCTCTACCACCTCGGCATCGGCGCGGGCAGCCCCGCCACCGACCCCGACGAGCTGCGCTACACCCTGGAGTCCCGGCTGCACGTCCTGCCGAGCTTCGCCACCGTCGCGGGCGCCGGCAAACCCGGCGTGACCGGTGGCCTGTCCATGCCCGGCATCGAGGTCGACCTGGCCCGTGTCCTGCACGGGGGCCAGAGCCTGCTCGTCCACCGGCCCATCCCGGCGACGGGCACCGCCACCGCCACCCACCGGATCGCCGCCGTGTACGACAAGGGCACGGCGGCCGTCCTCGTGCTGCGCACCGAAGTCGCCGACACCGAGGGCCCGTTGTGGACGAACGACGCCCAGATCTTCATCCGGGGCGAGGGCGGCTGGGGCGGCGACCGCGGCCCCTCCGCCCGCCTCGATCCTCCCACCGGTGAACCCGGCCGGACCGTGGAACGGCCGGTCCGCGAGGACCAGGCCCTGCTCTACCGCCTCTCCGGCGACTGGAACCCCCTGCACGCCGACCCGGAGTTCGCCAAGGTCGCCGGATTCGAACGGCCCATCCTGCACGGCCTGTGCACCTACGGCATCACGCTCAAGGCCGTCGTCGACACGCTGCTCGGCGGGGACGTGACGCGGGTGCGGTCCTACGCCACCCGCTTCGCCGGGGTCGTGTACCCGGGGGAGACCCTGCGGATCCGCATGTGGCACACACCCGGATCCACCCGGGTCGCCGTCAGCGCCGTGGAGAGGGCCGACGCGCCCGTCCTCGCCGACACCGTCGTCGAACACACCTGACTCCAGCACGCCGTACGAGGGGAGCCCGCACCATGCGCGCAGCCGTACTGCACGAGATCGGCCAGGACAAACTGGAGGTCCTCGACGACGTCGAGGCGGTGGGGTTCGGGCCCGGCAAGGTGAGGATCCGGGTGCGCGCCACGGGGCTGTGCCACTCGGACCTGTCCGCGATGAGCGGGGTGCTGCCGCAGCCCGCGCCCTTCGTCCCCGGGCACGAGGGAGCGGGGGAGATCCTCGAAGTCGGCGAGGGCGTACGTCATCTGAAGGCCGGTGACCGGGTCGTCGTGTGCTGGCTGCCCGCCTGCGGCGCCTGCCCCGCGTGCAAGCGCGGTCAGACCGAGCTGTGCCTGGCCGGGTTCATGAACGCGGGCACCCCCAACTTCAAGCGCCCCGGCGGAGACGTCTTCGGCTTCGCCGGTACCGGCACCTTCACCGAGGAGGTCGTCGTCGACGCCGGCTGCGCGGTGCCGATACCGGACGACGTGCCCTTCGACATCGCCGCCCTCATCGGCTGCGGGGTGACCACCGGCCTCGGAGCCGCGCTCAACACGGCGGACCTGGAGGCCGGTTCGTCGGTGGCGGTCATCGGCTGCGGGGGCGTCGGCATCTCCGTGATCCAGGGCGCCCGGCTCCGGGGCGCCGCGGAGATCGTCGCCGTGGACCCCGTGCCCTCGCGCCGCGATGCGGCCCTCCGCTTCGGCGCCACCCGGGCCGTCTCCCCCGACGAACTGCCCGACGCCAAACAGCAGATCACCGCCGGTGAGGGCTTCGACCACGTCTTCGAGGTCGTCGGCAAGTCCGCCACGGCACGCACCGCGTACGACCACACCCGGCGCGGCGGCACCCTCGTGGTGGTCGGCGCCGGAGCCATGGACGACTTCCTCCAGCTCAACATGTTCGAGCTGTTCTTCGACGAGAAGCGGATCCTGCCCTCCCTGTACGGCGGCGGTGACGTGCTGCGCTCCTACGAACGCACCATCGCCCTGTGGCGCGCGGGCCGCATCGACCTGGCCGGCCTGATCACCCACCGGGTCCCGTTCGCCGACGTCAACGAGGCTCTCGACCAGATGCGGACCGGGACCGCCCTGCGTACCTGCATCGAGATGTGAGGACTCATCCCATGCCGCTGCTGCCGCTCCAGGGGCTGTCCGCGATCGTCACGGGCGCGGGCCGCGGGCTCGGCCGGGCCGAGGCGCTGGAACTCGCCCGGCTCGGCGCCACCGTGGTCGTCAACGACTACGGCAAGCCCGGCCGCGACGGTTCGGGCGAGGCGTCCGCGGGCCCCGCCGCGGAGGTCGCCGCCGAGATCCGCGCGGCGGGCGGCACCGCCCTCGCGCACACCGGTGACGTCTCCGACTTCGACCAGGCGCGCACGCTCGTCGAGACGGCCGTCGCCACGTTCGGCAGGCTCGACATCCTCGTCAACAACGCGGGCATCCTGCGCGACCGCATGGTCTTCTCCATGGCCGAGGAGGAGTGGGACTCCGTCCTCCGCGTGCACCTCAAGGGGCACTTCAACACCACCCGGTTCGCCGCCGCGCACTGGCGGGAGCGCTCCAAGCAGGCCGGGGAGCCGGTGTTCGGACGGATCGTGAACACCTCCTCGGAGGCGTTCCTCGCCGGTTCCGCCGGGCAGCCCAACTACGCGGCGGCCAAGGGCGGCATCGTCGGCCTCACCACCTCCACCGCCCTCGCCCTCGCCAAGTACGGCGTCACGGCCAACGCCATCTGCCCCCGCGCCCGCACCCGGATGACCGAGGACGTCTTCGCGGGCGTCGAGCAGCCCTCCGGCGACGCCGTCGACCCGCTCGCCCCCGAGCACGTCGCCCCGCTGGTCGGCTACCTGGCCTCGCCCGCCGCCGCCCACGTCAACGGGCAGCTCCTCGTGGTGCACGGCGGGATGGTCGCCGTCCTCGAACGGCCACGGGTCGCCGCGAAGTTCGACAGCAAGCAGGACACGTTCACGTACGACGAACTGGAGGCCGTCCTCGGGCCGTACTACGCGGACCGGCCGGCGGGGGAGACGTTCGCGGCGGTGGAGGTGCTGGGGCTGAGACGCGGGTGAGGCACCCGGGCGCCGGATGATGCGGGTGAGGCACCCGGGCGCCGGATGATGCGGGTGAGGCACCCGGGCGCCGGATGACGCGGGTGTGACAGACACGGAACGGCCCTCCCCGCTTGTGGCGGGAAGGGCCGTTCGCCGTCCGGTGACCGGCGTGCCCGTCAGGCCGCGGTCACGGCCTGATCGGTCTCCGCCACCGGCTTGCGGTGGCGTCCGCGCGGAGTCGCCTCACTGTCCTGCGTGGAGACCTCACCACGGTGCCGGCCGGGGCCGGAGGAGGTCTGCTGGACGTCGGCATCACGCGACTGGTTCGTGCTGGCGTCACTCATCGGTGGAATTCACCCCGTCAACATGATCTTTTTTACAGCCGGGTGAGTCTAACCGGCACCCCTGACCTCGGATCCAGGCGGCCACGCCAACCGGCACTGGTTCGTTACAAGGCGTCCCAACGGCGCTTCCTGAAGGGGCACCGGACGGGGAGCCGAGGGCGTCGCGGGCTCGGCGGGCGGGGTCGGCGGGGCAGGCGGTCCGGGCTCCGCGGGCTGCCCGGAGGGCCCCGGAACCGGGACCGGCGACTCCCCTTCCGGATGCGGCGCCGCAGCGGCCCCGGGCTCCCGCTCCACGGCCGGCGGCGGACTCACCCGCGCCACCCCGCACGGCACGGCCTGAGTCGCGTACGGCAGCCGCAACACTCCCTCCGGCGTCCACAGGCCCGTCCCCGCCAGCCACCCCTCGGGCGCCCGGAGGTGGTGCACCCGCCGCTCGGCGGGCCGCCAGACCCCCACCCAGCTGCCCCGCGGCCCGTCCACCCGCAGCGCCACCGCGCAGCTCTCCGGCGTCAGCACCTGCCCCGGCTGGATCGCGAACGGCGTGAGGGAGCAGTCCCGCACCCGCAGGCACTCCGGGAAGCGCACCGGCAGTGTGCTGCCGAGGACGCCCCAGCCCAGCCGGCCCTGCCCCGGCGACGGGGCGT
Source organism: Streptomyces sp. NPDC029044 (assembly GCF_040637495.1). Classification (NCBI taxonomy): domain Bacteria; kingdom Bacillati; phylum Actinomycetota; class Actinomycetes; order Kitasatosporales; family Streptomycetaceae; genus Streptomyces; species Streptomyces sp. NPDC029044. The sequence goes on from NZ_JBEZWN010000004.1 coordinate 67,876, forward strand.
CCGAGCGGACGATCAGCAGCCCGCTGTCGTGGTCGGCGAGCAGCAGCCGGTCGTCGCTCTCGGCGGCGATCTGCAACAGCGGCGACACCTCGCCGCATTCCAGGTCCACCACGACGGTCTTGACGCGGCCGCCGGTCTCCCGGTCCAGCGCCAGCAGCCGCGCCGTCCGGTCCAACCAGACCCCGCCCGAGCAGCGGCCGGGCAGCTCGGCCAGCCGCTCGGGCCCGAAGGCGCCGCCCGCCACCAGCCACACCGACGTCGTACGCGGCCCGACGGCGAGGGCGTAAGCCCGCTCGCCACCCGGGGCGGGCGGCAGCAGCCGCAGCCGGCCGGTCTCGGCCCGGCACTCGACCGCGCCCAGGGGCAGCTCACCGGTACCGGGCCCGGTCGGGTACAGCAGCGCGAAGGCGTGCCGCCCGGCCACCATCCGGTGGATGAGGACCCGGCCGTCGCCCATCGGCTGCACCTCCGTTCCGGGCTCCTCCGGCTGGTTGCGCGGCAGGGGCACCGCGTACGGCTCATGGCCGTCCAGGGTCCAGCGCTCCGGGAACCAGGAGTCGCCGGCCGCCGCGAGACGGGCACCGTAGGCACCGTCCACGGTGAGCGCGCAGCCTGCCGGCCGGGACCCGTCCTCGTCCTCGTCGTCCTCGTGTCCCGCCGAAGGCTCGATCGCACAGGCCGTCATCGTTCGGTCACCTCCAGTGACGAACGTAGGTATCGCACGCGCGGGCGGGGAATTCCCCGGCAGCAGACTTCACACATAAGGGTGTTCCGGGAACGATTCGCCTGAGGAAAAGGGGGCGATTGTGCTGAGCGGGGCCAGGGGTGCCGGGAGCGGACGGTGGCGGTGCAACGCCACAGATCAGGCGGGTAGCCTTGCTCCCGTGCCCCCTCTGTCTGAAGTCATTGCCGCGCTGGAGACCCTGTGGCCCGCCGAGCGGGCCGAGTCCTGGGACGCGGTCGGCACCGTCGCGGGCGACCCGGACCAGGAGGTCACGCGGGTCCTGTTCGCCGTCGACCCCGTCCAGGAGATCGTCGACGAGGCGGTGAAGCTGGGCGCCGACCTGCTCGTCACCCACCACCCGCTCTACCTGCGCGGCACGACGACCGTCGCCGCGACGCACTTCAAGGGCCGTGTCGTGCACACCCTCATCAAGAACGACATCGCACTGCACGTCGCCCACACCAACGCCGACACCGCCGACCCGGGCGTCTCCGACGCCCTCGCCGGCGCGCTGGACCTGCGCGTCACCGGGCCGCTCGTGCCCGACCCCACCGACCCCGAGGGCCGCCGCGGCCTCGGCCGGCTCTGCGCGCTGGACCACCCGCTGACCGTCCGCGAGTTCGCCGCCCGCGCCGCCGAGCGGCTGCCCGCCACCGCGCAGGGCATCCGCGTCGCCGGCGACCCCGAGGCGCCCGTCCGCACCGTCGCCGTCAGCGGCGGCTCCGGCGACAGCCTCTTCGACCACGTACGCGCGGCCGGCGTCGACGCCTTCCTCACGGCCGACCTGCGCCACCACCCGGCGTCGGAAGCCGTTGCCCACAGCCCCCTCGCGCTGCTCGACGCGGCGCACTGGGCCACCGAGTGGCCCTGGTGCGAGCTGGCCGCGAGCCAGCTCGACGAGATCTCCGACCGGCACGGATGGGACCTGCGCGTCCACGTCTCGAAGACGGTCACCGACCCCTGGACCGCGCACGCGGCCTCTGCCCCTTCCGACCCCCTTGGAGCCCCGAACTGAACGCCGCGCCCGCCGACCAGATCCGACTCCTCGACGTCCAGGACCTCGACGTCCGCCTCCAGCAGCTCGCCCACAAGCGCAAGTCGCTGCCCGAGCACGCCGAGATCGAGTCGCTGACCAAGGACCACACCCAGCTGCGCGACCTGCTCGTGGCCGCGCAGACCGAGGAGAGCGACACCGCCCGCGAGCAGACCAAGGCCGAGCAGGACGTGGACCAGGTGCGCCAGCGCGCCGCCCGCGACCAGCAGCGCCTCGACTCGGGTGCCGTCACCTCCCCCAAGGACCTGGAGAACCTCCAGCGCGAGATCACCTCCCTCGCCAAGCGGCAGGGCGATCTGGAGGACGTGGTGCTGGAGGTCATGGAGCGCCGCGAGTCCGCCCAGGAGCGGGTCGCGGAGCTGACCGAGCGCGTCACCTCCGTCCAGTCGAAGATCGACGACGCGACCACGCGCCGCGACGCGGCCTTCGAGCAGATCGACGGCGAGGTCGCCACGGTCACCAAGGAGCGCGAGGTCGTCGCCGGTTCCATCCCGGCCGATCTCCTCAAGCTCTACGACAAGCTGCGCGGGCAGCAGGGCGGCGTCGGCGCGGCGAAGCTGTACGCGCGCAGCTGCCAGGGCTGCCGGCAGGAACTCGCCATCACCGAGCTGGCCGAGATCCGCAAGGCGGCTCCCGACACGGTGGTCCGCTGCGAGAACTGCCGCCGCATCCTGGTGCGCACGTCCGAGTCCGGCCTCTAGGTCTTCAGGGAGCCCTTCCGGTGCGGGAGTTCATCGTCGAGGCCGACGGCGGCTCACGGGGCAACCCGGGGCCCGCCGGCTACGGGGCCGTGGTCAGCGACGCGGCGACGGGGGAGACCCTGCGGGAGACCGCCGAGTACATCGGCGTCGCCACGAACAACGTCGCCGAGTACCGCGGCCTCCTCGCCGGCCTGCGTGCTGCTTTTGCGCTGGACCCGGCGGCGAGGGTCCACGTCCGGATGGACTCCAAGCTCGTCATCGAGCAGATGTCGGGCCGCTGGAAGATCAAGCACCCCGACATGAAGCCCCTGGCGACCCAGGCGGCCCGGGTCTTCCCGCCCGGGCAGGTCACGTACGAGTGGATGCCGAGGGAGCGGAACAAGCACGCGGACCGACTGGCCAACGAGGCGATGGACGCGGGGGCCCGGGGGGAGCGGTGGTCGGAGGCGGACTCGACGGCTGAGCTCCACACGGCACCCCGGGCTGCGGCGACGCCGGAGCCGCCCGGTGACGCGGCGGCGGGGGCGGCGCGGGTGCGCGACGCTCTGGCGGCAGGCCAGGCCGCCGCCGGGCCGGCCGGCCCGGGCCAGGATGCCGCGCCGGCCTCCGCGGCCGCGCCGGCCTCCGCCCGTGAGGCGACGATCCCGTCGGGCGGCGACGCGGCACGGACCCCGGCGACGCAGGTCGGGGCGGACGCGGAGACGCAGGCCGAGGTGGACGCGGAGACGCAGGCCGAGGTGGACGCGGAGACGCAGGCCGAGGTGGACGCGGAGACCGGCGAGCGCGTGACTGCCGTCCGCCCGGCGGAGGCTGCCGCCGATGCGCGCGCCGCGCAGGCCGTCGCGGAGGTCGACACCACGAGGACCGACGCCGATGTCCGCGCTGCGGCGGCCGAGACGCCCGTGGTGAAGGCCGAAGCCGATGTCCGCGCTGCGGCGGCCGAGAGGCCCGTGGTGAAGGCCGAAGCCGATGTCCGCGCTGCCAAGGCCGGCGCATCCGCCGAGAACGCCGACACGTGGGCCGCCAAGGCCGACGCTGACGCCCGTGCTGCCAAGGCCGTCGCCGACGCCCGTGCTGCCAAGGCCGTCGCCGCGCCCGGATGGGCCCCCGCCGACATGGGCGCCCCCGCCACCTTCGTCCTGCTCCGGCACGGCGAGACGCCGTTGACGCCCCAGAAGCGGTTCTCCGGCAGCGGGGGAACCGACCCCTCCCTGTCCGACACCGGCCGGGAGCAGGCCGAGCGGGCCGCCGCGATGCTCGCCCGGCGGGGCACCATCCAGGCCGTCGTGTCGTCCCCGCTCGCCCGTACGCGGGAGACCGCCGGGATCGTCGCCGCCCGGCTCGGGCTCGACGTCGGCATCGACGACGGGCTGCGCGAGACCGACTTCGGCGCCTGGGAGGGGCTCACCTTCGCCGAGGTGCGCGAGCGCCACCCCGACGACCTGAACGCCTGGCTGGCCTCCCCGGACGCCGAACCCACCGGCGGCGGCGAGAGCTTCGCGGCGACGGCCACCCGGCTCGCCGCCACCCGCGACAAACTGGTCGCGGCCCACGCGGGCCGAACGGTCCTGCTCGTCACGCACGTGACCCCGATCAAGACGCTCGTCCGGCTCGCCCTGGGCGCCCCGCCGGAGTCCCTGTTCCGCATGGAACTGTCGGCCGCGTCCCTCTCGGTGGTCGCGTACTACGCGGACGGCAACGCCAGCGTCCGCCTCCTCAACGACACGTCCCACCTGCGCTGAGCGCCGCCGCCTCCCGGGCCAGCGCCTCGACGCGCCCCCAGTCGCGGGCGGCGACCGCGTCCGGCGGCAGCATCCAACTGCCGCCCACACACCCGACGTTGGACAGGGCCAGATAGTCCGGCGCGGAGTCCGGGCCGATCCCGCCCGTCGGGCAGAAACGCGCCTGCGGCAACGGCCCCGACAGCGACTTCAGATACGCCGTGCCGCCCGCGGCCTGCGCCGGGAAGAACTTCATCTCCCGCACCCCGCGCTCCAACAGTGCCACGACCTCGGACGCGGTCGACACCCCCGGCAGGAACGGCACCCCGGACGCCCGCATCGCCTCCAGCAGGACGTCCGTCCAGCCCGGGCTGACCAGGAACCGGGCGCCCACGGCCACCGCCTCGGCCACCTGCCCGGGACGGATCACCGTCCCGGCCCCGACCACGGCCCCGGGCACCTCCCGCGCGATCTCCCGGATCGCGTCCAGAGCCGACGGCGTCCGCAACGTCACCTCGATCGCGGGCAGCCCGCCGGCGACCAGAGCCCGAGCCAGCGGAACGGCGTCGCCGACGTCCTCGACGACGACGACGGGGACGACGGGGGCGAGGCCCAGCACGGAGGCGGGCAGGGGGGAGGTGACCATGGCGTCATCCTGCCGCCCGAGTGCAGGATGCGCAAAGGTCATTGCGTAGCATGCAACGCGCGTGGGTAATGCGCGTCAGTGCACCTCGTCCACCAGCACGTCCAGCGACCACGCCTGCCCCGCCTTCGAGGGCGCCTGCGCCTCCACGACGTACCCGAGATCCCGGAGCGCCTCCACCAGCTCGGCCGGTCCCTTCGGATCGGCCCCGGCGGTCAGCAGACTGCGCACGATCCGCCCCTTCGTCGCCTTGTTGAAGTGGCTGACCACCTTCCGCGTGGGGGCGTGCAGCACCCGCACCGACGCCGTACGCCCGGCGACCTCGCCCTTCGGCTTCCAGGCGGCGGCGTACGCGGCCGACCGCAGATCCAGCACCAGCCCGCCCCCGGCCACCTCCGGCAGCACCGACGCCATCGGCCCACGCCAGTGCGCGCCCAGCGCCCCGAGCCCCGGCAGCTTCACCCCCATCGAGCACCGGTACGACGGAATCCGGTCCGTCACCCGCACGGCACCCCACAGCCCCGAGAACACGAGCAGCGAGCGCGCCGCACGCCGCTTGGCGGCGGTGTCCAGGCTCGCCAGGTCCAGGGCGTCGTAGAGCACGCCGGTGTAGATCTCCCCGGCCGGCCGCGCCCCGGCGGTCCGCAGCTCCGCGTTCTTCGCGACCTCGCCCCGCAGCCCCTCGCTCAGCCCCAGCACCTCACGTGCCTTGTCCTCGTCGCCGGCGCACAGCTCGACCAGCTCGCCGAGCACGGCCTCCCGGCCCTCGGCGAGCCCCGGCAGCGACAGCGACTCCGGCTTCAGCGGCGCACCACGGCCGGACGATGCCTTTCCTTCGGACGGCGGCAGCAGGACAAGCACGCGTACTCCTTCGATCGAACTCCGCCGACAGCGTACGGGGGTCTGCGGGGGAGCTCAGACGCGCGCCCGGCCGAGGGCGCGCACGAGCCCGTCGGCGTCGTCGGCGTGGAAGCGGACGACCCGCACCTCGCGGCGCCGGCCCAGGAAGGTGACGTGCGTGACCGGCTCCGTCAGTTCCAGCGTGACGGTGGTCTGCGCGCCCACCTCGACGTTCAGCTCGCCGTCGGCCCGCTCGTGCGTCATCCGCAGCTCACGCCGCACGGAGGCGATCCGCTCCAGCGGCACGCACAGGTCGACATGGACGTACCGCCGGATCCGCAGCGCGCCGCGATCCGCGTCCAGCACATGGGGACGCACGACGGACGAGGCGTGCAGCGCGACGACGAACACGATCGTGTACACGTCCAGGAAGAGAACCACCGCGTGCACGGTGGGCCAGTCCCGCAACAGCACGGACATCGCCACCGTCTCGACCAGGCACACGAAGCCGAAACCGGCCATCATCGCCCCCTGCCCGTGCGCATACCCGAAGGCCCGGCCCCCGCCCGTCCCATGCGTACGCCGCGCCACCCACAGGGCGAGACTCGCCAGCAACCGCACCTCGTGCCGCACCAGCAGCCGCACGGCCCTCATCACCGCTCCTCGGTGAGGATCCGCAGGGCCCGGCGGATGGCCTCCGCCTGGGCCGGGGAGAGGTCGTCGTAGAACGCGCGCAGGAAACCGTCGTCCTGGTCGAGCTCCCCGGCCTCCGGGAACATCCCCGGCGGGATGCAGCCGGCCAGTGCCCGCGCCGCCTCGTCGACACGCGGGTCATCGCGCCCGGCACCGGCGAGCGCGTCGAGCAGCGCGTAGGCCTCCCCGGCCCGAGCCACGGCCTCCGGACTCCCCAGCGCCTCCCCGATCGAGGACACCAGCTGCTCCCGGGCCCCCGCCGGCATGGCGGTCTCCAGGAACGCGATGATCTCGCGGTCCTTGGCGGCCATGGGAGAGTCCGACAGATGCGCGGTCCCGGCGAACAGCGCGGCCAGCTCGGGCGACACGGGCCCCTCGGCCGGCACCCCGCCCTCCGCGTCCAGCAGCGTCCGCAGCCGCGCCCGCCGCTCCCGCAGGGCCTCCTCCTGCCGCGCCAGATCCTCGTCCAGCTCGGTCAGCACCTCGACGAGGTCCTTCCCGGCGTCGTCCGCGAGCACGTCCCGCACCTCCGCGAGCCCCAGCCCCAACTCCGTCAGCCGCCGGATCCGCGCCAGCACGACGGCATGCCGCAACCCGTACTCCCGGTACCCGTTGGCCCGCCGCTCCGGCTCGGGCAACAACCCCAGATGGTGGTAATGCCGCACGGCCCGCGTGGTGACGCCGACGACCGCGGCGAGTTCTCCGATCCGCATGCCACCAGTGAAGACGTTGACGCTGCGGCAGGGTCAAGAGCCCACGATCGGTGGAACTGCAGCCGGTTCCCGCCCCCGTGATCCGGGTCAGGTCTCAGTCTTGCCGGTGACCGCGGCGAAGGAGCGTCAACCTCATGGGCCTGGACCCGTGCACGCAGAAGCTACTACTGGACTGGTTCCTCGAACTGGACACTCCGGAGGGCTTCCGCGCCGAGCTGATCGAGGGCGAGTTCGTCCTCACTCCACAGCCGGACGGTCACCACGAGCACTGCATCAGCCGGATCGTCAGACAGCTCCACCGGCGCTCGCAACTCGACGTCCTGTTCTCGGGAAACAAAGGTTTGCGACTGAGCGCTGCGCACGGTCACCCCCCGGATCACGTGATCCCCGACGGCACGATCGTCGCCCAGGAGGCAAGGGCCTTCCGTGGCGCTCCCCCGTGGATGTCCTGCGAGGGGGTCACCATGGTGCTGGAGGTGACGTCCACCAGGCCGAAGATCGACAGAATTGCCAAGCGGCGTTGCTACGCCCGCGGCGGCATCCCCTTCTACCTGCTCGTCGACCGCGGCACGTCCTCGACGACGCTGTTCACCGAGCCGGACGGCGACTACCTCCGTTCCCGCACCGCGGCCTTCGGCAGATCACTCACTCTCCCGGACCCCTTCGCCTTCGACCTGGACACCACGGACTTCCTCTGATCCCCTGTGGGCGGGGGTGCGACATGGGGATGCGCGAACAGACCAGCTGGACCAGGGCACGCCTGGGCCGGTCCGGCCCGCCCCTCGACCTCCTCACCGCCCACTTCGACAGCCACGTCTACGCACCCCACGCCCACGACGAGTTCACCGTAGGCGTCACCGTCGGCGGCTCGGAGGTCATCGCGTACCGGGGCGGGCACATCCACTCCTACCCCGGCTCGATCGTCGTCCTGGAGCCCGGCGAGATGCACACCGGCGGCCCGGCCGCCTGCGACGGCTACGCCTACCAGGCCCTCTACGCCGACCCGGCCCTCCTCGCCGACGGCACCCTCGGCGGCCTCCCGCACTTCCGCGAAGCCGTCCTCCACGACCCTGAGCTGGCGGTGGCCCTGCGCGCCGCCCACACCGACATCAGCGCCTGCCCCGACCCACTGGAGGCCGAGTCCCGGCTGCCCTGGCTGCTCACGGCCCTGGCCCGCCGCCACTCCACGGCCCGGGCGACGAGCGACACCGTGACCGGCGCCGACGGCATCGCCAGGACCGTACGCGACCGTCTGGCCGACGAGCTGCTGGACCCTCCCTCCCTGGCTCTGCTCGCCACGGACCTGGGCCTGTCCCGCTACCAACTGCTCCGCGCCTTCCGCACGACGATGGGCGTACCGCCGTACGCCTGGCTCGCCCAGCACCGGGTGGCCAGGGCCCGCGGCCTCCTGGAAGCCGGACTGCGCCCCGCCGAGGTCGCGGGCCTCGTCGGCTTCGCCGACCAGGCACACCTCACCCGCTGGTTCCGCCGGGTGCTGGGGGTGACCCCGGCGGCGTACCGCAACAGCGTTCAAGACAGCAGGGGGTGACACGGCCGAGACTCGTCGCATGACTGCACGCGGTTGGTTCCTGTTCTCCCTCATGGGAGTGATCTGGGGCGTCCCCTACCTGATGATCAAGGTGGCGGTGGACGAGCTGTCCCCGTCCATGGTGGTGTTCGCGCGCTGCGCCCTCGGCGCCGCACTCCTGCTCCCCTTCGCCCTGCGCCAGGGCGGTTTCGGCCGTACCGTCCGGACCCACTGGAAGCCGATGCTGGCCTTCGCCGTCATCGAGATCATCGGCCCGTGGTGGACCCTGACCGACGCCGAACGCCACCTGTCCAGCTCCACCGCCGGACTCCTCATCGCGGGCGTACCGATCGTCGCCGTCCTCCTGGCCCGCTTCTTCGGCGCGGGGGAGCGGGTGGGCACCCGCCGCATCGCGGGCCTGGCCCTCGGCCTCGCGGGCGTCACCGTCCTGACCCTGCCGCACCTCACCGGCGGCGACGCACTGTCGATGGCCGAGGTGCTGGTGACGGTCGTCGGCTACGCCACGGCCCCGCTGATAGCCGCCCGGTACCTCAAGGACGTCCCGACGCTCCAGCTGATCACCCCGTGCCTCACGCTGGCCGCGGTCGTCTACGCCCCCGCTGCCTTCCTGACCAGGCCCGCGACGATGCCCTCGGGCGAGGTCCTGGCGGCCCTCGCCGGCCTGGGCGTGATCTGCACCGCGATCGCGTTCGTGGCGTTCCTGGAGCTGATCAAGGAGGTCGGCCCGACCCGGGCCGGCGTGATCACGTACGTCAACCCGGCGGTCGCGGTCGCCGCGGGCGCGCTGTTCCTGGACGAGGAGCTGACCCTCGGCATCGGCGTCGCCTTCACCCTGATCCTGGCGGGCTCGGTCCTGGCCACGGCGGCCGCGGCGCCGAAACGGGACGTCCGCCGGGTACGGGTACCATGGTCGACACGGCAGACGAGCCGGGCGGACGGCCGCGTGGAGTCCCCCTGACGGGGAGCTTCCCGAGGAACGTCCGGGCTCCACAGGGCAGGGTGGTGGCTAACGGCCACCCGGGGTGACCCGCGGGACAGTGCCACAGAAAGCAGACCGCCGGGGACCTCGGTCCTCGGTAAGGGTGAAACGGTGGTGTAAGAGACCACCAGTGCCTGAGGTGACTCAGGCAGCTAGGTAAACCCCACCCGGAGCAAGGTCAAGAGGGGCCGCCTTTTCGGAGGTGGCTCTGCGCGGACGATCGAGGGCTGCCCGCCCGAGTCCGCGGGTAGACCGCACGAGGCCGGTGGCAACACCGGCCCTAGATGGATGGCCGTCGCCCGGAGCTCCGCGAGGAACTCCGGGAACAGAACCCGGCGTACAGCCCGACTCGTCTGCCGCTACCTGCGGCTTTGCCTCGAAAAGGGCCTCTGACCTGCGTCGGAGGCCCTTTCCGGTCTTTCGGGGGCTTGCCGCGTTAGGCGGCGCAAAGTCCCTCGGAAGTCCCTGGGACAGCGCTGAAAGTCCCTGAAAAGTCCCTGGCGCAGAGGCGCGGGTGACCCCTCCGAGGAGGGCGTTCGCGACAGCCACCAGTGGCCTGTGCCGTAGTAACGTGCCTCGAAACCGTGTCTTGAATCGGCGAGGCTACGCGGCCTTGGCGCTGGTGACCGTGTTCGGGGCAGGAGGCCGAGAGCGGCCAGTAGTCGTAGTGCTCGTGAGACTCGACGTAACGGGTGCCGGCTCAGCGCTGTGCAGCTGGTGGGGGATGTCGGCAACGACGCCCGCGTGGGTGCTGGTGTAGAGCCTCAGCACACTGTGGCGGCGATCGAGAGGCTGGATCGATCAGGGCGTCTGCACCGACCTAAGCGTGCATCGCGCGCGCCTGTCTCGACAGGGTCGGCTGAGCGCACTTGGCCGCCTCTGTGAGTCGGGCTGGGCGGTAACCTGGTGGCCACTGTAAGTAGGCCTTTAGCGTAGTGGAGTTACTCTTGCCGCAGCTCGCCTTCGCCAACACTCTCTGGGCTGAATACGATCAGTTGGAGAAGCCGGTGCGGGCGGGTCTCCGTAAGGCGATGGCCAAGTTTCAGACCCTGACGATGGCGGAAATACGCGCGGACAAGGGGCTGGGCCTGGCGGCCGTGCGCAACGCACGTGACCCGCGCTTGAGGACGATCCGCATCACCGAGTTCTGGCGTGGCGTCGTCCTCGCTCCCAACGACGGCGGTGACACGTTTCTCCTCGTCAAGGTCCTCCCGCACGACGCGGCGCTGGAGTGGGCTGCCAAGCGGCTCTACACCGTGAACTCCGCCACCCACAGCCTCGAAGTCCGTGACGCGCCAGCCATCGAGCAGCTCACGACAGAACTGGAGGAGTCCGCCGCCCAGCTTCCGTCGCGATTGTTCGCAAAGCATTCCGACGAGGTCTTGGGAGAGCTTGGGATCGACCCGCAGACTCTGAAAGCCGTGCGGACCGTCGTAGACAGAGCGCAACTCGAAGCTTTTGGGCCGTTGCTGCCTGAGGACCAGTTCGAGGCGCTGCAATACCTCGCCGAGGGGTTCGACGCTGCCGAGGTCCACCGCGATGTGGTTGCTGTGCGACGTCCTGCCAACGCGGGAGCCGGAGTGACTGAAGATCTCGCGACCGCCATCGCCAACACGCGTACCCGCATCACCATGGTGACCGGTTCCGAGGACTTGGACGAGATGGCTCGCAAGCTCTCCGTCCCGCCGCGGCGCGGAGAAGTGGCCGGCCATGCCACGCGTGGCGAACGTAAGGACTACCGATGCGAACGCCTCCCTCTGGTCGGTGGCGGGCAGGCAGACGTGTTCAGGGCGACGCACAAGCCGACCGGAGAGATCGTCGCTCTCAAAAAGCTACGGGAGAAATACCCGTTCCCTCGCCAGGTTGCCCGTATGAAGCGCGAGATCGAACTCGGCCGTGGCCTCAGTGGGCACCCTCACTCGATGCCGGTTCTGGACCACGACCCAAAAAACACATGGTTCGTCATGCCCTACGCGCAGACCACAGCGGAGCGGTGCAGGGAGGAGTTCACCGACGCAGCCGCATTGCGGGCGCTCCTGGAGGCACTCTGCTCCGTCCTTGCCGTGGCACACCAGGAGGGCTGGGTGCACCGGGACATCAAACCGGCGAACGTGCTCCGGCTTGACGGCCGCTGGGTTCTCGCGGACTGGGGCGTCGTGCGGCGTCCCCCAGGGCAGACAACCGATCCGCAGCGCACCCGAGTGGGAGTGTTCCTGGGGTCCGACGGTTTCGCCGCTTCGGAGCTGTACGACGATGCCCACCGCGTCGGAGCGACCGCCGACATCTACAGCCTCGGCCAGTTCATCGGGTGGGCCGTCACTGGTGAGATGCCCCTCGCGAACGTCCCTCTCATCCCGAAATCTGGTGCTTGGCGTGCGGTTGTACGGGAAGCCACGCACAGGGATCCTGCTCGACGGCCGGCCACGATCGCGGACTTCCTCAAGCTGATCGACCAAGAGCTGGAGATACCGGCACAACCCCCCTTGCTGCGTGGGGAGTACCTGAACCAGGAATTGGCCGACGGCTCGTCCGGAGCGGCAGAAGAGCTGATCACCCTCGCCGCCGCGCATACCGACGACGCGGCTCTGTACTGTGACCTCTTGGTCAAAGTACCTCTGGCCCCCCTTATGCCGTCACTGCTGGCGCAACCTCACCGCGCCGTCGAGGTCGTTCGCGCCATGGCCGCGCTGCTCGGCACTGGCAGATTACCGGAGCGCGGAGAGGTGGGTGCCACCATCGCATGGCTGATCACCATCGCCCAGAAGGCTGCCGAGGCAGGTGAGCTGGACCTGCTTGAGGAATGCTGCAGCGGCGCATTCGAGTGGGACGCTCGGTGGGATCAATGGGCAGCGCAGGCAGACATTTCCCGCTGGCTGTCGACACTGACCGGAGACGTAGCTAGTTCAGTGGCAGCGATGCTGCGCCAGCATCCTGGATGCGCAGAGCATTTTCAGCACTTGTCTGGTGACGTCCGCGTCGACCATCGAATTCGCGCGGCTGTCTCGTAGGTATTTTCCTGGATCTCGTGTGCTTGTCGAACGCTAGAGGGGAGCTCTGTGCCGTGGGCTCTCGCCGAACTCGCCGCGACCACGTCTGAACCGCGCACCGCAACCCAGCTCCTCTAGCGATCGACTGGTCTGCGGGCAGGCCAGTCAGAGATGGTTCGCTCTCGCGACGGCCGATTTGCCCGTCGTCGACATTCGCCGCACTTCAGCTATCACAACTCACGGCGATGTCAAGGGGACCTGCTTGGGACGCCTGGGGACAGACTGTCCTCACACGGTTCTCGTCGGATGGAAGGCTTTCGTTAACTGAGGCCGCTACCGAGTGAGGTTGTCGTCATGGCACGCAGCGATTCCGAATGTCCGACGAACGGATTCACGGTTGAGGCTGCTGTTGACGCTGTCCCGCCCGCGCGTCGCCGGGTCGTAGCGGTGGCCCAGCATCTGGGCGGCCCCTTGCGGGACGAAACCTTGGAGACCGTTGAGCTGATGGCAAGCGAGGTCATAGCCAACGCGGTTCTGCACTCAGCTGGCCCATGCGACGTTGTTGTGACCCGCACCGCCGAATGGCTTCGCGTGGAAGTCACGGACACTGACCCCACGTTGCCGAGCACCGTTGCAGCCACACCGAATGACGAGAGTGGCCGGGGTCTTCTGCTCCTCGACGCAATGGCGGATGCCTGGGGCACGAGGCCGGAGGCCGAGGGCAAGACAACGTGGTTCGAGATCAGGTTGGAGCCTCCGTACGAAGGGATCCGCGAAAGCTCGGCGAAGGCTCCGTTCTCACCCCGCGCGGTTGCCGTGCGACGAGCTGAGCAGCAGCACTCCTCGGCGCGGCCGGTAAAGTCGCAGTCGTCGTCGGTCTCGGCGACGGCCAGGGATCGGGATCAAGCTGCCTGAGCAGAACTACGGGCGCCTGACGGTGTCACGTCACGGGTACGGCCATCACGCGCTCGTGGACGGTAGGCCCTTGGATGTGTGCCCTTCGGCCGCACGAGGGGCGCTCTGCCTGAGGTGCACGTTTGTTCGGCCCTGCTTCAGGCATGAATGGGGGTGTTCGCGTGTCGCCGCAGGCTTCGGAAGGGAGCCCCGATGGACCAGGCCCGGGTCACCTCGGCGGTCGGAAGGTGCTTAGCGCCGAGCTGGTGCGTGACGCGCGGCGGCAGGTGCACAACGGTGCTTCGGTAGATCATCTCGCACGTGCGTTCGGGGTGGGCAATAGGGCGCTCTCCAAGGCGGTCTACGGCTCCACCTGGCGCGGGGTGGAGGACCCACCGCCGCTCAGTCGTCCTCAGCCCGCTGATCCTGACCAGCCCAGCCCCACGGTTCTGAACGAAGAACATGTGCGCAGACTGAGGCGCGAACACGCCGGCGGTGCGACGGTGCGCTACCTCGCGACGAGATCTGGCCTCCCTTACAACACGGTCCACGATGCGATCCGCGGCGTCACCTGGGCGCATGTCGATGACCGGGCGCCCGAGGAGTCCTCTGGGGAGTCGAGTCGGCCAGGTGTTCTGCTGACCGCAGCGACTGTGGAGGAAATGCGGCGTGCGCGTGCACGCGGAGATTCCCTGCGATCGCTCGCTGACAGGTTCGGGCTGCGATACGCGACGGTCCGGGCGGCTGTGCAGGGGACGACTTGGCGCCATCTCATCGATTCGCCTCCTGTGCCAGCCTCCGGACGGGGCGGACGGCATGTGCTCACGAGCCAGCAGCAAACGGCACTCGTGCGGATGCGTGAGCTGAGCGGGGCCACGTACGCGCAGCTCGGAGTTGCGTTCGGCGTCAGTGAAGCTACAGCTTGGAATGTCTGCCGACGTCGACGCTCAGATCTGGAGTGAGCCCGCCCGTGCTCGAAAGATGGGATGAGGATGATGCCATCCGCACTCGTGGGTGCGGGCGAGCACCCGCTGGGAATCGGTAGGCTTGCACGCATGTCTACAGCCTCCACGCGCGTGCGTTTCGCCCCATCCCCGACTGGAATGTTCCACGTTGGCGGGGCCCGGTCGGCTCTCTACAACTGGGCCGTCGCGCGACAGTCGGGGGGCAAGTTCGTCCTGCGGATCGAGGACACCGACGCGGCTCGCAACAAGCCGGAGTGGATCGACGGCATCATCAGCGCGCTCGCGGCCATCGGGATCCACGAGGACGATCCCGCCTTCGAGGGGCCGTACTTCCAGTCGCAGAACGCCGACCGTCACAGCGAGGCTGCCCAGCAGCTCTATGCGCAGGGCCGCGCGTACTACTGCGACTGCACCCGTGAGCAGCTCCAGGAGCGGACCGGTTCACAGCACCTCGGCTACGACGGCTTCTGCCGGGACCGGGGTCTGGAGTACGTGGAGGGCCGGGCGCTGCGGTTCCGTACGCCCACCGAGGGCGAGACGGTCGTCGTGGACCTCATCCGGGGTGAGCCGTCCTTCCCGAACTCGGCGATCGAGGACTTCGTCATCGCCCGCGGTGACGGCTCCCCGGTCTTCCTGATCGCCAATGTGGTCGACGACCTCGACGAGGGCATCACCCTGGTCATCCGTGGTGACGAGCACCTGTCGAACACGCCCAAGCAGCAGCTGCTGTGGGAGGCGCTCGGCGCGAAGGCCCCGGTGTGGGCGCACCTGCCGGTGATCGTGAACGAGAAGCGGCAGAAGCTGTCCAAGCGACGGGACAAGGTCGCTCTCGAGGACTACCTCGCCGAGGGCTACCTGCCGGAGGCGATGACCAACTATCTGATGCTGCTTGGCTGGGGCCCCGGGGACGACATCGAGATCCGTCCGTACGAGGAGCTGGAGCAGAAGTTCCGCGTCGAGGACGTGAACACCTCGCCGGCCTTCTTCGACATCAAGAAGCTGACCGCCTTCAACGGCGAGTACATCCGCGCCCTGCCGTTGGAGACGTTCGTCGAGGCCTGCGAGCCGTGGCTGCGTGCCCCGTACGCCAACTGGGCGCCCGAGGACTTTGACCAGGCCGCGTGGGAGGCGATCGCCCCCCACGCCCAGACCCGCGTGGCCGTCCTCTCAGACATCACGGCCAACGTCGACTTCCTGTTCCTGAAGGAGCCGGTGGAGGACGAGGCGTCCTGGGACAAGGCGATGAAGGGCGACCCGGTGGCTCTCCTCACCACGGCCCGCGCCAAGCTGGAGACGGCCGACTGGACCAGCCCCGAGTCCCTCAAGGAAGCGGTCCTGGCCGCCGGCGAGGAGCACGGCTTGAAGCTGGGCAAGGCCCAGGCCCCGGTGCGCGTCGCGGTCACCGGCCGCACTATCGGTCTGCCCCTCTTCGAGTCCCTGGAGGTCCTCGGCAAGGACCGCACCCTGGCCCGGATCGACGCGGCGCTGGCGAAGCTCGCCGGCTGATCATTTCGTGATCACGGTCCCGTCGCCTGTGCGAGGAGGCGGGACCAGGCATCGGCGAAGTACGTGGTGTCGAAGCGGGCCAGCGTCTCGTACACGGTCTTCGACTCGGCGGGTGCCGCGGCCGCCCGCTCTCGTATCTGCTGGGCCAGCCGACGCGGATCCGGGGGCGGCTGCTCGGTCAGACGCGCGAGGTCACCGAGCCCGGCGATCGGCTGGATGAGGCAGGGCATACCCAGGAGCAGAGCTTCTGCGGCGCAGCGGCTCCACCCCTCCCGCATACGGGGAGTGAAGACCCCGACGTCGCAGGCCCGTAGCAGTTCGAGGTACCGGGGACGGGGCAGGTCGAAGTGGTGTCCCGGGGAGCCGATGGTGTTGCTTCCGGTGGTCACGAGACGGAGCCCGGGATCGGGTTCGATGGCCGCGGCGACCTTCTCGATGCCTTTCCAGTGCACGGCTTTGCCCGCGTACACGATGATCTCGTTTTGGGGGAGACCGAGGCGGGCCTTGCACTCGGCAGGGTCCATGCCGCGGACCCTGCCGATCTCGGCGAGATCGAAGGCGTTGTAGATCACGTGGACGTTGTCCACGCCGCGCTCCCGCAGGAACGTTGCCCAGGACGGGGCGACGCACACGACCGCGCGGCACTGGGGCAGAATCGCGAAGAGCCTGCGCCACAGCAGCGGTTCGAGGGGCCAGGAGTCGAACTGCAGCGGCTCGTAGTGGTGGAAGACGAAGACGGTCTGGGCCCGCATCTCCGGGGTGAAGAACAGGATGCTGAGGTCGTCCCAGAGGAACGCGCCCGGTGCGTCTCTGAGTTCGCGGATGTGAGGCGCGAGGCGGGCGAGGTGGCGCACCTTCCGGCCTCGGCGGACGGTGTAGGCGCGCTTGTAGTCCGGCACCGTCCGCCACTCGATCGAGTCGGCTGTGGCCTCGTGGATCATGCGGAGGTAGACGCGGCCTCCGGTGCGGCCCTTCGGTGACATGGAGTGGACGACCGGGGTCACGTGCCCGCCTCCACCTGCTGCCGGTACTCGGCCTTGAGCACTCCGTACGCGGCTCGTAGTGGCGCGCTCACGTCGCGGGACTCCTTGGCGAGCGGCAGGTAGGTGCTGGTCAGGCTGTCGAGGAAGCGCGCCCGGCGGTCCGGGTCCGGCGAGTGCCGCAGGTCGCGCAGGTTGTCGATGCGGTCGGCGAGACGGATGAGCAGTTCCTCCGGACCGAGACACCTGATCTTGTTGTGCCAGACGTCCGAGTCCCACGGCTGCTTGGGGCGCTGCTCCAACCGGTGGTCGGGGGTCATGGAACGCAGCCGTCGCGTGAGGTCCGGGCCCAGGCCGGACGCTACGAGGCGCTCCGCCGTCGGCGCGATCTCCAGCGCGTCGTGCAGCAGGCCGAGGATCAGTAGTTCGGGATCGGTGACGCCGAGTTCGTCCTTCAGGACGGCCACGACGCGCACCGGGTGGTTGATGTAGGGCGTGCCCTGGTCACGGACGTGACCGGCGTAGATCGTCGTCGCGAGGGTCGCGGCGAGTCGGCCTCGCGCTCGTTCCGGCTCCGGCCAGTCCCTGAAGCCGAGTTCGTCCGTCACGGTGGGGGCGCTGGTCATGTGCGGTCCGTTCCGTAGGAGGTCGTCAGTGCCGTATCGATCCGCACGTGCGGGGCGAGGATCAACGTGTCCTCGACGACTAGGGCGTCGAGACCGAGTTCGACCGCTGCGGCGACGGCCTGCTCGGAGGTGCGGAGTATGGGCGTTCCCTTGAAGTTCAGGGAGGTGTTCAGGAGGACGGGCACGCCGGTGAGCCGGTGGAACTCCTCCAGGAGCGGGCGGACACCGGAGTGCCCTCGGCTCACGGTCTGGAGGCGGGCGGTTCCGTCGTGGTGGACAGCCGCAGGCATCCGGTCGGACTTGCAGTGCCGTGCGCGTACGACCCGGTTCATGAACGGGTCGCCGTCGCCGAGGAACCAGGCGTTGGCTTCCTCAGCGAGCGCCAGGGGCGCCAACGGACGGTAGTCGGCCCGCTGTTTGAGGGCGTTCAGGCGGGTCTTGGTCGCCGCCTTGCCGGGGTGGGCGAGGATCGAGCGGTGACCGAGGGCCCTCGGCCCGAACTCCATGCCGCCCCGCACCCAGCCGACGACGTGGTGGTCCGCGAGGAGCGCGGCGACGGTGGGGATCAGCCGCTCACCGAGGCCGGAGACGCTGCGGTAGCCGCCCGAGAGCGCTCCGTCGGGCAGAGGGCCGGGGAGCGGGCCCCAGTCGGCGTCCTCGGGTGACGGCAGAAGAGGTTGTCCGAGGACATAGTTCCAGGCGTAGAGGGCGGCGCCCACCGCGGTGCCGGCGTCGTGCGGCGCCGGGGCGACGAAGAGGTTCTCGAAGCCGGACTGCTCGGCGAGCGTTCCGTTGAGATGGGAGTTCAGGGAGCAGCCGCCGGAGAAGACCAGTGTGCGGACGGTCGTGATGTGACGCAGGTGACGGGCTACGTGGATGACCGCCTCGGCGAAGACCCGCTGCGCCGCCGCGGCCAGGTCCACCCGGGCGTCCAGCGGCTTCGAGTCGGCGGACCGCGCGGTCCAGAACGCGCCTTCGATCCCGAGCGGGGTCTCGGCGTCGTACGACCCCCATGGCGCCGCGATGTGTACGTCCCCGTTCGCGCCGAGATGGACGAGGTCGCGGAGTTCCTTGTAGTAGCGGTCCGGGTCACCGAAGGCGGCCAGGGCCATCATGCTGCCCTCGACTTCGTTGCCCGGCGGAATCACCCGCAGCGCGAGGTTGCGGTAGAAGTGGCCGAGGGACGGGTGGGCGCGCACAGGTCCGGAGGGGCCGGGGGCGATGGCCGGTGTGACCTGGTGGACGCGGTCGATGCTGTCCGGCGTCAGGTCGTAGCCGGTGATCCGTTCGCGCCCTGACGCGATGTCCATACCGAGGGCGGAACCGCCTGCGTCGATGACAAGGCCGGCGGCGTGCTCCTCGCCGGAGAGGAGATAGCCGGACAGGACGTGCGCGGTGTGGTGGGAGATGAGCTTCAACCGTTGCCCGAGCGCCCCGGGGAGCAGGGCGGCGAGTTCGTCCTGCTCCGTGGACGCCCACGATCCGTGCCGGGGGCTGGGCCGCATGGACGGGGTCCACACGTGGTCGATGTCGTCGACGGTGATGCCGGCGGACCGCAGGCACCAGTCGAGGGCGTGTGTGGGGGCGGTGAGAACCCCCTTGCGTGTGGTGCGGTTGTGTTTCACGCCGCTCCATCGCTCCTCCTCGGCCGCGTAGATGCGGCCGTCGACGATGAGGCAGGCGGAGGTGTCGTGGTGGAAGTTCAGACCGAGCACTGCGGGCATGGGGACCTCCGAGAAGAGGGCGGTGAGACGGAAGCCGTGCGACGGGCGGGAGCGGGGACGGTCTGAAGGCCCGAGTCCCTGTACTCGTGGCACTTCAGGCAGAAGTCGTAGTGTTTGCGGCGCGGCGCGAAGACCCTGGCCGCGAAGTCGTCGTCCCAGACCGTGAACTCGCTGTCGTTCTTGGCCATGGCGTTGAAGCACCGGTAGCAGTCGCCGTCGACCTCGATCATGAGGTGCTGGTCGACGTTGCGGTCGCAGAGGCCACCGAGATCGTTCGCGGGCTGGCCGACGTCGATGTGGTGGACGTGGTTGGTGACGTGGATGGCGCCGTACTCGTCGCACAGGGCGGCCAGTTGACTGAGGCGGTCCGGGGCGATGGCCTCCAGCACGCTGTTGATGACGACGATTTTTCCGGCCTCACGGAGTACGGGGACGACAGCGCTGACCTCGTCGTAGTTGTCGTGCTCCTCGTCGCAGCCGATCAGGACCTGGTCGTAGTGCGCGAGGGTCGCTTGGAGGAGGCGATCGTTGCGGGCCAGGGTGATCGCGTTGGAGCCGAGCACCATGACCTGCTCCGGGAAACGGTCACGGGCAAGGCCGCTGAGCTCGCTGAAGTCGCGGTGAACGGTGGGTTCTCCGCCGTTGATGTGCAGCTGCCGGAACGGGATCTGTCCGAGGCGGTCGAGGACCCGCCTGAACGTCTCCAGCGGCATGTTCTCGCCTTGGCCGCCCTCGGCGAAGATGCAGAAGTCGCAGTGGCGGTTGCACTTGGTCGTGATCTTGATCTTCGCGGTCTTGAGGGTCCTTTGCGTGGTGGACAGCACGGGGGACGACGTCATGGGGAGCCCCTTTGGTCACTCGGGGTGGGCGGAGAGGAAGTCTTCGACGACGGAGCGGTAACGCCCCCACAGGGCGAGGAGGTCGCGAAGGCTGCCTGTCGTGGTCGGGCCTGGGGTCAGCAGCTCCGTCATGGCCTTGACGAGCAGCGCGTCGTCACCGGAGGTTCGGTCGGCGAGACGGGTCAAGGTGTTCCGGGCGGAACGGAGTTCCTTCTCCTCGCGAGCGATCAAGTAGCCGGTCACGGTCTCCGGCGGCGGGTTCAGGTAGTAGATCCAGCGTGCGACGCGCACACGGAGCATGCCGGCGGCCGTGATCCAGGCCGCCGTTTCCGCGTCCACCGCCTCCGGCAGCGGCCTGGGAGGCGGTGTGCGGCGCAGTACGGCGTCCACGGTTACGTGGGCCGTGCGCAGTACCTGAGTGGGGGAGAGGTCCGGATCCGAGGTGGCGGCGGACAGGCGAAGAAACCTCTCGGCATGTGATTCGAGTTCGCCGGGGTGCCAATGGTTGAGAGCCGCGGTCTTCCCGGGGCACCGGGTGCGCGTGGCGAGGGCCGCCGACGCGAACCAGCACGGCGCCACGTAGTGCCAGGCGACGCAGTGCCTTCGGTAGCCGTCGAGGTCGTGGTGGACGTTGTCGGTGCTGTCCTTGTCGAGTTGGTAGCGGCCTGCGATCCTCGCGTCGAGGATCCCGCGGTAGAACCTCTCGTCCGCTCGGCTCCACGGCATCATCCGCGCACGGGACTGCCACCGCCCGAGGGTGGCCGCGCTGCCCGTGACCAGGCTCCAGGTGGAGATCTCGGCCGGCGACACCTGGTTCCGGTCGAGCTCGTCGGCGGTGAACGCGAACCCGGGCGGATGTTCGAGCAGTCGGCTGTGGGTCGGGTCCAGGAGTACCGCCTGGTGGTGGGCGGTGGCCAGCCGCTCGTTCCACTCCCACCAAGAGTCGGGGGCCTGGTCGAGGACGACGCGGATGTCGATGTCCGAGTGCGGTGCGATGAGGTCTCCGGCCTGCCACTTGTGGGTGAGCACGCTCGCGGTGACGTCCTGGGCGGCCAACTGCTCGGCGTAGACGACGCCGAGCTGCGGGTACGACACGGTGGGACGGGCCGTCGTCACTCGGACTCACCTCCGGGCCGGCGAAGCGAGCAGGCCCCGCCCGTATCGCTGGCCACGGGCAGCAGGGGAAGCACGGGCACGCCCTGCGGTCGCTCCATGCGGTCCCAGCGCAGGTCGTAGTCGACGTAGTGGAAGCCCTGCCAGGCCTCGTTGCTGTCGCGCTCGAGCATGGCGCGGAAGAGGTGGGCGTAGGTGTCGGCCATGGTGTCGTCCGAGAGGTGCGGCTTCAGGGGGATGTCGCGGTTGTGGAGGATGCAGGGCCGGGCGATACCGGTGGGCGTGATCTTGATGCGGTTGGCGTCGGAGCAGGTGGCACAGGAGGAGTTGGAGATGAACCCGATGGAGCCGGCCCAGCCGGTCGGCTGCAGGTACCGTCCCGGGCTCCGCACTCCCAGCTCGGTGCGGGAGATCTCGCCGGCCTCCTCGAACCAGGTGTGCAGGCGTTCGCGGACCTCCGCCTCGGCCACGAACTCGGTGGGGAACAGGGCCTCCGCCGGTCCGATGCGCTGCAGCTCGATCAGCCGTACCGCGACGGGCAGTCGCCTGGCGAGTTCGGCGACACCGAAGGCGTCGTCCAGGTACGACCGCTGGAGCACGCAGTTGATCTTGACCTTGAGGCCGAGTTCGAGTGCCCGATCGATGGTGGCACGGGAGACTCGTGGGTCGCCGCCGCCCATGATCTCGGTGGACCGTGCGGGATCGAGGCTGTGCAGGCTGATGTTCAGGTACGTGAGCCCGGCTTCGCGCAGCGCGTCCACGGTCAGGCCGCGGCGCAGGTTGCCGTGGCTGGTCATGCCGATGGTCGCCTTGTCGCCGAGACCGTCGGAGAGCGCTCCGATGATGTCGAGGATGTCGGCGCGCAGCGTCGGCTCCCCGCCCGAGGTGTGCGCCTTGCGGATGCCCCAGAGCCCGGCCTCCTTCGCGATGCCCGCGTAGTCGGAGACCGTGAGCGTCTTGTCCTTGTGTCCGTAGTCGGGCATGCACCGCGGCTTGCAGAAGACGCAGTCGAGGTTGCAGATGGAGTTCAGCGTGAAGGCCAGGTAGGGATGGTTCCGACCCGACTCGGCGAACCGCTGCAACAGGCTGGTCCTGGAAAACCGCTGGTCAGTGGGGATCATGTGTCCCTCCGTGGGTTGGGGTGACAGCACCGTTGAGGGGCTGGCCGGCGAGGAAAAGTCGGAGGTTGTCGATGAAGAAGGCGACCGCCTCGTCCATGTAGGCGTGGCTGAAGACGGCGCTCTTCGGTGTGAGCACGATCTGCGGGTGGTGGCGGAGCGGATCGTCGAGCGCGGGCGGCTTGCGCGGCTGTACGTCGAGGGCGGCGCCGACCAGCGGGCCTTGGTCGAGGGCGCCGAGGAGCGCATGGTGGTCGACGGTGCTGGCCCGCCCGAGGTTGATGAAGACCGTCCCGGGGCGACACGCCTTGAAGGTGCTCTCGTCGAAGAAGCCGCGCGTCTCGTCGGTCGCGGGAAGCAGGTTGACGACGGCACGGGAACGCGAGAGTGCTTCACGAACGCGGTGCGACGGCACCCATTCGATCCCGCCGGGTTCGGAGCTAGGAGCGTTGCGGCGTACTCCCATCACATGCATTCCGAAGGCACGCGCCACCTCGGCGAGGCGGATGCCGACAGAGCCGCAGCCGACGATCGTGAGCGTCTCGCCGTACAGGTCGAAGAAGCTGTCGGCGAGTTCGTCCTTCCACCAGACGGACCGGGTCTGAAGTCGTGCACTCGTGAACAGGCCCCGCGAGAAGCCGAGGAGCAGGCCGATCGCGTGCTCGGCCATCGGCCTCCCGTGGTAGCCGTACCCGCGGGTGAGCGTGATGCCCGCGGTATCGAGCGTGGTGACCGGCCAGTGATCGATGCCTGCGGACGGGGTGGCCGTCCAGCGGAGCCGTCGGGAGGACTTGAGCCACTCCGCGTCGAAGGACCAGCCGAAATAGACGTCAGCGGTACGGATCTCGACAGGGACGTCCTGCTCCTGGGCGAGCAGGAAGCGGACGTCCGGAAAGGCGGACCTCAGTTGTCCGGCGTGCCGATCGGATAACTGCCAGAAGGGGTAAGGAGAGTTGAGGGCAACCAGTGCGGTGGTTGTCACGCTCCACCCCTCAAGGGGGCGCTGCGCGCCATCGCCCAAGGGGCGTACTGGCGCAGGTAGGAGCGGATCGTGGCCTCGTAGTCGTGCCGGGCCATGAGCAGTGCCCTGCCGCGCGCACGCATCTGCTCACGCTCTCGGACGCTGATGTGAAGTGCTCGCCTGATCGCGTGGGCGAGGTTCATGGGGTCACGGGCTCCGGCCGTGAACCCGGTCACCCCGTCGACCACGGTCTCCGTGAGCCCGCCTGCCCGAGTCGCGATCACCGGCGCGGCCCCCGAGGCGAAGGCTTCGAGGGGGATCCTCCCGAACGGTTCGGCCCGGGAGGGCACCACCACTCCCCGAAGCGCCGGACTCCGCAGCCAGGAGCGGTACCGGGGGGAGAACCGCGGCAGGAACGTCGCGTCGATCGCGTAGTCGCGGACCATTGCCTGGAGTCGCTGCTGGTAGCCGGTCAGGGTCTCCGTGTGTGTTGTGGGTGCGAGCAGAAGGTGCGGCACCCGTTCGCCCTGCGTACCGAGGATTCGGACGGCTTCCAGCAGGTCCTCGAAGCCCTTGCTCTCCACCGCCCGGCCCAAGGCCAGCAGGAACCCCGCTTCGGCTTGCGGCGGCAGCGGAGCCGGCACCACGTCCTCGCGGTCGCTCAGGAGCAGTCCGTTGGGGAGATCGACCACTGCCTGTCGCGGGACGCCGTAGACCTGCTCAAGATGGCCGCGCATGTGGTGCGAGATGGCGGCGACGCGTGCGCCGCCACCCACCGCCGCCGTCAGTCCCTTGTGCTCCCAGCGGATGCGCCGCCGGTCCTCCGGGGAGGCGAGTTCACTCGTCGAGCGGGGCAGGAGAAGGAGGCTGAACGGATCGTCGGCGCGTCGATGGGGTCCGAGTCCGAGGAAGGGGATGTCGAGGCCGATCAGCTGGGCCATCGACGCATCGGCAAGGCGCGCGCGGGCGGTTTCCGTGACCCGCTCGCACAGTGCTTCGCAGCCCGCGAGGGCGGCGGTCGCCGCGCGACCACCCGGAACCGGAACGACGTCGGCCCCGGCCCGCCCCAGCATTCCCTCGGTCTCGGTCACCCAGGTGGGGTCGTAACTGGGGTCGGAGCGTGAGATGTGAACGGGCATGACCAGGAGGCGTTCTCGGGGCAGTGCCCGCGTGAGTACCTCGAGGAAGGCCCTGTTGCTGAAGCCCGTACCCGATGTGCACCCGTAGTAGCCGTCATGCAGCGCGACGGCGATCCTCGGCGAGATCGTGGTTGGGGCTGATTCGACGGCTCCTCCTGTGCCTCTCTGACGCTGAAGAGGGACCGCTTTGCTGGTCGGAGTAGAGGTCACGCCCTGTGAACTGCGTGTACGGGCTGCCATGGGAAGGACTCCTCCAGTGCGGGATAGGCGGTGGAGAACGGTGACTCGGGCAGGGAGGCACCTGGCTCGCGCAGGGGTGGTGCGGTCCGTCGGGGATTCGCGCAACGGAGCGTGAAAAGACGATTCCACTACGCGAGTGCGACGAGCGGACAAAGTGTCCGCAGGAATTTGCTGACGACCCATTGACAACAACAGGCTTTGTTTGCAGGCGTGTTGAGGGTCATCGAGGCTCTGAAAGATTGCTCGGAGCCGGTAGGTGTTGGTCGGGCCGTACGTCCTGCCACTCCTCGCGAATGCCCTCGACAAGTGTGATGAGGTCCTGTTGGCTGCCTGGACGAACTCGGCTGAAAGCCGCAGGCAGAGCGTGCTGGAAACCGCGAGCAAACCTTCTCTGCTGATCTCCGCACCCTTCGTGTGACCTTGTTCGGTCTCTCCGCGTGATCTTCTCCGGCATGTCGATTTGGCCTTGGGGTTCCATGGGAAACCTGCGTGAGCCATGAGGTCGTGCGGGAGGAGGACGTAGATGCTCACGTTCGGCATCGCCAGGGACGAGGGCGAGGGGCACCGGACTGCGGCCGTGGCTGAGAACAAGGAACCGGGCGATGGCCGGCCCGAACCGGAACTCGGCCAAGCGACCTTCGGCGAGTACGCGAAACGCTGGTACAAGGCTCAGGACCTGGCAGCCTCGACCATGCAGAACTACAAGCGCCACATCGAGGGGCACCTGCTCCCCGACTTCGAGGACAAGGCACTCGCCGACATCCTGCGCACGGACGTCGACCTGTGGGAGAAGAAAGAGCGGGCCGTCTACGCGGCCTCCAGCGTCAGAACCTGGCGCTCGACGCTCCACCTGATCTTCGAAGACGCGATCGACGAGGGCCTGATCACGACCAACCCGGCTACCAGGCGGCGCGGACGCGGCAAGCGTGCCGGACGCTCCCGTAATCGCGGCCCGGAGAAGGTCGTCACCGACGCACTCGGCATCTTGCTCACCGCCGAACGGGCTGCGCTGCTCTCCGGCCGCGACGACGAGTTCGTCGCCGTCGTCCTCAAGGGCTACACCGGCATGCGCTGGGGCGAAATCGTCGGCCTGGAGACGGAACTCGCCCGCCCCGGCTCCATCCGGGTCGAGTGGCAGCTGTACGAACTCGACACCGGCGAGATCGTGCGCTGCCCACCCAAGGACGACAGCTACCGGACCATCGACTTGATGGACTGGCTGTCGGCCCTGGTCGCCAACCACATCGCCCGTACGAAGCCGAATCCATGCCCGTGTCACGGCAGGACCTACGTCTTCCGCGGACAGGGCGGGACTCGCGGTGGTGGCCACCAAGGCGCGAAGCTCGTCGACGTCGCACGCCGTGCCGACGTCTCCACGGGCACCGTGTCCAACGTCCTGAATCACCCTGACCGCGTCACCGAGGCCAAGCGTATGAGGGTGGAGCGGGCCATCGCGGACCTGGGGTTCATGCGCGGCGGCGCGGTGTTGAGCCATGCCGCCCACTGGCGCCGAAATGGCTTCGCGACCTGGCTGTTCACCCCTGCGGTCTCCGGCTGGTACCCGAAGAAGGCGCCGCAGCAGACCCGCCCCGTACCGCTGCTGGGAGAGCCGTGGCCGGGCGTCCCGGCCAGAGGGCGCGGCGCCGGCGACCGGGCCGACGCCTGCTGGCTTCCGATTGCCAAGGGCCTCACACCCCATGGCCTCCGCCACACCCACCGCACTGTGATGGAGGACCTCGGCACCGAGAAGGTCCTCATGGACCAACGGATGGGCCATATCGACGGCTCCGTCTCGGCGCGCTACGCCCACGTCACCCCCGGCATGCGCGAACGCCTGATGCTCGGGCTGACCGAGCAGTGGGAGACAGCGCTCGACACCCGACTGGCCTCGTCCCCAGCGTCTCCGGTGCGCGCGCTCAACGACCTCCTGCGGGCACGGGCGTCCATCGTGCGATCTCCCTGCCATCGATCCGCACCCTGCCGCCGATCACGATGGCGGCGGCAGGCCCGCAGTCGTTGAGGCGATCTCATTGGTCCCCGACGCACGGTGCTTTTCGTATGGCCACCTGGTGGCTTGTTCCGATGCGTTGCGGTGGTGCGCCTGGAATCGCCGAAGGCGAGAACGGCGCATGTGGACTTACGATGCCCCGATGCGGCCAGAGCCTGGACAGTTACTGCACTTCTCTGAGGACCCCACCATCACCCGCTTCGTCCCCCGCGTCTCCCCGACGTCGAAGGACCAGGGGGCCTTCGTCTGGGCCGTCGACGCGGTTCGTGCTCCCGACTACTGGTTCCCTAAGCAGTGTCCCCGGGCGATGGCATGGGTGACACCCGACACGTCCCCAGACGACCGCGAGCGGATCATCGGTCCGGGAGACGGAGATCGAGTACACGCGATCGAGTACGACTGGTTGGAGGAGATCCGAAACGTTCGCCTCTACGCCTACCGGTTCGACTCCACGCCTTTCCGCCCCATCGGGGGGCCCGTCCCGCGCGCGCACGTCGCGGAAGAACCCGTCGAGCCGCTGGGACCACCCGAGCCCGTCGGCGACCTTCTGGCCCTGCACGCCGAGGCCGGCATCCAGCTGCGGGTCCTGGACATCCTGTGGCCGTACTGGGAGACCATCACCTCCAGCACCTGCGGTTTCAACGGCATCCGGCTGCGCAACTCACACGGGCACCCAGCTCACAGGCCTGAGGCCCGGCCGCGAATCCTCCTCGGCCAAGCGGCCTCCGGTGGGGCCTACGTTGAACAGCAGCGAGGAGAGCGCGCAGGACCACACGGGGAGGCATAGTCCGGATTGATTGCCCGTCACTTCATGGTCGAACGCGTCAACGTCGTGATCTCCTCCATGAGCCGCGGTACGTCCTCAAGACTGTCGAGTACCGCGCCGGCTCCTGCTGCCGCCAGTTCGCGGGCGGTGGTCTTGCCGGACGCGACTCCGATCACCGAAGCACCGCCTTCGACTCCGGTGCGGACATCTTCGAGCGAGTCCCCGATGATGACGGTGTTGGAGCGGGTAAAGGCTGCCCTGAACCTGGCCTGAGCTCGTTCTTGTGCGACGGCGACGAGGGCGGGACGGTGCTCGTCGTCGGAGGAGTACCCGCCGATTTCCGTGTCCAGAAAGGCGTCGAGGCCGAACACTTCGAGCTTCAGCAGCGCGTTGGGCCTGAGGTTCCCCGTGACGACGGTCGGCACCCAGTGCGCCTGCTCGTGCACCGCCTTCAGGGCGGACACAGCACCCGGCATGAGGACGCCCCGCTCGCGCAGGGCTTCCTCATGCGTGGCGAGACACCGCGGCAGGAGTTCAACCATGCGCGGTAGCAGTCGGGGGACGTCCGATGTCGGAACGCCGTTGTGCAGGAGCAGGGATCGGATCGCGAGGGGCATGGTGACGCCGGTTCCCCGGGCCGGAAGGCGTTCGGCGGGGCGCCCAACGATCTCGGCGAAGGTCTCGCGGTAGACCTGCCGATCGATCTCACCGACGTACAGTAGCGTTCGGTCGATGTCCCACAACACGAGGGACTGTTCGGCTTCAGCCACTCCCGACCTCACTCCTCACCTTCGACCAGGGCGGAACCGCCCTGTGGCTGTGAGCGTATGTGAGGCCACCCCAACCTCATCTCGCCGTAAGGGCTCGGCTACTGTCTGCGGCCGACGGTGAGGGCGGCTCTCCGGCGCCTGCAGGATTCGCGCGGACAAACTGTCCGTAGGTACTTCGACGCCTACCTCTTGACCAGGGGGCGGCAACCGTACTCATCCCGCACCCGCTTCTCCACGATATGCCCCGCTTCGGTCGTGTGGCCGGAGGCTCAGGCGGGAACAGCAACGTACGTCGGGTCCGCGCAGCAGATCCACGTCGTGGGCGCTCGGCCATCGGCTCTGTTAACAGTTGGCGACCAGGGGCGCAGGCTTGGACCGTAACCGTACTCTGAACGAAGTGCTTCATCGCGAAGGGACAGCTCCACCGATGAGTGAAAACCTGACACTGGGAGACCGTCTCCGCGTCGCTCGCAGGACACGGAAGCTGTCCGCCGCCCAGCTGGCGCAGAAGGTCGCGGTCTCCCCGAGCTACGTGCAGAAGCTGGAGTCGGGGGCGCGCAAGGCCTCACCTTCGCTGGTGCTGGCTCTCGCCAAGGCGCTGCGCTTCGGCCCCGAGGTCCTGACGGGCCAGCCGTACTACGGGGAGCCGGAGGCGGAGGACGGCGTCCACGCCGTCATACCCGAGCTCCGCCGCCTCCTGCTCTGCTACGACAGCCCCGACGACCTGGAGATCGCTCCGCGGGCGCTTCCCGTGCTCGCCTCCGAGGTCGACCAGGTGGCGGCCCTGCGTCGCGACGCCCGGTACGCGCCGATGGGGCCCCTGCTGCCGCCGATCATCACCGAACTGACGCACGTGGCCCTCGGTGGTGGCAACGGTGACCGGAGCAAGGCCTTCTGGCACCTGGCGCGCGCCTACCGAGCCGTGAACTCCCTTGCCCACAAGATGGGTCACCACGACCTGTCGAACACGGCACTGGAGCGCGTTCGTTGGGCCGCTGACCAGAGCGGCGATCCGCTGATGCAGTTCACGGCCGGCTACCTCGTGGCTGGGGCCATGCTCCGCCAGGGGGCGTACTCGCCGGCGCGCCGCAAGCTGCTCGCGCTGCGGACGGAGTTGGAGCGGCTCCAGCCGGAACGCTCCTTCACTGAGGACGCGCTCGCCGTCGACGGTGCGCTGCTGCTGAAGCTGGCCGTCCTCGAAGCCCGGGAGAACAGCGCCGACCGCGCCGACTCGTACCTGCGGGAGGCGGAGCAGGTCGCACGCATGGCGGGAAACCGGGACTCGCTGGCGTACGAGATGTCGTTCGGCCCGACGAACATCCGCATCCACGAGGTGCACGCGATGATCGACACGGGCGACACCGAGCAGGCCCTCGCCCGTCTCGTCGAATGGTCTCCGGTCGCCGGCGGCGAGTGGGCGCCGCCCGCTACGACCGTCGGCGAGCGGTCGAGCCACCACTTCATAGACGTGGCCTCCGCGAAGCTCGCGGAGAACGACCGGGACGGTGCCTTCGCGGACCTCAAGCGAGCGCGGAAGGTCGCGCCCAACCACACGCGGTTCCACCCGTCCGTTCGCGAGACCACTGCGGCGCTGCTCAGGATGGACGCTCACCCCTCCAACGAGCTGTCCGCATTCGGTAGTTGGACGGGTATTAGCACAACCTGAGGTTGTGTCAAGGGCTTTGGCGAGCGGAGCCCACGGACAGACTGTCCGCGCAGGACAGCTTGCTGAATGGAATGGTCTCCTCACACCCAGTGGTGAGGAGGCCTTTTCCATGTCCGACGACAATCCCGCAGCTCGCGCGAACCCGCCGCGCTGGATGCCCATCGGCGAGGAGCCCGAGCTGTGCTCGGCGGGGGAGTGGTGGGACGCCGTACGCGCCGTGGAGGCCGTGGGTCGGCGCGCGATCGAGATCCTCGACGAGGGGGACGAACCGGTCGGCCCGGTGATCCTCGACCACGACGGTCCGGAGCCCCGGCTGTACTTCCTGGTTCCCGTGGGTACCGCGGCCCGCTGGGAGGAGCCGGGGACCGTCGCGCTGGGGCAGAAGTGCCACGTCGTCGTGCCGTCCGCCGAGAGCACGGAGCCTCCCGGGATGCACTGGCACGTCTTCCCCCGAGGCCCGCGTGCGCTGACCCAGTCAGACGCTCTGCGGCGCGCGCTGAGCCAGGCTCGGCGGGAACGGCGCGGGTCCGCGGAGGAGGCGGCCTCCTGATGGCGCTCAGCATCTCCTTCGTGCTGGTGCTGGGCATCCTCGTGGTCGTCCTCATCCGCAGCAAATCCGTGAAACCCGGTCCCGCGGTCGTCTGCGTGCTCTTCGGGTTCTTCCTGGCGAGTACGTCCATGGCCCCGACCATCAACCGGTTCCTGACGGGCGTCGCCGACATGATCGGACAGATCCGTTTCTAGCGAGCTCGAACCGGCGCACGAGCCCCATCTCCCGGCTCGGCCGACGGTCCGCCTTCATGCGTTTCACGGCCCTCCCCCAACCTGCCCGAGGCTCCCGATGACCTTCCCGTCCAGCTCGCAGAGCACGTCAACCCCCACGGTCCGCCCGCAGCGGACGAACTGGCCCGACCCGGCTTGCCGACGGCGCACGGTCCCCTCCGAGGCACTCTGATGCGTCTCGTCTACCACCCGGCTGGTCACGACGACGACCTCCGTGTGGCCTTGGTCGAACTACAGGCGGGGCGCTGGAGGCAGGCACGTGAGCTGCTCTGGAAGACTGGTACGCACTGGGCACTACGCACGGCACGCACCCAGCTGCTGGCCGTGGCAGCCGCCCGGTCGGACGTCGTCGACGTGTGGCTCGCCGAGGAGCCCGACAGCTACGACGCGCAGCTGATGTCTGTACGTGTCGCCGTCGAAAGGGCACTTCGTGCCCACCGCCAACACCACCCGCGGACCCTGGAGTTCGAGATGCGAGCGCGGCGTGCCGCGCTGCTGGCGGCCCGCCGTGCGCCCCACGATCCCGTGCCGTGGGTATGTCTTGTCGCCCTGGCCCAGGTCGACACCCGCCAACTGCGGCCAGAACACCGCGTGAGGTCCGCCGAACCGATGCTGCCGGGCGGCCCGTGGGGACTGCTCTACGAGGTCAACCAGCGTGATCCGTACAACCGCGAGGCCTACCACCGCGTTGTGCAGTTCATGCTCGCTCTTGAGGGTCCGTCGGGCGCTTCCCTGGCCGCGGTCTTCGACTTCGGCCGGTCCGTGGCCTCGCAGCGACCGGTCGGATCGCCGCTGCTGCTTCTGCCGGCGTACGCACAGGTCGAGCAGCGACGACAGTCGCGCGCCGATCCCCTGTGGCGGCGGCAGTGGGCACAGGAGTCGACGCTCGACTACACCCTGACCGCCTTACACGACTGGTTCCACAAGGCATCCGTAGGGCACCGATCGGTGGCCGATCTGAACCTCCTCGCCTACGCGTTGTGGGCGGGACACCGGTACCTGGAGGCCGCCGAGGTGTTCGAGGCGATGGGCTCGTACGCGGCGCGCGAGCCATGGGCATCGGTGCACGACGGAGCCGCGGGGCCTGATCCCGGTGAGGCACTGCTCCTTCGGGCGCGCGCCGAATCCCTCTCCTACGCCCGTACCCGTAGGCCACGCGCCGGGCCGCACCCGTGATCTACAGCCGCCATCGCAACCACGTATTGGCATGAACCTGTCTAGTTTGCCCACCTCCCCGAGTCTTGGAGGCCGATCCATGTCCCGTCCGAGTCCGAACCGCCACGCGACACCACGGAAGTCCGATGACACCTACCTGCGCGAACTGGGCTACGAGCCCGTGCTCACCCGACGCATGGGGCCGTTCGGGAACTTCGCGATCTCCTTCAGCGTCATCAGCGTCCTGTCCGGCTGCATGACCCTCTACGGCTTCGGCCTGAACACCGGTGGCCCATCGGTGATGCTGTGGGGCTGGCTGGTCGTCGGCGCCATGGTCATGTTCATCGGCGCCTCGCTCGCCGAGGTGACCTCCGCCTATCCGACCTCCGGAGCCCTGTACTACCAGGCGGAGCAGCTCGGCGGGCGGAAGTGGGGCTGGTACACGGGCTGGTTGAACCTGCTGGGCCTGCTCGGTGCGATCGCCGGCATCGACTACGGGGCCGCGCTCTTCACGGGCGCCCTGTTCAACCTGCAGTGGGGCTTCGAGCCGACGCTGGGAAGGATCATGGTGATCTTCCTGTGCATCCTCGCCCTCCACCTCACCCTGAACCTGTTCGGGGTCCGGCTGGTCAGCATCCTCAACAGCATCAGCGTCTGGTGGCACCTCGCCGGCGTCACGGTGATCGTCGGCGCGCTCGCGATCGTGCCCTCCCACCACCGGTCCGCCGACTTCGTGTTCGGCGAGTTCGTCAACAACACGGGCTGGTCGAGCCCGCTCTACGTGGCCGTGCTGGGTCTGCTCCTGGCCCAGTACACGTTCTGCGGCTACGACGCCTCCGCGCACCTGTCGGAGGAGACCACCGACGCCCAGGTGTCCGCGTCCCGCGGAATCATCCACGCCATCGGCTGGTCGTGGCTGGCCGGGTTCGTCCTGCTGGCGGGACTCACCTTCGCGATCCAGGACTACGCGGGCACCGTCGGCACCGCGACCGGAGTGCCGCCGGCACAGATCTTCCTGGACGCGCTCGGCGTGGCCGGGGCGAAGGCACTGCTCCTGGTCGTCATCGTCGCGCAGTTGTGCTGTGGCAATGCCGAGACGGCTGCGGCCAGCAGGATGGTCTTCGCGTTCTCGCGTGACGGGGCGCTACCCGGCTCGCACCTGTGGCGGCGGGTGGACCGTCGTACCGGCACGCCGCGCATGGCGGTGCTGCTCTCCGTGGTGTGCGCCGCCGTACTGGCCCTGCCGAGCCTGTACAGCCCGGTCGCCTACGCGGCGATCACCAGCATCAACGTGGTTGGCATCACCCCGGCCTACGCGATCCCGATCTTCCTGCGCGTCAAGAACCGCCGACGGTTCCGGCCCGGACCGTGGAACCTCGGCAACTGGGGCGTGATCGTGGGCACGATCGCGGTTCTCTGGGTGGCGTTCGTGACGGTGTTGTTCTGTCTGCCCCAGACGCGCCCCGCCGGCGGCGGCCTCGTGTCGGTGGAGACGTTCAACTACGCGCCGGTCGCTCTGCTTGTGGTCCTCGCCTTGGCCTGGGGGTGGTGGCGGGCGAAGGGCAGCTCGTACGAAGTGCCGGCACAGCACTTCGACCGCTCGACGAGCGCGTACGAAGACGAGGTCGTCTGATGCCGGGCACCACGAGCGGCGACAGCACCGTGGCGCGTCTGGCTATCGCTTCCGGACCCGAGCGGGGCGGGCGCCCCGAGAAGGCGTTCTCCTTGTCGGACCTGCGTAACCTCGTCAAAGCGGGTGCCATCGACACGGTGCTGCTCGCCGTCCCCGATATGCAGGGGAGGCTGAAGGGGAAGCGCTACGACGCGAACCACTTCCTCAAGCGCGTCGCGCATCACGGCGCCGAGGTGTGTGCCTACGTCCTGGCCACCGACATCGACATGAGCCCGGCGGACGGCTTCGCGTTGAGTTCGTGGGAGACCGGCTATCAGGACCTGTCCGTGCAGCCGGCCCTGTCGACCCTGCGGGTGGTTCCGTGGCTTCCGCGTACCGCGGTCGTGCTCGGCGACGCCGTGACCCACGACGGAACACCCATCGAGATCGCCCCCCGCGAGATCCTCCATCGCCAGTTGACCCGGATGGCGCGCCACGGGCTGCACCCGAAGGCGGGGATCGAGACCGAGTTTGTCCTCTACAGGGGCACATACGCGGAGGCGGAACAGGCCGGATACCAGGGCCTACGACCGGTGGCCACGGAGAACCTGGACTACGCCCTCGACCATGATCCGGTCTCCGACCGTTTCTTCCGCCGCCTTCAGCGCGCGCTCGCGGGCGCCGGAATGCCCGTGGAAGCGATCAAGACGGAGGCCGGGCCCGGCCAGGTCGAGGTGACCTTCCCGTACGGGCCCGCCCTCACCGCCTGCGACGGGCACCTGCTGTTCAAGCACGCGGTGCGCACCCTCGGCTCGCGTGCTGGACTGGCGCCCACCTTCATGGCCGCCCCGGAAACCGGCCGTGCCAACGGTCTGCACCTCCACGTGTCGCTGTGGTCGAAGGCCATCAGCCAGCTCGACGAGTCCGGCGGCGGACTGTCCCAGACAGGGCGGCACGCCATCGCGGGCCTGCTCGCCGGCCTGCCGGAGCTGGTTCCCCTCTACGCCCCGAACACCAACTCCTACAAGCGGTTCACGCCCGACTCGTTCGCGCCAACCACGTTCAGCTGGGGCTACGACAACCGCACCTGTGCCGTCCGCGTCGTCGGCCACGGCGAGGGCCTCCATCTGGAGATCCGCGTGCCGGGCGCGGATGCCAACCCCTACCTGGCCCTGTCCGCCGCCCTGGCGGCCATCGACCACGGCATCGAACAGAAACTCACCCCCGGTCCGGCGGAGACGGGCAACTCCTACCGGGTGGGCGGCACCTCCGTCCCGCCCACCCTGGCCGACGCCCTCGTCGCCTTCCAGAACAGCGCCCTCGCGCGGAAAGCCTTCGGAACCGATGTGGTCGAGCACTACACCCGTCTTGCCCAATTGGAACTGGACCACGAGCGGAGCCTGGTCACCGACGCCGAGCGGCGTCGGTGGCTGGCCCGCGCCTGACCGCCGTTCCTCCCCGAAAGGACCGAGAACTCCCGTGAGTGCCCGACCGGCGCGCCCGTCCTCGACGTCGCTCGACCTGACACCCGCGCAGATTCGGATCGTCCAGCAGGTCGCGGAGGGCAAGAGCACCCACGCGATCGCCACCGACCGCACGATCACGGCTGGCACGATCAACGTGCAGTTGAAGCACTGCGGACAGAAGTTCGGCACCCGTGGCCGGGCCGCAGTCGTCCACGCCGGCTTCGTCACCGAGCAGCTCCGGCGCCCCGAGATGGCCACGCTCCCGGGAGCCTTCTCGGAGGCGGAGATCGAGACGTGGCGCATGGTCGCCATCGGTGCGACGTCAAAGGAGTACGCGGCGCGCGCCCGCATCAGCCACGAAGAAGCCCTGGGACGAGTACGGGCGTTGCGGCAGCGCGTCGAGGCAGAAAACGACCCGCACCTGGTGACGCTCGGCTGGCGGTACGGAGTTCTGAGCGAGTCCCTCCTCGAGATGGCCTCCGGCGCCGTCCTTCGCCTCCGGGCAGGCAAATGACCAGTTCAGAGCGCATTGTCAGTGGCACTTGGCAAGCTACCCACCCACAACAGGACACTGAGCGCGTCCGACCTGTCACTCATCGTGGCACGGTCGGGCGGCCCGGCGAGCGGAAGGGCGCACCGTTGACCGACATGCCCAGCGCGCTCCACCATCTGGTGGAGTCGGCGACCGACACGTACACGGTGGTCGCCGAGCATCCCCGGCCCGGAGACATCCGGCCTTCCGTCTGGGAGGTCAATGGGCCTGGCGGCCAAAGGTGGTTCGGGAAGTGTCACGCGGGCGCGAAGCTCCACCGACGCGAGGTGACCGCGTACGAGAAGTGGACCGTGGCCCTGGGCGCAGACCGCGCCCCCGAGCTGGTCTCCGCGGACACGCAGACGCGCACCGTCCTGGTCACCGCCGTGCCCGGACGCGGCCTCGACTCGCTGCGCCTGCCGGCCGAGCAGGAACGGGCGGCCTACGAGCAGGCCGGTGAACTGCTCGCCCGGTTCCACACCGCGGCGGCCAACGAGTCGATGCCGGAAATGACCGAGGAGGCCTGGGACGAGACGATCACCCGACTGCTGGGCCGTACGGGGAGGAACGCGCCGGAACACGACCTCGCGATGGTGCGCACCCTCGCCGGGGAGGCCCCTCCACGCCTGCCTCCGGTATCGCAGCACGGCGACTACATGCCCAAGAACTGGATGTGGGACGAGACCGAGCAGCGCCTGCGGGTTATCGACTTCGAACGCGCCGAACTTCGGCCTGCCGCCTACCGCGACCTGAGCCGACTGCGCTACCGGATCCTGTGCAACCGTCCCGACCTCAACGCCGCCTTCCACCACGGATACGGCCGCCCACTCACCGAGGAGGAACAGATCGCGTGCCGGACGTACGGGGCACTGGATGCCCTGGACTGCCTGGATTGGGGGATCAGGCAGCGCGACATCGGACTGGTCGACGAGGCACACACCATGCTGGAGAACCTGCGTCTGGAGACCGGCAAGTGCGTGTGGGGCGGGTGGCGTGCGTGAACAGCTTCTCTGGAACGGTTCGCACGGACCGCTGTCTCCCTGTGGACGGCGGTCGGTGATCTGAATGGACGCAGCAGGCTGGGGCGAGACGCTCGCCGCTGAAGTGTTGGAGGAAAGGTACGGGCTGGTCGCTGATGTCGTCGAACCGGTGCACATGGGCACGGACACCATCAACCGGCGAGTCCTGACGGACGACGGAGTACGGCTGTTCGTCAAGCAGTACCGCTCGATGGCCGACCTGGAGGCGGCACGCAACGCGTGGGACATGTCGGAGTACTGCCGGGCCGCGAGGCTTCCCGTTCCACGGGTGTGGCCCGATGCCGACGACAACCTGGTCACCATCGCGGGAGGCAGCGCATGGGCCGTGGTCGACGAGGCTCCCGGCCGGGTGACCTCGTCGGCGATGACGATCCGGCTCGCCGAGCACATCGGCGTCGTTATGGGGCGCATGCACCGTACGCTCGCCGCGTATCCGATGCCCAGGCGCGTGCAGCACACCCGCTGGCGGACCGAGCCCGTCGAGGAGGCCGTAGCAAGATGCGACACCGTGATGGCCAGGGCCAGGCGCCAAGGCCACGACCATCTGGATGAACTGCGTGCCGACCTCGACCAGCGGCGTGAGGACCTGCGCACACACGTCCCCCGGTTGAGGGCTCATCTCCCCGAGACGCTGGTCGAACAGGCGCTGCACGCGGACCTGACCCGCACCAATCTGATCACCCTCGCCGATGCCGTCACCGGCATCATCGACTTCCGCTGCGCCGGCGCGCTGCCAGCCTGGGAGCTGGGGCGGGCGGCGTTCGACCCGCGCACGGTCGCGACCAGCACCGAGTGGGCCGCTTGCGCCCTGGCCATGGCCAGGGCCTACCGCTCGGAGCACCCCAGCCTTCCGATTCGGGAAGTGCGGGCCTGCGCTCGGATCGCGCTGCTGTACATGCTGTCCAGCCTCTACGGGGCCACGACCGCGGAGTACGACCTGCCGGGGGAGGCGGAGGTGGATCTGAGGCGGTACTGGCGCGAGCGTCAGGTCGCCGTCCGCCACCTGCTCGGTGAGCTTGAGTGTCTTGAAGACGAGCTCACCGCCCTCGGAGCGAGCGGAGGCACGGCGTGACCACCCGTCAACTTCTGACCATGCCAAACGAAACGACTGACCAGCGACAACCTCATCCACGCAATGCACAGGGGGGACGTCTTGGCACATCGAACCGTGATCGGCCAGCATCCGGTACTCATTCGCGAACGGCGTGCGCCGCTGGGATCCCGTACGCCCCTGGTCGGGCACCGCAAGTCCACGGAGGGCTGGAGCCGATGACAACCATCCCGAAGCCCACCGGGACAGCCGCGCCGGCGGACGAGGCGGAGGTTTCGGACGAGGAACTGAAGTTCGTCATCCCCGGTGACCGTCGTATCGAGGCCGCCAACGCGATCACGACCCGTTCGATGGCCCGGCGCCTGCCCCAGCTGATCCGCAGGTCCCTCGAACTGGGCTGGCAGGTAGACCGCGCCGCGGTTATTGCCCTGCTCGGCGTCCAGCTCCTCTCCGGAGTACTGGAGGCGTTCGGTCTGATGGCCACCACCGGGGTGATCAAGCCGCTGATCGCCTCGCAGCACATCAGCGGCGACCAGCTCCGTGCCGCCGTACCTTCCCTCGTCGTCCTGTCGGGTGCCATCGGTCTCCGTGCCCTGCTGGGTATTGCCTCCACCGCGCTGTCGGCCCGGTTGGCCCCGCGTATCGCCCGGGAAGCCGAACTCAAGCTCCTCGACGCGGCGACCAAGGCGGAACTGGCCGCGTACGACAACCCCGGATACAACGACCGCTGGGACGCGGCCGACCGCGGAGTGGAGGTCTCCAGGGACCTTCTCACCCAAGCCCAGTACATCCTCGCCGCATCGGCATCGCTGATCGCCTCGGCGTGCGTCCTGACCGCCGTGCACCCGATCCTTCTACCTCTGCTTGTCCTGGCGGCCCTGCCGAAGGGCCTGGCCAGCGTGAGGGCAGCGCGCATCAGCTACATCGCCTCGCTCGCCACGTCGAAGGACCGGCGGCTCCTGGGCATGCTGCGCTGGTACATGGTCGACAAGCAGACCGCGGACCAAGTCCGCTCCGGCACCATGGCACCGTTCCTCCTCGCCAAGTACCGCACGGCCGGGACGCGGATCGACAGGACCACCGACCAGGCCACCTGGCGCTCCGCCAGGATCTCCCTTGTGGGCGGGGCCACAGGAGGCCTCGCCCACGCGGTGGTGTGGGTGGCCCTCGCCCTGCTGGTGTCTGCCGGGCAGATCTCCGTCGCCGCCCTCGGCACCGCGTTCCTCGCGCTGGGGCGCGTCAGCGCGGGACTGGACGGAATCGTCGGCTACGGAGCCCAGCTCTTCCGTACCGGCATGTTCTTGGACGACTGGGCGGACTTCATCGACGAGGCCGGCGGACACCGCATCGACCGGGGCTCCCAGGCGCCAGCCGCCCCCGCCGTCGTACGCGCGGAGAACATCACCTTCCAGTACCCGAGCGCCGACCGTCCCGCCCTTAACGACGTCTCGTTGGAGGTCCGGCGTGGCGAGGTCGTCGCACTCGTGGGCGAGAACGGTTCCGGCAAGACCACTCTCAGCAAGATCCTCTCGGCCCTGTACCTACCCGACCAAGGAGCCGTCATCTGGGACGGCACCGACACCAGGAACCTGGACGCGTACGCCACCTGGGCGCGTGTCGCCGTCGTGCCGCAGTCCTACGCGGCCTGGCCTCTTTCGGCGCGGGAGAACATCACCCTCGGTCAGGCCACCGAGGAGGGAGACGCCGCCGTGCTCGCCGCGGCGCAGGCTGCGGGCGCCGACGAGGTCGTCGACGGACTGCGCAGCGGGCTGAACACCCTGCTGGCCAAAGAATGGTGGGGCGGGCAGGAACTGTCCGGCGGGCAGTGGCAGAGGATCGCGCTAGCCCGAGCGTTCCACCGGCCGGCCGGACTGCTCGTCCTGGACGAACCGACCGCCGCTCTCGACCCGAGGGCCGAGCACCGCATCTTCACCGGGCTACGCCACCTCGCCGCCGACCGCGCGGTCGTCCTGGTCACTCACAGGCTCACCAATGTGACCATCGCCGATCGCATTGTTGTTCTGGACCAGGGGCGTGTCATCCAGCACGGCACCCCGGAGCAACTGCTGGCCCAGCGGGACGGCTTGTTCCGAGAGTTGTGGGATCTGCAGAACGAGCGCACCGGGCAGGTCCCTGCCCAGGCCGACTCGGACGGAAACGTCGCGTCGAACCAGTCTGTCCTGTTCTGATCAGGGCGGTACGGATGGGAGGTTCCACGAGATCGGATTGGTCCACGGCAGGCGTGTACGTCTTCGAGGCCCCAGCGTCGTGGTGCCTTTGGCGGCCGGACTCTGAAAACAGTTGCGGTGAACTGTTCACTGCGTTTTGCTGGAGGTATGGCGCAGCCCATCTCTCCCCAAGCCTTGGTACGCCAGCGACTGTTCAGGGATATGAGCGTGGAGGAGCTCGCTGAGGCGGTCGGTGTTACGTCACGTGCCGTGCGCCACTGGGAGACGGGAGCACGGGCCGTCGGTGATCGGGCTTTCGGTCGGCTGCTGGAGGTGTTGCGCTGCGATGCGCAGGAGTTGACGGGCCGTGAGCCGGGCACCGAGACCCTCGCGGACCTGCGCCGCGACGCGGGCATCAGCACGGAAGAGGCCGCCTCAGCCCTGCGGCGGAAGCACGGCGCGCAGGGTCTGCATCTCAACGCTGAGAAGATCCGGGACCTGGAACGCGGCAGACACGTACGCGGCTGGATGTGGCGCTCTCCCGAGACTCTGGGGCAGGTGGCGCGCATGCTGGCCCAGGTCTACGGGGTTCCCGTCCGGGTGGTGGTGGATGCCTGGCTCCGCAGCCGCCCGGAGGACCCCCTCCCGGTACTCCCCGAGCGGCAGTCGCGACGGCCGTCCGAGGAGTCGATGACCGCCTGGGAGGCTCTCAACGACCGGCAGCGCACCTACCTGACCTGTATCTTCCAGCAAGACCAGGAGGCCGAGGCGGAGCAGCGACAGAACCGCTACGCGGGAGCGCGGCGGCAGCCTGCAGTCGAGTGGCGGCGCATGACACTCGCCCTCTCCGTCCCGTCCGACGTCGTCGGCTACACCCGCATTCAGGAGCGGCTGCGCGAGGCCGGGGTGCATGATCCCGGCGCCGGGTCTTCCGTGGCCGCTCTGGAACGACGCGGTCTGATCCGCGTGTACCGGGACCGGGTACATCTCGACGGCCTGGGGGACGTGCCCCGCACCAGGGTTGAGATGACCCGGCGTGGCAGAGCGGTGACCCGCACGGCGCTGGGTGTCTCCCGCGAAGCGGGACCGCCCGCGCCGCTTCTGTCGCCGTGGTTGTGGAAGATCATGGTCCGTGTCGCACGCGCTGGGGCACAGGGAGTGGACGGCAGTCTTGCCGGACGTGGACCGCACTACCTCGCGGTGGGGCAGAGCCCCGACGGGCGTACCCCGAGCAGAGGCTTCATCGTCCTTCGACACCCTGACGGAGTGACCCACGGGCCGTACCGGTGGCTTCTCACCGACTCAGGCCGGCGCCACATCACTGACCACCTCGACGCCTACCGTGCTCTGTATCCCGGCATCGACACTCAGGGATTCGAAGACGTTTTCGATTAGGGCCTTCGGGGGAGGGTCGCTGTCAGTGCCCTGTCGTAGGGTTCCGGCTCGTGATGCAAGCTGACGACACAACAGGCATTCAGCAGACGCATGCCCTGCTGGAAATCGTCAAGGCGTTCGCCGTGTGTGAGCACGCGATCGCCAGTGAAGAACTGGACGGTCCGAAGCGTCTGGACCGGCTCATCGAGGCCCACGGGATCCTGATGGCGGCGTGCGGCCCCGGGCATCTGATCCGCTTTGAGGAACTGCTGGGACGGCTCACCGGTGACCGCGCAGGCTCCCTGGAGGGGTTGCTGCCGGACTGGATCGACACCCGGGCTCTCGCCGGCGTGCGGCTGATGGACAGCGAGGGAGTCGCCACCGAGGACGGGTTCGACTTCCGGCACGAAGCCCAGCGAGTCATGCGGGCCGCCCAGAAGGTCGGCAAGTTCAGCGGCCAGGTGACGAAACCCAAGCTGGACGACGAGTACAGCCAGGAAGCCGTCTTCAGCGCGATCAAAGGCCCCTTCTACGAGAGGCACCGCACCACGCTGGTGGAGAACCCGACGGTCCCGAAGGGAAGCCTCCCCGACCTCAAGCTGCCGTCCCGGGCGAACGACTTCTACAAGCCGATCTCCCAATACGCGCAGTACAACGGTTGGTGGTGGCCTTGTCCCGCCTGTAAGTGGCCGATGAAGGTGGCAGCCACCCGTTCCGGTGCACGCATCCAGGGCAGGGTGCGGTGTCTGTACCCCTGGCACGAGGAGACCGGCGCGTCCTACGAGTTCGTCGTGACCGCTCGGAAGAAGTCGGCCCCCACCCTGAGCCCGACGTTTGGGTGCAGAGTCCCGTCCGGACGTTTCGCTGCACTGTGGACCGGGGCAGTTCCGCAGCTGCCGGAGGCTCAGCCGGTCGAGGATTACGTGGCGTTGGTGCGGCCGGTGTGGCGCTACACCGTCGTCCCTGGCCTCCCTGAACTGGCTCTTCACCGGGCTGTCTCAGCGGACCTTGAGGGCACGGCCTGGACGTCACACCTGTGGCCCAACGGAGACCAGTGCGATCACTGGATCACTCACCCGGACAGCGAGAAGCCGGCGTTCCTCGCCGACTTCAAGGACTACACCTGGGTGAACCACCTGGTCAGCAAGCTCCACATGGACGGTGGCGACCGAGGAGGAGCGGAGTACCTGGTCGTGCCTGACCACCGCCAGGAGCAGGTGGCCCAGCTCGACATGGTGTGCCGCATGTACGGGATGAAGGCGGCGATGACCGCCACCGACTACGTCGAGATGGTCATCACGGGAGTCAAGGAGGGCCGGGCGTGAGCGGGGAGATGACGGGCCGCGAAGCCGGCCTGGCAGGGGCACTCGCACTGGCGGCGCACTACTTTCCGCGCAAGGACGACGAGGGCCGGGTGCTGGCCGGCTTCGAAGGGGCTTCCTTCTTCGCCCACCGCAAGCCGCGGGCGTGGTCGGAGTGGGCGAGGCTGCCGGTGGCCGAGAGGAACGTCATCCGTCAGGTGATGGTCCTGATGTCGCCGGAGTGGACGGACCCGAAGAAGCTCAAGGCGGCGGCCCTCGCGTTGCTCGGAGCCTTCGCTCCCGACGCCGACATGGCCGACAGGACAGGTGGCTCGCTGCGACTGCCGACCAGGGAACCCGAAACGGCCGACGCCGTGATCCCCCGGGTGGGAGGGAACTGCCTCGACTACGCGCGGCGTGTTGTCGGCCCCTTCTTCACCTTCGGCAAGCGCCCCAAGGCGCAGGCGTTCGTCGGTCCCGGTACGCACAGGACGAGAACCGCCTACCTGGGCAAGGAGCACGGCACGACCAACCGCGACATCCACATCCAGGAGACCCCTGGCTTCCTCGAAGCGCCCGGTCACGAGGCTCTGCCACAGGTGAGGACCCGTCCGCAGCGTGACCGTGTGGCACCGACGGTGAAGGAACTCCTGAAGGTCGCCAAGATCCTCAGCGGCCAGGATAAGAGCGTCGCCTACCTCCACAAGACCCTGAAGCGCTTCTTCAAGGGCATGAAGACCACCGACGGCGCGCTGACAGAACTCGACCTGACCTCGGGGGACCTCCAGGTCCTCAACGCCCCCACGGGAAGCGGCAAGACGGTCCTGGTGCGGGTCATGGCGTCCTGGGCGGCGCTCAACGACGTCCGGATCGCCCTCGCGGTCACCGACGTCCGCGCAACCCTCGACATGGCCTGGGACATCAACAACGACCTGGCCTACCTGCATAGGGAGAGACATCTCCCCGAGCCCGCACACTGCACTCCACTGATGTCGCCGACGAGCATGCACCGCCGGGCCATGGACTACGCCGCCCTCAGCCCCTCCACCCAGATCGACCAGTGGGACCGTCGTGCCAGGACCGACATCGGGCTCCTGTCGGCCGGCTGCGCGCAGCGGGCCCTCATGGACCCACCGAACCTGTACCCCTACGGCGAGGAGAACTGCACGTCGCTGACCTCCGCCGCCACCGGATCCACCCGGCACACCTGCTCCTTCGCCCCTGTGTGCGGCAAGTTCCAGCAGTTCTACCGGGCCGCCGACGCGGCCGTGGTCGTCACCAACCACGCGAACCTGCTGGAAGGCCGGACCCGCATCGGTGTCGTGCTGGACGGGCAGGAGTTCCGCGGCAAGGCACGCGGTACGAGGGGCATGAGCGTGCTGGAGATGACGCTGCGGGCCTGCGACGTGATGCTGATCGACGAGATCGACGCCTTCCAGACGGCTGCCGTCAGCCGCTGCACCTCGGAGATCACCCTGGCGTCCCGGAAACGGACGACCGCGCTTCGGGAGATCGACCAAGACGCCAAGAACCTTCCCATCGTCCACGAGATGGACCTGGTGTCTCCGGTCAGCCACGCCCGGCTGATGGCCGAGATGCTGCTGCTGTGGCTCTGCTCCGGCAGCGGGTTGAAGCTGAACCCGGGCAACGAGACGGATAACCCCGACGGCGCCAGCCGTGACAACACCGGCTGGCGCCTGGCCCGCTCCCGGGACCGCGAAATCCTCCAGCTCCTCTTCCCCGACCAGACGGCCGGCGAGGACATCCCCCCGGAGCTCTTCGTCCTTCTCGAAGAGGTCATGCCTGCCCACCGGCATGAGTCCGAGTTTCATGAGGAGTCCGAACTCCCAGAGGGAGCCGACTGGGAGGCCGTCCAGACAGCCCTGACAGTGCTTACCGCCCAGCGGGGCCAAGACCATCTCACCGACACACGCGAGGAGATGCGCAAGCTCCTAGCCGCCATCGTGCCGGATGCGTACAAGCGGTCAGCGGTGGTGAACCTACTGGTCACTCGTACTGTGCTCCGGGAACTCGACGCTGCGCTGGACAGTCTGCGCGAGCGGGCACAGACCCTGCGTTACCTGGACCTCGGGTCAGTCCGCAAGATCCTCGAAACCATGCGCAGCAGTACGGTCGCCACCCTCTACCCCCTGGCGATGCTGGGTCGGTCCATCCACGGCTACCAGGTGAAGGGAATGGACAACAAGGAGAAGGAGGCGGAACTTCTCTCCCGTTCCTTCGGTGGTGACCCGCACACCTTCGTCTCCGAACTCGGCGGCCTCACCGCTCTGCTGACCGCCGGAGTGCAGCGATCGGTCATGGGCCTGTCCGCGACCGCCTACCTTCCTCAGGCCGTACAGGAGCACATCCATGCCCCCGTGCGCTGGTGGCTGCCCGACACCCGCCCCGAGTCCATCGTCACCGTTCCCACCCCGG
Organism: Streptomyces sp. NPDC029044; assembly: GCF_040637495.1. Lineage (NCBI taxonomy): Bacteria > Bacillati > Actinomycetota > Actinomycetes > Kitasatosporales > Streptomycetaceae > Streptomyces > Streptomyces sp. NPDC029044. The sequence goes on from NZ_JBEZWN010000004.1 coordinate 112,713, forward strand.
TTCGAGGCGGCAACGGCGACGCCATGAGGATCGGAGGACTCCCGCCCGAGCTGAAACCCAACGCTCTGCGCGACCTCGGCAGGGGTCTGTACGAGCAGCAACTCGCCAAGCGCCTCGCCCGCCTGGAGAAGCAGGAACCGGAACGAGCCCGCGTCATCCTCGCCGTCAACTCCTATGAGCAGGCCGCCTACCTCGCCTCGGGGGTGGCGCAGGCAGACGGCCTGAACCACAGGGTCTGCCTGCTGGTGAAGAAACCGGAGAAGCAGAACTACGAGGAGCATCTCCCCGCCCACGTGGACAGGATGGTCCGGGAGGAGCTGAAGGAGTTCCCCGACCGCGGTGAGATCCTGATCGCCCCGCTCGCAGTCATCGGGCGAGGCCTGAACATCGTGGTCGGTACCCGCTCGGCGGTCCGCGACATCTACCTGTGCGTGCGTCCCGTCCTCAGCATCGAGGACACCGACTGGATGCACGCGAGCGTCAACGCCGCCGGAGTCAACACCCTTCCCGTAGACGGTAGCGATGAGCCCCTTCCCGTCCTGCGGAAAGCCAGCGAAGCCTCGTGGAAGCAGCTCTCCAAGATCCTTCGCTCGCCGGCCCGGTTCTCCAACATGGACCACGACCTCCGCAAGGAACTCGTGGCAGGCATGCTCGTCCTGCTCATCCAACTCGCCGGCCGAGCCCGCCGCGGCGAGACCGACATGACCCTGCACATCGTGGACCACTCCATCCACGACAAGAAGTTCAGTTCGGACCTGGCCACGATCATCAAACAGATCTACGCCGACTGGAATCCGGAGCAGCGCGAGATCATGAACGAGCTCTACGGTCAAGCGCTTCAGGCATTCCTGACCTATGCGGGTCTCGACCGCGACATGATTTGAACCGCCCACTGCCAATCTCCGTCCTTTCGAGACGGAGTCGCGACCGCTTCCCTCTGCCCGGGGAGAGGAACCAGAAAGGCGAGGTAACGCCCAATGGGGCGAAGCAACAACCAGCGGGATCTCACCGCACGCACCACCTCGATCAGGTGCACCAGGGAACTCCTGGACGGCATGACCGCCATGGTCTGGGACTTCGGGGACTACCACTCGCCTACACGCAAGGCGTGGAGGGAACTGAGGGGTACGGCCGCGCAGAACAGTAAATGGATCAAGAACGAACAGGAATCCGACCCGTTCCTCGTTCCGTACTCCATCGCCGTCACCGTTCTCCAGCAGATCACTGACGGTTATGTCTACCTGGACAAGCATCTGGCGTTCATGGTGACGCTCAACCCCGTGAAGCCCGAGATCCTCAGGGATGTCTTCGCCTACCTGGAAGGAATCGTCCGCAAGGTTCCTGTGGACGAGATCCCTTTGAGGGACGTCCCCGACCTGGCCAAGCGCATCGCGGACACCATTCCCCAACGCCTGAGCCTCGCCGACAACATCCTGCCCAAGGACGACGGCAAGCCCGCCAGCCCCGACAGCTGGGCCTACGAGGCGGTGAGGTGGCACATCGCCAAGAAGCTGGCTTCCGTGTCGTTCCAGGACCGGGAGATGGAGCCGGTCCTTGAGGAGTACGAGGGCAAGAACGGTGAGATCAAGCACAGGACCGTCGACTGGCAGCCCTCAGGAAACGTCGCGTCGTTGGACTACCGGCCTGTCAGCAACGGTGACCTGATCGCGTGGGACAACCCCATCGGTCCGGTCTTCGCCGGTCTCGCCCATCCGGTGGACCTCGGTGATGCGGTCAAGGCCCGGCCTGAGAACCCCACCCGGGCGCAGGTCCAGTACGCGCTCTCCCGTCTGTCGGTCAAGATGGCCACCTACACGGCCGAGCCCAACCCCGTCCTGAACCTGAACGCGCACATCCGCCGTGTCAACAACACCGTGATCCACTCCAGCACCGTCCTGGTGGACCAGGGGAAGGACCGGCCGCTGCTCTCCCTGTCCCTGGACGGGCGTGGCCTGCGTCAGACGAACAGGCACGCGTTGGAGATCCTCGCGAAGATGGACGCCGACAGGACCTCACTTAACGCCATCGAGGAACGTGTCGCTCACGAGCGAAGCCTGCTCAACGTCCGGGACGAGAACGGCAAGAGGATCGACATCCTGACGCCACCGCCCGGGGTGATCCGGCCCACGATGCCGAAGACGGACTCCTTCGCCGTCGGCACGGGTGCCGGCACCCACCACCTGGCGCTACTCCAGGAGCACATCGGTCGTGCTCTCGGCGACAAGGTGTCCGCCCTTGAGCTGAAGTCGAAGGGGAACATCTTCGGTAAGCGAGCCCATGAGCCGGCAACCTCCGCCGAGGGCAAGGACAAGACGCGGAAGAAGGAGAACGGCGAGTACGTCGACCTCGTCGGCAAGCCCTCGCCCGAGAGCATCCGTCGCTCAATCGAGGCGGCCGGGTACAAGACCCTGCGCATCCTGTGCCTTTGGTACCGGGACGAGACCCGGATGCGGATGATCCACGGCCTGGCCCATTCCTATGGGCTCGACCCGGACGGACTCGACCCCATCGACGGTGAATCCGTCCCCCTCGCGCCTGGAATCGAGGCCGTCTTCTGCAACGCCGAGGAGCTTCTGGCACACGGTCCCGCCACCCAGCGGGCCTCGGACACAGAAAAGATCACCAGTAGGTTCGCGGAGCCCGGCGTTCTTCTTGCCGCCTGGTGCGAGACCGAGATCCCCGTGCGAGGCGAAGAGCACGAGGGAATGAAGCCCGCCGATGTGAAGAAGGCCCTAGAGGAAAGCGACGCCAAGCACCAGGTCGTGCGCGAACTGGCCAAGGTCACGGTGCCGTCCCAGTTCCTCATCGGCAGGGTGTACGACCCCTTCACCAAGACCTTCAGCATCGTCAAGAAGCCCAGGAAGGCCTTTGAGGACCATCGCGTCTACATGGGCCTGTTGGATCTCTACCGGTCGTGCGGAGTGGTGGACGACCGCTTCGAACGAGCCCTCTACCCGGACGACGACCCCTACCCGCTGCCCCGCATGGCGTTCGTCGGTATCCACATCCGCAAGCAGGCCACCGATCGCAAGTTCAAGGGGGAGCCAAAGAGGATCATCTGCGCCAGCGCGATCATCCCCTCCCGGAAGCCCGGCGGCCCCTGGCGCATGCTCGGCTGGAGCAACATCCACCCGGAGTGGGAGCACTACGCCTTGGCGCAGAGCAACTTCCACGCCGCCAACTACCCCCTTCACACGGAGGACGGGGACAGCGATTTCCAGCGCTGGGCACAGGCCGGCGAAGACGTCCAAGCGGCTCTCAAGGATCTTCACGAGGAACTCGACGGACTCCCGTATGCCCTGATGATCGACGGCCACGCATGCCGCCGTGTATGGCCCGGCCTTCAGAATATGAGGCAGGGTCTCGGAAAGGATCCCGACGACCCCCGCCTGTGGCTTCCCGGAACCGGGCTTCCTCTTTCCTGGAACCCCGTCAGCATCCTTCGGATGAACTGCATGCAGGCAGAGATGCCGCGACTGGTCTCCGTCACCGAGAATCTGAAGAACGGCAAGTCCGTCACCCTCAAGACCTCAAGCGACCTGTATTACCCGGAAGAGCGACCCGAAGGCCACCCCTGGTTCCTGTTCACCGTGCCCCGCAACTACGGCAAGAAGCGTCACGGACAGTGGAAGACCCGCTGGCGCGCCGACCCGGGCAAGGCGTCGAAGAACGCCGATGAGCGCCGGGAGAACGAGCTGAACTCGCCGTGGTACAGCATGACCACGCGCGAGATCACCCCCATGTACACGCGGGAAGGGTACGACCGGGAAATCCTGGCCGTCGCCGCGGCCCGGCTCAGCCACCAGGCCATCTCCTGGTCAGACCGGACTCGATACCCCGCTCCGCTCCACGCGGCGCTCCAGATGGACCTCGGCCACCCCCAGTACCGACGCTCGGCGCCGAAGGACCCCGAGAGCGTCGAGATCCTGAACGCCGCCAACGGCATCGACGCGTAGACGCTGAGCACCAACACGCAGCCGCCCGTATCCCGCATCGGGACACGGGCGGCCCCGGACAGCGGACGCCGGAAAGAATGGCAGAGGCTACCCTCGCAGCGCTCACAGCCGATCGATGGGTACGCTCGCTGCCATGGCTGTGGTCGGTTGGGCATACGAACTCGCGGAGTCCCTGCTCGCTGAGCCCCTGCCTCGCCGGTGGGCTCACTCCCGCGGAGTGGCGGCCCGCGCCGAGTCGCTGGCGCCGGTCCTCGGAGATGATGGCGAGACGCTGGTTGCGGCCGCGGTGCTGCACGACATCGGGTATGCGCCGGTCGTGGCGGTGACGGGCTTTCACCCTTTGGACGGGGCTCGTCACCTGCGGATGCTGCCTGGGTTGGACGAGCGGGTCGTGCGGCTGGTGGCCAACCACTCCTTGGCTCTGCTCGAAGCCGAGGAGCGTGGGCTGCGGGAGACCCTGGAGGCGGAGTTTCCGCAACTGGACGACGAAGTCCTGGTGGATGCCCTGGTGTACTGCGACATGACCACCACTCCCGACGGATCGCCGACGACGTCGTACGCGCGGATCGACGAGATCCTCGGTCGCTACGGCTCGGACAGCGTGGTCGGACGGTTCATCCGTCGGGCCGCACCCTCCATCCACGAGAGTGTGGCGCGGGTGCGGGCGCGAGCCGACGCAGCTGGGCTGACGGCATAGGTCGTGCTCAGCCCAGGTAGGGGTACTCGCCGGAGAGGTAGTGGCCGATCTGTTCCCGCATGCTGGCGTGGATGTCGAGGCCGTCGAGTTCCTCCGGCAGTACCCAGCGCACGCCGTCGGCCTCCTCGTTGACCGTGGGTGCGCCGCCGACTGGGCGGCCGATGTAGGCGGCTTCGTACTGCTGCCGGATCTCTCCATCGGAGTACTCGATGATGTGCGCGGGGTTGGAGTAGACGCCGAGGAACCCGGTGATCTCGGCGACGATGCCGGTCTCCTCCTCGCATTCGCGCACGGCGCACTGCGCGGGGCTCTCCCCGAAGTCCTGGGCGCCACCCGGCAGGGCCCACTGCCCGGTGTCGCGGCGCCGCTGGAGCAGGATCGCGCCCTCGCTGTTGACGACCAGGAGGTTGCTGGCCGGGATCAGGGTGTTGGGCTTGGGGGCCTTCGGGTCGTTGTAGTACTCAGTCCTGCCCACGCTGGTTGTGCTCCTGACGGTCGGGCGCCCAGGGGCGCGCGGTGTTCCATACGGCTTCGAAGCTCTCGGTGTAGCGGCCGTACCAGTCGGTGCCGTCCGTGCGCCGGAGCTGGAAGAGAGGGTTGGCGCTCGCCGGCTGGCCCCAGATGTGCGGGTTGACCAGTAACTGGTCGTCGTACCGGAAGATCGAGTTGTACAGCGTCGTGTCGTGCAGCCGCACCTCGCAGCCGGGGGCGCCGACCAGGCCGCGGTAATACGTCAGCGAGGCCCGGATTTTCGCAGCGAGGGTGTCGCCGATCCCTTCCTCACGGCCCCGGACGGCTACCGCTTCTCCGTACGGATCCCCGAAGCACAGCCGGATCTTGACTCCGGCCTGCGCACGTTCCTGCAGCATGCGGGCGATGTGCGGGTTGGTCTGGGCGAAGAACGTACCGGAGAAGACAAGGACGTCGACGTGCTTCACGGCTCCGAGCAGGAGAGAGATCCAGACGTCCCTGGGGACGCTGGCCCGGTTCGGGTAGACCTCGACGATCTCCGACCTCAGGGCTTCGAGGTGCACGGGTCTCTGGCCGTCGTTCGGCCAGAGGTACACCTCGTCCACTTGCAGGTGCTTGGCGACGACGAAGCGATGCCGGCGATGGGGCACCCGGCCGGAGAGCCAGCGGCCCACGGTCTTGGGGTCGACGGAACAGAGCTCGGCGAGATCTTCTTCGGTGATCCCCCGCTGGACGAGTGCCGAGCGCAATCGTTCATTCACTCGGACAATCCAATCGCACCCGTGGTCGCACTCGCAAGGACGACCGGCTCATCGAGAGTACGCGGGCGGTGTGCTTACGCTGGCAGGATGCCGCTCATCGTGCTCTGGGACATCGACCACACCCTCATCGACAACTCCGGGGTCAGCAAAGAGATCTACGCCGCCGCGTTCGCGGCTCTCTCCGGTCGGGCGCCGGTACGTCCCGCACGCACGGAGGGGCGCACAGACCGCTTGATCATCGTGGACATGTTCCACGATCACGGACTGCAACCGCCTGCGTGGGAAGACGCGCTGGCCGCGCTGGAGGCGGCAGGAGCGGGCCGCGAGGCGGACCTCAACCTGCGCGGCCGGGTTCTTCCTGGTGTCCGTCAAGCTCTCAAGGCGGTGTCCGAGGAGGACGACATGGTCTCCTCCGTCCTCACGGGGAACATCGCCGCGAACGCGCGGGTGAAACTCGGTGCCTTCGGCCTGGACGCCCTCCTGGACCTCGCAGTCGGCGCCTACGGCGCCGACTCCCCTGACAGGGCGGCGTTGGTGGACGTAGCGAGGAGCAGGGTCCGGGCCGTCTACGACCTTCCGGACGACACCGCCGTGGTGCTCGTCGGCGACACTCCCCGCGATGTCGATGCAGCCCTCACATCAGGCGCGCACGTCGTGGCGGTGGCATCCGGCGTCCACGGTGAAGACGAGCTGAGACAAGCCGGCGCCCACCTTGTTCTCCCGGACCTGAGCGACGTCGACGCCCTCATGGCTCACCTTCGCGCGCTCGCTCGCCCCTGAAACGTCCCAAGACGTCCTCGGATCGTCCCGGGAGGCGGTTTAGCCGTCCCGGTGTTCTCTTGCACGCTCTTCTCTCATCGGCCCCGAGGTGGAACGGGCCGCCGATGCAGGACCAGAACTCCCTTACGGCTGGCAGGGATGGAGTGTGCGCATGTCCGCAGTGCTTGGCGAACTACCCGCATCAACGGCTTCGCTCACGTCTGTTGAGCGCCTCGCGGCCCGATACGGCGTTCCCATCGAGGACTCGCTGCTCATTTCCATCAACCTGCACGGGATCTCGTCGGACATCCCACGCCATCGGGCACGTGTGCTGGTGCGCCTCGCCACCGCTCCGTCCGTGCCCTGGCAGGTCATCGTCCCGCTGAACGCGGATCGTTCGCCGTTCCGTCTGGAGAGCGGACAGCTGACGATCGGCGGTGAGTCGATCGGCAGTGTCGAACGCATCGATGCTGACGAAGCCGTTGGCGGGTACTTCCGTGACGGCGGCCGAGCGGCGACGCTCAACCCGAACGCCCGGAGCCGCTGCGTCGGATGTGCCTTCTGCCCCAACACCCTGGAGGCCGCTGCCGATCCCCGCCTGTCGGAGGAGCGGGAGCTGACCGAACTGCTGGCCGCGATGTCGGAACAGCATCCTCGCGGTGACCTGACCGAACTCCGTGAGATCACAGTCTCGACCGGCTGCTTCGAACGCGAGCGGGCAGCGACCGACCACCTCCGATCGCTCCGGAGCGTGCTCACCGAGCACAACATCAACGCACGGATCGGCTTCCTCACCTCGGTGCTGCGCACCGAGGAAGCGTTCGAGGAGATCGCCGCGCAAGCGTCCCCCTTTGTGCTGCGCCTGACCGCCGAGTGCTTCACCCGGCGCGACCTGCTGCTTAAGGCCAGCAAGGCCACACTCGCGACCTCCGAGATGGCGCAGGTACTACAGCGCGCGCTGCGCGTCGGCCACGGCACCTCGTTCACGTACATCGTGGGTTTGGACAGCCTCGAAGCACTCCGCGATGGCGTCGCGGCTCTCGCGCCGTACGTCACCGAGTTCCCGAACTTCCAGGTGTACCAGGCCCACAACTCGATCATGGCCGGGTTGCGGTCCGAAGGCGCCCAGGACCTGGAGTTCTACCTCCAGGCCCGCAGGGCCATCGAGGAGATCATGGGCTCCAGCGGTCTGCGTCCGGTGGCCTGGGAGTGCTACCGGCCCTTGTGGTACTTCACCTTCGCCGGCGAGAGCCTGGTCGGTGGGCGATGACCGACGTCGCGGTCCTGGCCGACGCCCTCTGGCGAGCCACGACATACGCCTCGGTGTGCCAGCTGCACCTGCGTGGGAACGTGCTGCTCTCCGAGCCCCTGTCCCACGAGCACGTGAAGCCCGACCCCTCCGGTCACTGGGGCACCGTTCCGGGAACAGCCTGGGCACTGGCCCATGTCGCGCTGGCCGCAGGCCAAACGTCCCCGGAACGGGTCGTGGTGCCGATCCTCGGCGCCGGCCATGCGGGGATCGTCCAGCTGTCGATGGCCTGGCTCAGCGGAGAACTCCACTCGATCCGCCCCCAGTTCACGCCCGATGCGGACGGTCTGACCCGGCTTGTACGGGCGTTCCCACACGTCGACGGACTCGGTGCCGAGGCCCATCCCGCCCTGTGGGCCGGTGACTACCTCGGAGGACGGCTCGGAGGTGCGCTCGCGTTCGCCCAGGGTGCCGCGCTCGACACGCCCGACCGCGTTCTGGTCCCCGTCGTCGGAGACGGTGAATGCGAGACGCCCACGACGGCGGCCTCGTGGCTGGCCGCGGGCGTCGTGCCGGACGCACAGGTGCTCCCCGTCATCCACGTCAACGGATTCCGGATGGGTGGTCGAAGCCTGCTGGGAGGAATGACCGACGACCAGCTGCGCGCGTACGCCACCGGCCAGGGCTGGGACGGCCGAGTGGTGCATGTCGTCGAGGGCTCCGAGGAGGAGCACGCGGCTTTTCACGAGGTGTTCCAGGAGGCCCTGGATGCGACCATCCGTGGCTGCCGTGTCACTGTCTTCCTGCGGTGCACGAAGGGCTGGGGTGGGCCGGAGACGGTGGAGGGCCGCCGAATTCTCGGTACCCCGCGCGCCCACAAGACCCCGCTGTCAGCCCCCGGACGCGTGGCCGACCAGCTGGAACTCCTAGAGCGGTGGCTCGCCCAGTACGCGCCCCACGAGCTGTTCGATCCCGACGGCCGCCCGCAGGGCTCATTGGCTCGTGCGATGGCGGCGGCCAGGTGGTGCCGACTACGCCCGACGCACGCCGAACAGGGGCCGGCCAAGCGCCGAACACCGCTCGGCTACGAGGACTTCGGCACGTTCGCCGATGCCGTGACCACCGTGCTCCGCGACCACGCCGCGGACGGCGGGTTCCAAGTGTTCAGCCCGGACGAGCTGGCCTCCAACCGTCTCGGGGACCTGGCCGATGAACCGTGGACCAAGGAGCTGCTGGCCGAGGAGGTCCTGCTGGAGTGGCTCGCCGGCTGGACAGCCAGCGGTCGTCGCGGAGTCCTGGTCTCCTACGAAGCCTTCGCTCCGCTGCTCCTGAGCGGGGTCGCCGCTCACCTCAAACAGCGCCGCCTCACGGGGGCGCCGGTTCTGCCCAGCCTGAACCTGCTGCTGACGTCGTACGGCTGGAACAACGTCTTCACACACGGCGATCCGTCCTTCGCCACAGCACTCCTAGCCATGGGCGACCACACTGTCCGAGTTCTCACACCCGCCGACCCGACCCGTACCGCAGCCGCTCTGGAAGAGGCGCTCCATTCGGACGGACGCGTCAACGTCGTCGTGGCGGGCAAGCACACCGCGACCGCCCACCCCACCGACACCATGCATGAGGAGCAGGCGTACGGCCTCGCCATCTGGCCACATCTGAGCGATGACGGCGAACCGGACATCACCATCGTCACCGCGGGCGACCTCCCGGCCACCGTCGCCGCCGAAGCGATCCCGCTGCTTCGCGGAAACCGTGGCTACCGCGTCCGGGCGGTGAATCTCCTCGACCTGACCGTGCTGGGTGATCCCGCGACCTGGCCGCGAGGGCTGTCCGACAGGGACATCGCTCAATACTTCGGCCGGCACGCCGCTGTACTCGTGGTCACCCTCGGCCATCCAGCTGCTGTTTGGGGGCTGCTGGCGGGAAGGCTCCGCCGTCCGACCGAGGTCATCGGCTGGCAGGAGCCGGCGGGCCCGATGCCTCAGGCGAAACTCGCCGACAAGCTGGGCCTGACCCCCACCGGCCTGCTCCAGGCGGCGAATCGTCTTTCCGCATCCCGGGAGCCGGCCTGATGAGCGCGATCTGCATCGACCGGATCGAAGTCGTCGACGTACGGGATGACGAACCCGCGGGGGATGACACGGCCTTCATCGCCCTCCACGCAGCTGGTGAGACGGGCTGGTACGGCCCCGTCAGCGCTGCCATCGCCTCCTACGCCGACAAGGTCCTCGCGCCGACCGTGATCGGAGCCGATGCCACAGACCATCAGGCCCTCCTCCAGCGCCTGTTGGGGCCGGCGGTCGCGAGTCCGGACCCGCATGCCCCGTGGGCCATGGGCGCCATCGATTGCGCGGCGTGGGATCTGCACGGGCGCCTTGACGGTCATCCGGTGGCGGACCTCCTGACTCCGAAGACCGCGCGCCGAACCGTACCGGCCTACGCGTCGTGGCTGACGAAGGAACTGACCGACTCTGTCGAGACTGACGTCCTGAGCGAAGTCCTGGCAGGCAGTTGGGCCTTCACCAAGTGGGGGCTCCGCTGCCGATCACCGCACAGCCCGACGGAGGCGGCGCGGACTCTCGCCCGGGCCGTGGAACACGCGGCCGAGGAAACAGGGGTCCGGATTGCCGCGGACGCTGTGGGCACGTGGACACCCTCCCTGGCCCTAACATTCGCCGAACGGGTCAATCCGTCCGCGTTGATCTGGTTGGAGGATCCTCTGCCACGCCACGACCTCCGGGTATACGGTCAACTGGCAGCGACGCCCGTGCCCGTAGCCATAGGCGAGCGCCTCTCGCTCCGCGAGGACCCCGCCACCGTCCTCGACACGATTCGCCCCGTGGCCCTGACGCTCGACGTCGTCGGATGCGGCGGGCTCACCAGGACTCTCGACGTCCTGGCAGCTGCTCGCGCCCGCAAGGTGCCGGTCTATCCGCACGGCCGCTCGCTGATCCCCGGCATCCACCTTGCCGCCGCGTTCCCCCAGGCCATCCCCGCGACCGAGTACCGCCTCCAGTGGGAGCCGGGCCGACAACGCATCTACGACCACGCCTGGCTTCCCGAACACGGACACCTACGCCTGCCGGAATCTCCGGGTCTCGGCACCACCCCGAGGAGGGCTTCATGCCGCGAACATCCGTAAGCCTCCCAGTGGAAGGATGCGTGGGGCGCACGCCTGACGGGCCGCTCCTGGTGCTGGCCGAACGCCTCGGCGGGCACGACACCTTTCTGTCCGGACGTCTCGACCTGGACGGTACGAACATCCCGGTACGCATCATGACCCTGGACGACGTCACCGTCCTGCACCCCACGGACCCCGAAACCCTGCCCGTGCTCCGAGCATGCTGGTCCGGGACATTGCACTTGCCGCATGGCCTGCGTCCGCAATCGGCGCCGGGGGACCTGGAGTCGGCCGCCGAAGCCGAGGGGCGGACCCTCGGAGCTCTGGACGACGCGGAACTGCGCTACGCCCTCACCTTTTTGTCCGAGGCCACAACGCGCGAGATCCGTACGGCTCGTATCGCGGCCATCATCTCAGCACTGCCTCCCGCGAGGAGCGCCGCGTGACCCGCCGACGTCCCCATCTCATCAGCGTCGATGTCGGCGGAACGTTGGGAACTGCGGAAGGCCCCGGCCTCGCGATGCGGCTGACCGCGGCATCCCCCCTGCCGGCGCAGCAGGCGCGCGAGATCATGCGCGACCGCCTGCACACGCAGCCGTCACTCGGCGACGCCGTCGTGGCCGACGTGTGCGAGGCCCTTCAGGTCGCACCCGCCGACTTCCCCCGGGATCTACCACCGGCTCCCCTCACGCTGTTTCCCGGGACCATGGACGCCCTGCGCATGCTGAGCGAAGTGGCGACGGTCGTGACCCTGTCCAATGTGACCTGCGCGGACGCCGACACCGACGGGCTCCGGCGCCGAACAGCGCCATGGGTGAGCGACTTCTTCCCCTCGTGCCGTATCGGGTACGCCAAGCCGGACCGGCGAGCATTCCACGCAGTAGCCGAACACTGCGCGGTAGATCCGGCGCACATCCTCCACATCGGTGACGACTGGGCCTGCGACGTGGTTGGGGCCGTCAACGCCGGAGTCGGGGCCGTCTGGATATCGCGTGGCCGTCCAACTCCCGAGCCGGATCTAATCGTTGATCATGGCGTGCTCGTCGTCGACGACCTCTCGGCCGCGGGCCAGCACGTCCAAGCACTCTCACGCACGGAGGAAAACCCATGAGCAGCCTGTTCACCGGCACCGTCGGCTACTACCGGCAGTACCGTCCGGGCATCCCGGCCGAAGTGGCCGACGTCCTGGACCGGGCGACGGCCACCAACAGCCCGCGCCGGCTGCTGGACGTCGGTACGGGGACGGGCCTTGTCGTGGAAGCGCTCCTGGAACGCTTCGACGACATCATCGCCATCGACAACGACGCCGACATGCTCGCCGCCGCCGAATCGGCGCTCCGCCCGGCACTTCCGGAAGGCGCGAGTCTGTCCCTCGTCGAATGCACGGCCGAGGAGTTCAACCCGCCGTCCGGGTGGACGGCGGATCTCGTGACGATCTGCCGGGCCTTCCACTGGCTCGACCAGGCAGCCGTCCTGGCCGGTCTCGACGCACAGGTCGCCCCCGACGGAGCCGTCGCCGTCTTCGGCGACAACAGCTTCTGGGCAGCCGGAAGCCCCTGGAAGGAAGCCGTGCGCGGCGTCATCAAGGAGTTCCTCGGCGAGGAACGGCGGGCCGGGCAGGGGACCTTCCAGCACCACAACCGCCCCTACAGCGAGATCATGGAGGAGTCACCCTTCAACCAGGTCGAGGAAGTACGAGTTCCGGTCCAGCGCACCTGGACGACCGACAGCATCCTCGGATACCTGTACTCGACCTCCTTCGCGGCCCCGCACCTGTTCGGCGCCCGCCTGGGCGAGTTCGAGTCGAGGGTGAAGACGACGCTGGCCGAGTTCAGCGACGACGACACCTTCGGCGAGGAGAACGAGTTCCTCATCAGGATCGGCCGCCGGAACCGGACATGAGCGCAACCGGGAGATCCCGCAGGTACGACCTGCTGACCGCGCCGGACATCCCGGCGCGGCTCAGCCGCCACTCGGTCCTGGTCCTGCCGATCGGCTCGACGGAGCAGCACGGCCCCCATCTGCCGCTCAACACCGACACCGTCATAGCCGACCGATTCACCCAGATGCTGGTCGGACGCTACGGCGACCACCACGACCTGTGGGCCCTGCCAGCCCTGCCGTACGGACTCTCCCCTGAGCACGCCTGGGCAGCCGGCACCGTCTCGCTGAACATCGCCACGTTCAGCAGCCTGATCGACACCGTCGTCGGCCAGTACGTCAGTGCCACCGCCGCGCGTCGGCTGCTCATCGTCAACGGGCACGGCGGAAACCGCGGCGTCCTCGAAACACTGGCCCGCGAACTCCAGCGGGCCTACGCCATCGCGGTCTGCGTCATTCACCCCGTCTCGCTCTCGCTCGAGGCCACCGACAGCGAACTGCCCGAGATCCACGCGGGTGTCCGCGAGACCTCGATGATGCTCGCCCTCGCCCCGGACACGGTGCACCTCGGCCGTATCCCCGCCGACCACACCCCCGATCCGGGCCGACGCGAGGAAATCGAGCGGCTCATACTCCGACGCGGCACCACATGGCCATGGTCATCCGGAGACCCGGCCATTTCTTCACTCGGCATCATCGGCGGCGACCCCCGAAAAGCCAGCGCCCCCGCCGGCCACTCGATCATCGTGAGCGCCCTGGCAGCGGGCGCCGAGGTACTCGCCCGCCTCACCGATGTCCCGGACACTCTCCGGAGGACCCATGTCCCTCACCCCTGAAGAGAAGACCTGCTTCGTACGGGACGGCGTCGCCGTCCGACGCGGCCTCGTCCCCGAGGACCTGATCGCCCCAGCCGCGTCCCTCATCGACGGATGGGTCCGCGAGCAGATGGACTCCTCGCAGATCTCCGCATACACACAACGCACCTTCGCACCCGAACTCGGCCAACACTCGGACCTGCTGGGGCTGTTCTCCAATTCGGGAGCGGAGGAACTGGCGACGGAGCTACTCGGCGACATCCAGCCGGTCACCTCAACGCAGATCCAGATCCGACTACCCGAGGACGCGCTGGCGACGTCGCAGCCCGAGAAGGCGATGCACGTCGACGGAGTCGCCTGCCCGCATCTGGATCCTGACGAACTGCGCACGTTCTCGCTGCTCGTCGGCGTGGTGCTCTCCGACATCAGCGATCCTGACGGCGGGGCGCTGCGCTACCTGCCCGGCGGGCACCAGGCCATGGCCCGGTGGTTCGGCACCGAGTGGTCCCTCGGCGTCACCGAGCAGGTTCCGCCACAGATCGACACCGAGAGCGGAACACCCTTCCTGGGCAAGCCGGGTGACGTCTTGCTCATGCACCACCTCGTCCCGCACTCGGTGGGACGGAACCACACCTCGACGCCGAGAGTCATGGCGTACTTCCGCGTGTCGCACCCCCGCCACGCCCAACACCGCCTCGAAGCCCTCCGCGACCCGTGGCTCGACTACCCACCCCTCGCCGCCGTCACGGCTACCGCCCCGACGGCCCGATGACCACCGACCGCGACCTTGTGAGGAGCCCATCCATGCGCCTGATTCACCCCACCGACCTCGACATCGCCGCACGCGCGATCGAGGCTGGCGAGCTGGTGATCGTGCCGACCAAGCGCTGGTACATGATTTGCGCCGACGCCGGAAACCCGGATGCCTGCAAGCGCATCTTCGACGGCAAGAAGCGCCCGCCCGGCAAGTCACTGGCGTTCGTCCTGCCCTCCCTTGAGGCATGCGAGGAACGCTTCCAGTTCACGGCGGAGGCCAGGCGGCTTGCCGACGCGTTCTGGCCCGGAGATCTCGCACTCCTCCTGGCATGGCGCGATCCCGCCGACGCCGCCAGGCATACAGCCGTCGGTTCCCCCGCGCTGACCACCTACGACTCCGGTCTCCTCGGCCGACTGGCATCCCTTTCCACCGCCCCCGTCGCCGCGACCACGGTCAACATCTCCGGCGACGCGGGACCTGACGACCCCGGCCCGGCCATCACCCTCGACGAGGTCAACCACTTCCTGACAACAACGGGCGCGGTCGCATCGGTGATCGTGGACGGCGGCATCTGCCCGGCTGCCAACCACATGACGATCGTGGACTGCTTCACGCCAGAGGCTCAGCTGGTGCGAACCGGCCTCGTCCATCAGCGCGCCATTTCGGCAGCCTTGGGACGCGACGTCCGAGGCACCTGAGACGCAGAAGCGTTCAACTACCACCAGCCAGGCTTCGCACGGGATCAACTCCGCTATCAGGCGTGCGGTCTCGGCGTGCCACGGTTGCTCGGAACCTAATAAGCGTCGCCCCAACGGAACGAGGCGCACGTGCTCTCCGGAGCTGGTGGACAGCAGGGTCATCGGCATGGGAAGCGACGACCGCTGGGCGGCCGGCGAAGTTGTAGACCCTGATGGTCAAGCCGACATCTAGTGCGCCGATCGGCACAGCTGGCGAAGAACTGCGGAGGGCTCCGTAGCGGGCAGCGCCCGCTCGATAATTCGATTGCTGGAGAAGGAGCCACCTGCTGCACTGAACCGCATGGTGACGATCACCGCCGAGCAGAGGACCGCGTTCCGCAAGCAGGGGTTCGTCGTGATTCCCGAGGTTCTCGGCGCCGAGCAGATTGCCGACGGGCGCGAACTGGTCGCTGCGCTGTTGGAGCGACAGCCTCACGCCGACGATCACGTCGGACCGTATTTCCTGTGGCCGCGCTTCGCCGCCGAGGGCCATCCACTGCTTGACTTCTACCGGGAGACAGGCGTCGGGGATCTGGCCGGCCAGCTGCTGCGTCCGGATCTGGATGTGCAGGACCCTGATTTCGCGCAGGTGGCCACCACGATTCCGCCTTGGCCGCATCGGCCGGGAGGCCCACACGTCGACGGTCTGACGCCGACCGAACCGGACGGACGTCCCGGATCCTTCTCACTGCTGGCCGGTGTGTGGCTCACCGGTCATGACCATCGGCACCGGGGAAACCTGTGGGTGTGGCCCGGCACCCATCTGCGATTCGGTCAGTACCTCGCCGAACGCGGCGCCGACGCCCTCGCGCGCGTCGAGGAGATGAATCCGGGCCCGTATCCCAAGATCGAGCTCGGCGAGCCGACGCAGGCGGTCGGCCCCGCCGGCAGCGTCCTGTTCGCCCACTACCTACTCGCTCACAACATCGGCGGCCACGATGGCGCGGCCGGCGAGGGGCGACGCGAGACGGTGTACTACCGGCTCCACGCCAGCGGTCACCGGGAGCGATGGCGGGAGGCCGTCACCAGCCCGCTCGCCGAATTCCGCTCATCAGAAGGGACGCCGGGGTCAGGCTGAAGGGCGGGCGTGTCAGCGCATCAGGCTGAACACAACGGCGGCTGCCAGCCCGCCGAGCAGGGCACCGACAACGGTTTGAGCGGGGGTGTGATCGCGGAGGGCGACACGGGACCAGCCGATGGCTGCGATCCCGAGCAGCAACGGCGCCACGCTCATGCCGTAGGCGAGCAGCAGGATCACAACCACCCCGCTGGCGACGGCGGTGTGCACCGAGACCTTCCACCAGACGGTCACGATCATGGTCACGATGAGGCCGACGAGCATGGCGACGACCAAGGCGAACACCTCGCGGGGTGCCTTGAAGGCAACAAGCAGCGAGATGCCGACGAGCACGGACGTCATCGTGGCGAGGAGAGGAACGGTTCGCTGCTCACGGACTCGTATGTGCTTGTCGGTCCAGCTGCCGCGCTTCACGCCGAGCATGATGACGGCGAACGGGATGCCGCCGCAGAACAGGGCCGCCAGCACGCCCCATCCGAGCCCCGTGACGCTGCTCGTGCTGTGCCAGCCGATGATCAGAAGTATCGCGATGACGAGGTTGGCCGGCGCGAGGGTGTCGGTGATGAGGCGGGCCGTGCGGGACAGGGTCACTGCGTCGTCTCCAGGGTTCGGGCATCGTCGAGCTTGGCGGCGAAGGCGCGGGTGAGATCAGAGGCGTAGGCCTTTGCGAGTTGCTTGAGCGCATGGATCTCGCTGGGCAGGTCTCGGCCGCCGCTGGCGGGCGGGAGAGCCTCACCGGACAAGGGCTCGTTGTGCTGCCGGGCTTGTTGGGCGCCGATGATCCAGCAGGCTTCGGCGGCGATGTCCGCCTGGGCTCCGATGAGGCCGGAGGCCACGACGTGGTCGCGTGCCTGGTCACGCAGGCTGCTGGGGGCGTGGTCGCTGAGTGTGAGGACGGCGTCTCGGATCTCTATGGTGCGGCGATACAGCCGGTCGTGAACGCGGCGGGGGTGGAGTATCTCGGTGGTTCTGCGTCGCGCCGGGTCGAGGCGTACGGAGGGCACGGCCTCCGTGAGGCTGAGCCAGAGCGGGTACAGCTGCAGCAGGTCGAGGTACTCGCGGCTCCAGCGGCGCAGTCGCCCGGCGGCGGGCAGCGTGCTGCCAGTCACGATGAAGAGCAGTGCACCGAAGAGCAGAAGGCCGCCGATCGTCTCGCTCGTGCTGGCCGGAACGGGGCTCAACCCCAGGAATCCCAGAACGATGACGACCACGCGCTGCGTCGCGTAGACGATGCCGATGGTGGTGCCCATGCCGGTGAGACGCAGGCCATGGCCGAGGAGGCCGGCGTCTGGCTGTCGGCCCCAGCGCCAGCACAGCCGGGAGGCGCTGAACAGAGCCGCTCCGAGGTACGCCGTCCACACCCCTCCGTAGGCGGCGATGTGCCAGTCGGAGGAGTACTCGGTCAGCAGGTCGACCGCTTCGCGCGGCTGCGGGGTGGCGAAGAACAGCACCGTGACGATGGATACCGCGGCCGACGGGAAGACGAGGTGCAGGCGGAAGGACTTCAGTCCGGATGCATTCTCCTGGGCCATGTCGTGGACGAAGGTCAGCACGGCATGTGCGGCAACGATACAGCCGAGGTGCTTGCCCAGGGCACTCAGGTTGTTGACTCCGACTGCGGCGTCCATGGGCGCGGCGACGGAGGGCACCCTGAGAGTGATAGCGACGGCGAGAGCTAGTAAGGCGATCCAGAGCACTCTCTTGCTGGGATCGCGCCATGCGGCCGGGGTGCGCCACGCCGTGACTAGCCACAGCAGGACCGCAGGAATTATGTCGATCATTCCGGGACGTTCTTACGAGTCGCTGAGCGCGTCGCCCAGGCGCCGCAGGACACTGCTGCGTGGCGTCTTGCTGGAGCGGGAGGCTGCGGCTCTGCCGGCGATCAGTCCTGCGAGGCGTTCGGCGTCCCGTTCGTCCTCGGTGCCGTAGCTGGCCCTGGTGAGGAGACTGACCACGGTGGCAGGGTCGATGTCCGGGAACAGGCCGCCGCCGTCTGCCTGGACGCCGTCGAGGATCGACCGGTGGCCCAGGAGCATGTGACCGATCTCGTGCAGGATGATGTGGTCTTGGTGGAGCGGGCTGGTCGCCGCCTCGTGGAAGATGTGGTCGGCCTTCTCGGTGGCGATCCATACCCCGCACGGGGCGTCGGTGCCGGAGACGCCGGGGACACTGTGCAGATGGAGCGGACGACCGCGCTGTGCAGCGATCCGGTCGCAGAGGACCTGGATGTCGAACGGGTCCGGGATGTCGATTGACGCGAGCACATCCCCGATGTCCGGGCGGTCCTGACGTCCGTCGTCCGGTTGCTGTCTTCGGCTACGCAACGACAACTCGGCTCCGCAGGTGGCGCTGTACGTGTCTGCGGCAGAGGCCGCCCCGGAATCCAACATTCCGGCACGGGAACGATACGGCAACCTTCAAGGGAATATGCCGGGAGCATGCTCAAACCATGCTCAACGCCGCGACGATCAAGAAATGGGCCTGATTCGACGTCACTTGATCAAGGCTGAATTGGGCGGCCGTGCGCGTGGATGGCTCCGCGAACTGCGTAAGTGGACCCGCGTGGGTGACCTGCGTCACACCTTCTGTCGGATTGTATACCGACATCCCGGCGTCGCCGCGGGTTCACTGGCCGGACGCCTCGCTGTCGGTCAGTCCCTCCAGTTGGCGGGCCCGCTCAATGAAACCCTTGATCGTCTTGAGGGTCTCCACCGACAGGCCGGAGGCCCTGGTGGCGACCTCGACCACATCGTTGTCTCGTATGGTCTCGATCAGTTCCAGCTGGGCGGCAATCCGCTCGGACGACTCGTCGCTGAAGAAGTAGGCGGGGGCGACACCGAAGAAGCCGGCGAGAGCCTCCAGGTGCTTCATGGTCGGGTTGTCCTTCTTGCCCTTCCGAAGGGTCCAGATGTAACTCGCCGAGATGGTTGGCCCCCCTGATTCCTGGATCGCTTGCGCCACCTCTTCGTAGGTGTACTCACCGCGGCTCTTCGGGTGGACCGTCTTGAAGAGATGGTCGAGCTTCTGCGCGAGGGTGCGCGGCTCGGCGGGCGCTCCGTCGCTCATTTCGGGGTCCTTCGGTAGCTCGCTTGGTTTCTTGTTGTATCGACTGCTGTGGACGATACACGTCCTGCTGCGGTCGTTCCATTCTCCTCAGTTGACGTGATCCATATTTGCTGGTCTAGTGTCGTCGCGTCGCCATCGACTGGCGCGAATAGGGAGGCTGTGGCCTCCGAGGAGCAGACCGAAGCGAAGGGGGGAAGCGGGTGCGAACGCCGCCGCTCAGAGGGCCGTGAGGCCGCAGTGCGAGCCGCACATGAAACCGGCGCCCGGGAGCTACCAACTCCCAAGCGCCGGGCCGGCGCTCCGAAGGGCACCGATTCACATCTCGCGGGCGGCGGGGCTTTTGCACGAGAACCGCCGCACCGCACTCCTACGAACAACGGAGTATCGCATGCTCGCCACGCCGAGCGAAACGCCGGCATGCCCGGACACGGCTCGCCAGCACCGCCTTGCGGCCCAGCTCGCCGACATGATCCCCGGTGCGGCCACCATCCGTGTCAGCCTCACCGACCCCGCCCAGACGTGGCCCCACCCCCACACCATCGCCAAGGACGCGGGCGGGGCAACGGTCGAGCTGAGCCGGACGACCGCCAGGGTCGCGGCACGCTGGATCATGCGGGTCTGGCCGGACGTGAACTGGACCCGCCCTCATACCTTCGACCTCGCCACCGCGACCCTCACCCGCAGCGACCTCGTCGGTCGGGGCCGCTGACATGGCACGGATCCGGACCATCAAGCCGGAGGCGTTCTTCTCCGAGTCGCTCGCCGAGGTGAGCGTCGAGGCGGAGCGGACGTTCTTCGGCCTCCTCACCCAGGCCGACGACCACGGCCGCCATCGCGACAACGCCGCGATCATCGCGGGGTTGCTCTGGCCCCTGCGGGCCGAGCACACCTCGGTCCACGTCGAGGACGACCTCCAGCAGCTTGCCAACGCCGGCCTGCTCTGCCGATACACCGGCTGTGACGGCCGCCGCTACCTCCACGTCGTGACCTGGTCCGAGCACCAGAAGATCGACAAGCCCAGCCAGTCCCGACTGCCCTCCTGCCCGCAGCACCACGCGGCGGACCGGTGCGGTCCCTGCAAGGGGACCTGCACCCGACACCCCGAAGCGTCGCCCACCCCTACCCGAGAAGTCGCCGAGACTTCGGCGAACGCTCCCCGAACCCTCGACCCGCCCACGCAGCCCGCTCCGACACCTCCCATACCCCGAAGCGGGGCCCCGGCCGCCCGGCAGGACCCCTTGGTCGGCCTCGCCGGGACCCCTGATCGCGGTGACAAGAAAGCTGCAGGTCAGGTGGCATTCGCCGAAGGTTCCCCGAAGCCTCCCCGAAGTCTCGGAGAGGGCTCGGCGCCTGGATCAAGGATCTTGGATCCTGGATCTTCATTCCCTACGGGGCGCACAGCGCCCGCCACCACCGTCTCGGTCAGCGACCTGATCGGCGAGTACGTCGCCGCGTGCGACGAGCGTCCGCCCAGCGACGTGATCGGACACCTCGGCCGCATCGCCAAGAAGCTCCTCGGCGAGGGGATCGCCCCGGAGCACGTCCGCGCCGGACTGAAGCGCTTCGCGGAGATACAGGGCCACCCCAGCCGCCTGCCGAGCCTGGTCAACGACGCCATGAACGCACGAACGGCCGGTTTGGCGCGGCCGGGAATCCGGCCTAACGTGCCCGCTCACCAGGCGTGGACCAACCCCGTCGACGCTGCCGCCGCCTACGCCGAGGAGCTGTGATGCGCACCCACACCCGCGACCCGCAGACCCTCAGCGGCGCAGGCACCCTGGACCGGATGGCCCGGATCCTGGCCGCCCGCAACATCGACCCGGCCGCCGTCGCTGCCCTGGCCGACGAGCCCGAACCCTTCTCCCCGCTGGACGCCCTGCTGGCCACGAATGCCCCCGCGCTACCAGGGCGCGGTCGCCGACCACCCGCAGGTCCTGGCCTGGGCGCGGGACGTCGCCCAGCAGGCCGTCGCCCCCAGCCGGGGAGCCCGGCGGCAGGTCACCACCGGCCCGAGCCTGCTGATGGCCGGGGTGGTCGGCGCGGGCAAGACGCACCAGGCGTACGGGGCGGTCCGACAGCTGGTGCAGACCGGAGTGGGCGTGCGGTGGCGCGCGACCACGGCCGCCGACCTGTACGCCGACCTGCGCCCTCGCCCCGGGGTGGACAGTGAGCAGGAGCTGGCGGCGGTCAGCCGGTGCCCACTGCTGATCATCGACGACCTCGGCGCGGCGAAGGCGTCCGAGTGGGTCGAGGAAGTCACCTACCGGTTGATCAACCGCCGGTACAACCACATGCTCCCGACGCTGATCACCACCAACCTGGCGATCAAGGACCTCCGGGGCTACCTCGGCGACCGCGTCACCTCCCGGCTCGCGCAGATGACCACCCGGGTCGAGTTCGAGCCGGTCGACCGCAGACGCCACCGCCCCGCCGCCTGACCCACCGCCGGCCGTACCGCCGGGCCGCGCCTCCAGCGCGCCGCCCCATGCACCTCCCGACCAAGCGCACCCCTCCGCCGACGCCCCTGCGCGCGGAGAGCGATCGGAGCAACCCGCATGACCACCACGACGATCAGCCCTGCCCGCCACCGCTCGCTCGGTGACCACACCTGGCAGGACCAGGCCGTCTGCCAGAGCACCGAGTACAACCCGGTGGACCCCGAAATCTTCTTCCCCGAGCCCGACGAGACCGTCAAGATCACAGCAGCCAAGGCGCTGTGCGGCCAGTGCCCGGTCCGCCGCACCTGCCTGGACGCCGCCCTGGAAGGCGGCGACACCCACGGCATCCGGGGCGGGATGACCGAGGAGGAGCGCGAGCCGCTGCACGGGAAACTCGCCAGCCGCCTCGACTACAGCCGGGTCAACGCCACCATCGCCGGACGCGACGTGCACCTCACCAAGGCCGAGCGCCGCGCGGTCGTGCGCGCCGCCTACCGCCACGGCATCACCGAACAACGCCTGGCCTGGCTCCTGAAGATCAGCGAGGAGCACGCCCAGAAGCTCTACCGCGAGACCCGCCGAGCCCTGCGCAACCGCGACCTGGAGAAGAACACGAAGACCGCCTCACCCCCTGAGACCGACGGCAAGCACCTGGGCCGCGACGACTTCGGGACGGCGGCGTGAGTATCGCGAGCGCGCCAAGTACGGCGCACGTCACCGGCTGGGACCGCGCGGTCGTCATAGCCCTCGGCGGCGCAGGATGCGCCCTGTCCTACGATGCCCTGCAGCAGATGGCCGTCGCCATCCACGTGCGGGGTCTGCTGACCTACCTCTTCCCCTTGGTGATCGACGGGTTCATCGCGTACGGCATCCGTGCCCTGCTGGTCCTGCGCAACGCCCCCCTGCGAGCCCGGTTCTACGTGTGGACGCTCTTCGGCACGGCCACCGCCGCCAGCATCTGGGCCAACGCGCTGCACGCGGTCAGGCTCAACGAAGAGCACACCTCGGCCACCGGCCTGCGGCTCGGAGACGCAGTGGTCGCGGTGCTGTCCACCATCGCCCCGCTGGCCCTGGCCGGTGCGGTGCACCTGTACATCCTCATCGCCCGGGGGCCGGTCAAGGACAGTGACCGAGGTGACCGCGATGACCTCGGTCAGGCCGGTCACCCCAGTCAGCCCGAGCGCATCGCGGTCACTCGGACTGACCGGGCCGGTCAGCAGCAGCCGCAGCCCGGTCAGGTCGGCGCCGGACAGCCGGTCACCGCCCTGACCGACCGGCCCCGCCTGTCTCTGGAGAAGCAAACCCCGGATGCCCGGACACCGAGCGGGGACAGTACCCCGGCGGACAGCGGCAGTCCGGACACTGGTCACCATGGCTGGGAGCCCAAGGCCGCTGACCTGGGCGGACAGCCGGACACCACCCCGGCGGTCAGTGACCGACAGACCGTCACCGAGCCGGTCACTGGTTACCCGAACAACCTCTCGCCGGTTAACGACCGGCCGGTCACTCCGGCACCGGTCACTGACGGCACCCCCCGGGCGACCGGTGGCCGGCGACCTGACCCGGACACCGAGGAGCTGCTGGAGATCGCCCGGTCAGCGGTCAGGGCCGAGGACAAACTGACCCGCAAGGTGGTCGCCCAGGCGATCCGCGGTCAGCAGATCCCGCTGTCCAGCGACACGCTGACCGCCCTGATGGTCCAGCTCCGCCAGCAGCACGGACAGTCGGTCACCACCCCCCGGAACTGACCGCACACCCATGGGGCGGGTGACCGGGTCGGACACCTCGGCCGGTCACCCGCCCCGGACGGCCCGCCCCACGACGTCCTCCCGTGAACCGGAGAGCACCGCCATGCGCACGAAACCCGCGACACCCGCCGAGGTGGACACCTGGCTGACCGTCCTGCATCAGCGCGGCCACCTCCACCGCGCCGAATCCGGTCCCGACAACGCCTGGACCGTGCAACGACATCGACACAGCCGCCCCTGGACCCTGCACCACCCGGTCCTCGCCATGGACTGGATCGAGGACATCGTCCGCGACATCCACCAGCAGGACGCGGAGACGGGCCGGTGACCGCCAACGACCCGACGGCCAGCACCTCCGGACCGCCGCGTGACTCCAACTCGGCTCCAGGCGGAGCAAGTTGTCGCATACGACGGTCCTACGGCCCGTCGTATGCACTTGCCCCCGCCCAGGAGGGCGGGGGAAGTCCGGCTGGTCCCCGAGCGAGGGCGCACGGTGACCAGCCGGACTCCCGGCACCAGGGGGCGCCTGTCGTGGGAGGAGAAGCAGACGACCGCGCGCCGCGCGAGCAGCAGAGCCCGAGCCAACCTGCGTTCCCCGACCGAAAGCCACGCCGCCGCACCCGCAACCCGAGCCAGCGCACCCACAAGACGACCACCCGCCTGTCCGACACCGAGAAGACCGAGATCGCCGCCGCCGCCAAGCAGCGCGCCGTCACCGTCGCCCGATTCCTCGCCGCCGCCGGCCTCGCCGTCGCCCGCGGTTCGACCACCGTGCACACCAACGAACAGCTCGACGCCGCCATCGACGAGCTGGTCGCCCTGCGCACCGCCATCTCCCGTGTCGGCAACAACATCAACCAGATCGCCTTCGTCTACAACGCCGGAGGACAGCCCCGCCCCGGCGAACTCGACCGCGCCCTGACGACCGTGAACCGCGTCCTGGCCCGCGTAGACAACGCGGCCGACACTCTGGTGGAGAAGCGCCTCTGATGGTCCCCAAGATCCGACGAGGCTCGCGCACCCACGGCCTGCTCGTCTACCTGTACGGCCCCGGCAAGCGCGACGAGCACACCGACCCCCACCTCGTCGGCAGTTGGGACGGCTTCGCCCCCGACCCCGGACGTGACACCAGCCCCGACCCGGATCCCAAGGTCACCCTGGCCCGGCTCGCCGCAGCCCTGGACCTGCGGGTCAAGCAGGCCGGCGACAAGGCGCCGGCCCATCACGTCTGGCACTGCTCGGTGCGTACCGACCCCCGCGACCGGACCCTGACCGACGACGAGTGGAACACCGTCGCCCGCCGCCTGGTCCACGCGGTCAACCTCGCCCCCGAAGGCGATCCTGACGGCTGCCGCTGGGTCGCGGTGCGCCACGCCGACGACCATATCCACATCCTGGCCACCATGGTCCGAGGCGACCTGCGCCGCCCGAGGATGAACTACGACTTCAAGAAGGCACAGGCCGAATGCCGTCGCATCGAACAGGAGATGGGCCTGCGTCGGCTCAAGCCCGGCGACGGCACCGGGGCCAAGACGCCCACCAGCGCCGAGCGCTTCAAAGCCGAGCGGACCGGCCGACCCGAGACACCGCGCGAAACGCTTCGCGAAGCCGTCCGCCAGGCCGTCGCCGGAGCCGCCAGCGAAGCCGAGTTCTTCACCCGCCTTCGTGAAGCGGGCCTGCGCGTAAGGCTCCGGCACGCCCCGTCCGGTGACGTCCTCGGCTACACGGTCGCGCTGCCCGGCGACCGCAACCGCGACCGCGAGCCGGTCTGGTTCGCGGGATCGACCCTGGCCCCCGACCTCTCCTATCCCAAGATCCAGCGCCGCCTCGCCGACGGAACCCCCGACACGAGCCCGCTGCCGGAAGCCGACAGCAGCCGCTCGGACTGGTCGTTGCCCGCGAGGGGGCGACGCACCGCCACGGGGATCGCCGAGCGCGCCGCAGTCCTCCTGGACACCGACGACGACGAAGCCGCAGCCCAACTCGTCGGAGTCGGCGAACTCCTCGACGCCGTCGCCCAGACCTCTCCGGCCGCCACACGAGCCGAACTGAGCGCCGCCGCTCGCTCCTTCGAACGCGCCACCCGCAGCCACATCCGAGCCGAACGCGCCGACACCCGGGCGATCCGCTCCGCGGCCCGGGGCATCATCCAGGCCGGCGGCGCGCTCGGCCAAGGAGAAGACGGCGGCACCACAGCCATGCTCGTCTCCACCCTGGTCCTGGTGGCGCTGGCCGCAGCACGCTGGCACTCCGCACGCGGTCACGCCCAGCAGGCCGAAGCCTCCCGGCAGGCCGCCGAGCACCTTCGCGCCGCCTACCACCAAGCCGCCGCCGCACCCATGCAGACCCTGCGCGAGCAGGGACGAGCCTTGCCCGAAGCCCAGCGCCGCACCTACGAGACCACCATCCGCGCCGCACTGCCCGAGAATGGCACCCGCCCCGGCACGAACACGAAGAACGATGCCCTAGCCGCCACCCTGGCCCAAGCCGAGCAGGCAGGCCACGACCCCGAGGCCCTCCTGCAGGAGGCCGTCGCCATCCGCGAACTCGACACGGCCGAGGACGTGAACGACGTCCTCGTCTGGCGACTGCGCCGCCTCGCCCAGCTCCCCGCCCACCCCGGCGAGGACGCTCGACGTCCGCAGGCCGGCACCGGCCGCGCCCCGGCTCCCGCCAACCAGGCTGGCGTCCGGCCCGCACCTTCGGCCGCGCCCAGGCCCGCCGCACCGGGCCCGGGCAGTCGCCCGCCGCGCCGCTGACCAGTGGTCCGGCAGGCCCGCCACTTGCCTGCCGGACCACGCGAAACGTCTGGACAACCGGCTCCACCGGCTGTTACGGATGAAGAGAAGGCCCTCGACCGGGAGATGACGCTCGTGCTAAGAACGACCGACCACCACGTAGAGCCGACCCCCGTCCTGCCCGCCGCCCCCGCCGGACGCGATCCGCTGTCGCAACTCCAGTACGAGACGCAGCCGCCCAGCGGACCCGGCGCAACGCGCTGCCTCAGCCACCCGCCGGCGCTTTCCCTGCGCGGGATCCCCGTGATGTGCTCGGCTTGCCGGGCCCGGCGCGACTGGCTGCTCATCAACCACGGCCGCAACGTCTGGGTCCGCTGCCGCTGCGGCAACCAGTGGCTCGAGCCCGAGATCAGCCGCGCCGACTTCGACGCCGTGATCGCCATCCCGGACGGGACGACCTACCCCAGCGTCGAACAGGGCCTGATCGCACTCGGCTTCGACGGCGCCTTCGCCGACACCTACCTGGAGTAGAGCAGCGCGGTTCCGCTCTATGCACTAGGAGCGAACACCGCTTGCGTAGCATGCTGTCGGCCCCCGGACGCATCCGGCGAGGCCGACAGGACGTGGTGAAAGGGCAGCAGTGCAGCGGATCGGCCTCTACTACCCGTACGTGCACTTCCGCAAGGAGCAGTGGATCAAGGCCGCCGCCCTTTACTGGCCGGGCCTGGCCCGAGTCGTCCCACGCGGATTTCCTGTCAGCGACCCGGACCTGGTCAAGGCCCTGCGCGACGGGCTGGACAACTTCCTCACCGACATGGACCCCAGGGAAGCCGCAGCCGCTGTCGCCCCCGCCTTCCTGAAGGCCGTCGAGGACCACGGCGCCGAACTGCGGCAGCGCTTTCTGGCAACTGCCGACACCCGACCCTTCCACACGCAACAGAGGAACCGGCCCGAGCCGTTGATGATGGGACAGCGGATCATCAACGCCGAGCCGACCTCGCCCGACGACCTGCGAACGCTTCCGCGCGACGAACGCCCCCTCGCCGGCCTCTACCCGCACGAGGTCGAGCCAGGGCTTGTCGACGCCCTACGCGGCGCCGGTCTCGCCGTGCCGGCCATGCGGTCGCGCATCGCCCGATCCGCGTCCGTGACATGGCTGGCCATGGACCCGGTCCTGGCCTGGATCTACAAGTGTGTACTCACCGAGGAGCTGGCCCGCCGTACGTGCTACGCCCCGATCACCGACCAGGTCGCGTCCCACAGCGCCACGGACGGCTGGGACAGCGACCGGATCGCTGCTGCCATGTTGGGCGAGCCGCCCCGACCGGCAAGCTCCGATGAGACAACGCGACTTGGGCTGATGGCCGTGCAGTGCGTCCTCCCGGACGGCCTGCGCTCGGTGCCGGTGGCGAAGATCATCCAACTGCGGAACGACTACAAGGCAGAATTCAGTGCCTTCAGGCAAGCAGTCGACAAGGCTGCGGCAGACCTGCGGGAGCAGGTGGGCGGCATCGAAGACCGCGCAGCCTTCGAACACCACCTTCGGATGACAGTCGACGAGAGCATCGCCCAGCCACTTGAGGACCTGCGCAAGGCTATGAGCGGCCTCAACCTCAAAACCTTCTACAGCGCGCTGAACTACAAGTTCGAAGTGCCCGCCCTCGCTGCGGCGGCAAGCGGCTGGGCAGGCAACGTGCCGATCGCCGGAGGGAGTCTCGCGATCGCCGCCGCAACCCTGCGCCAGGCCACGGCCGAGGCACGCGACGCTCAGCTCGCTGGCTCTCCGGTCAGCTACCTGCTCAGGGTGGAACGGAACCTGAAGCCCACCACACTGGTGCGGCGGGTGGCACGAGCGCTTGGCCGAGCCGCGGGCACCGGAATCTAGCTCGTACTTCACGGGTGACTCTCTTGCGCAGCTTCCGAGCTTGATCACGGCAGGGAGCGGTCGATCAACAACCCCTTGATCTCGTTGTTCGCGTGCGCGCCTACGGTCCCGCTTCAACCCCTCCGTAACACCCGCACCCTACGGACCAACAGGGCCACAGAAACGGAGGAGTTATTGATCGTCAGCTCCCTGGCTGGCTCGCCGGGCCTACTTGTCGCGGGTCGGAGCCAGCTTCATCCTGGTCGGCGAGCGTCGCCAATCGGGTATCCAGGGGGACATGTGACGACCGGCAGGGGCAGCACTCAACGCGCCCGGAGGCTTTCGACGGGCCTAGCGTACGGCCTACTCGGACTCGGGGTGATAGGACTGATCGCGTTCACCCCGTTCCTGCTGGCCGCGATGGCTCCCCCAGGCACGGACTGGGGAAAGCTCAGTGACGTCAGTCAGACGTACGGGGCCGTCTCTGTCGTGTTCTCGGCCGTAGCCCTTGCCGGCGTGGCACTCTCGCTCCTCTACCAGGTTCGCCAGGCCCGTACGAGCAACGAGCAGGCCATCAGGGATAGCCACCTCCAACTCGCGGCGCTTGCGCTGAGCAACCCGGATCTGCTCCAAGCGTGGTCACCGCCCACCGCGCCGGTCTCCTTGAAGAGGCACCAGCAGCACTTGATCACGTCCCTTGCTCTCGGCGAGTTGCTGCAGCGCTTCCGCATCGGTCACTTACCCGCTCAGAAGCTCGCCGTGAAGCTCGACAGCCACTTCCGCGGCGAGATCGCGCGCGAACAGTGGGAGCGCGAAGGGCCTGGATGGCGCCGCACCATGAGCGCGGGTGATCGCCGTGACCGTACGTTCGTCGACCTGGTGGAGGAGCGCTACCAGGCCGCCGTGGCGGCTGGGCCAGCATCCGCCCTCGCAGAGTTCCAAGAACGGACAGACAGGCCCTCCTAGGGTCTGTGCGGGGTTGTGATCTCGTGGCCGCCGTCCCTCCCCGACCGGGGGGCCACGAGATCACAACCCACTCGACCTTTCAACGGCATCGAGCACTGGGGGCACCCGTCCACCCAGTGGCACCATCCGAGGTAAGCCCTCACTCAGCAGTCGTAGCTCTTGAGCGTCTTCGAGGCACCGGTGGCTGACTTCAGGTAGTCGTTTTCCGACTTCAGACTCTCCTTCTCCGCCGTCGACTCCGCCAACTGCGTGACCAGTCCGGCAGCTATGGACAGGAGCCCCTCGTGCTTCGTCTGGAGTTCCTCGTGCTCTTCCTGAAGCCCTTCGTGCTCTTCCTGAAGTCCCCTGTACTTCCAGGCGAGGACCCCGATGGCGGTGGTGGCCAGAACGCCGACGCCGGCCTTGACCAGGACCTTGGCTTTGCCGAACTTACCTCCGGCCGGCCCGGCACCGTCCTTGCCGATGCAAACGTGGCCCGTCTGCTGCGAGTGCTGTTCAGTCTCGCCGAGATGGTCGCTCTGAAACGAGCACGATCCGCATTGGTAATGGGTCATCAGCTGTCCCTCTCCCCCAAGGGGATGAGCTTGCCACAGGTCACGTGGCTCCGACGCCCACTTGGTCATCCTCGTACGCCCACCGGCGCTGGGGGAAGGACGCGCGCCTACACGGGCGTGCGTGCCCGCTGGTTGTGGGCTATGCCGTCCACGCTCCCAGGGCCCATGGCGCGCCACGGAACGACCCTCTTGTTGTCGAGCACGAAGAGCAGGAGTGAACGGATCCGGCCACGCTCAGCCGCGGTTGCCGTACCTGGGTAGCTCGCCCCGGAAGTCGCAGCCGAGGCAGTTGTCCTCGCCCTGGACGTGGCCCTCGTACCAACCGTGGACGGCTGCGTGGAGGATCACCTCCTCCACCGAGGCTCCGCCGCTGCGGACCGCCGCGATGGCGTTGCCGACAATCAGCCGGAGTACGGCGCTGTCGGGCGAGGGGAACGGTGGGGACGGCATCGGCGAGTCGGTCGTCATGGCCGCAGCCTATGGGCGGGACCGACTGCCGGTCAGTCGGATGCGGTGCCGTCGGGTCGGGCGGGTCGCTGCGGGACCCTCGGCCGACCGGCTGCCAGCCCTGCCAGGTGGCGGGCCTCCAGCGCGGTTGCGGTCATACCCCGGCGAGGCGGTTGGAGAGGTCCAGGGCGCTGGTGGCGACCGCGAGGGCGGCGCACAGGCCGGTCACCTCGTGGATGGTGGGGCGGACCAGGCGCGGCCAGTCGTCGGGGGCGGCGGGCCAGGAGGCGAGGAGGACCTCGGTGGTGGCCAGGCCGAGGTGGGCAGTGACGTCCCAGCCCGCGCGGGAGACGGGCTCCCAGTGCAGGCGGATACGACCGAGCGGGAGTTCAGGGGTGCCCGCCGGAAGCCAGGAGATGTCAAGCGGTCCCTCCGGGAGGGCGGAGACGCGCTGGACCAGTGCGCCGCGCACTCCCGGAGGCATGGGCCGCACGGCGAGGGCGTGCAGCGGGTGGGCGGTGGAAGGTTGGGGTCGCGGTGAGATCGGGGCCTCCTCGACAGGTCCGTACGGAGGGTCAGGCCCAGGCGAGGGCGTTGCGGACCGAGGCCGGGAGGTAGCCCTCCTGGCCGTTTTCGGCGATGAACGCCACGCCGTCGCCCACGACGACGTCGGTGCCGAGGTAGTGGGCGAAGGGCCAGTCGGGGTTGACGGCCAGGCGGATCGGCAGGTCGGGGTCGAGGTTCTGAAGTTGACGGAGCAGGTGGCCGACGGTTAGGCACTGGGGCACGGGAGATCTCCGAGAGCGAGATAGAGGGTGAAGCGGTGCGGCTGGTGGATGGTCACCAGGCGTCGAGGCGGAGCAGGTCACCGTGCACATGTGCAACGGGTCTGCGCTGGTGGGGGGCTTGCTTGACGAGGTCAGAAGGTGCGGAGTCGTCGCTTCTCTGCGTGCCGTTGTGCGCGGCGGCGCAGGACCTTCGCCTTCGATCCGATGGTGGAGGGGTAGAGGTAGCAAGTGCAGCCTTTCCGTGGGTATCGGCAGGTCCGGCGGTAGTTGGGGCGGGTAGCGCCGAGCATGCGGGCCACGATGACTCCTTCGCGAGGTCGGGCCGGACGGCAGTGCGGCGGTCTGGCCGTCGTTACTGAGAGGTCCGGGGAAGTGCGGCGATGAGCGCGGCGAGGAAACCGGCCACGCCCTCGGAAGGGGTGTCGGGGCCGAACTCCTGGATCCAGGGCTCGGCGTCGGAGGGGTGGACCCGGACCTGCCAGACGATGCCGCGCTTCCAAGCGGTGGTGTCCTCGGGGAGCCAGCCGACGTAGACGTGGCCGTCCGGGCTGGTGCAGTGCACGTTGGCCTCCGGGGTGTCGACGATCGCCCAGCCGAGCCCGCCGAGCAGTTCGAGGACCGGGCTCGCACAGTGGTCGCTGGAGAGCCAGGCGCGTTCCTCCACGGCGGGGCGGACGACGGCTGGCAGGAGGGTGCTGGAGGCGTTCACGAGTGGGCGTCCCTTCGTTGACCTGCGGGTTTTCCCGACGTCCGTACGTTGACATGCGGTGTGCCGAAGTACGTAGTTGTTTCCCGGAAGGTGAGGTCTGCCGTGGGCGAACTGGCCGTCGAGGAGAGCGGAGGCCGGCGGGCCGGGGAATGGATCGGCGCGACCGGTTGTCGTAACCGGGTTGCGGCGCGGGGCCGTACGGAGCAGAAGGGGCAGGCCATGGCGGAGTCGAGCAGACACTGGGACGGTGCCGGGCTGGAGCGCAAGATCCGTGGCGCCGGACGGCCGTGGACGGTGGGCGACATAACGATGGTGGCCGACAGGCAGTGGGCCGTGGGCATCCAGGCCGGGAGGCAGCGTGGCGGGGAAGCCGTGGTGGAGCGTCGGATCGCGGATGGGCGGCGCGTCGAGCTGACGTTGGTGGAGCTGGCCCGCGCGATGGACTCCTGGTCCGGCGCGGCCCATCGCGACGAAGACTCCCGCTGACCGGTTACCGTCCGGGCCCGGTCGTGGCCACCGTGGGGCGGACAGCGGCCGACGGGGCGGGCTGGTCCGGTGGTTGGCCCAGGGTACGTGGCGCGTGCGCGGAGCGGGCGACAGCGGCCTGGGCCAGGCTGAGCGACGGTGCCCGGTCCGTGGTCACGGCGGCTTCGCGGGCCTCGATCACGTGGCTGATCGCCTGCAGGGCTATGCGGCTTTCGGCCTGCGCGACGCGCAGGTCCACCGCCGAGCTGGTGATCCGCTCCAGGTCGTGGAAGGCCGGCACATGATCGGGCCGGGTGATGGCGTGCAGACGGTCCTGGTGGACGGCGACCGCGTTGTTCGAGACGACGAGGCTCGAACGGATATGCATCGCCGAGCGCAGGAGCGGATCCTCGACGGGGCGGCGAACCGCGAGGGTTTCCAGCGCCTCGATGGGGCGGCCCCAGGCTTTCTCGATCATCGCGTCGGCCTGGTCGAGTGCGGTGGCGTCGGGCATGGCGGAACTCCCGGTATTCGGAGGTGCTGCTTCGGTCAGAGGCGACGTCTCGGAGGGGCTGGGGGCGGGAGTCAGCGGCTGTGCCGTGGGGCCGACGGGCTGGCCGGCGGCCTGGCCGCGGCTGCGTGTGCGGGGTTGCCCGACAGATTCTGTGCCGAAGTCGCGGTGCGACTGCGAGCGGCCACCACGCGGAGGTCGGCTGCTGTCTGAGGGGCGCGTGCGGCGCGGTGGACGGCCTGGGCGACAGCGGTGCGGCGCACGTCGAGTGGGGTCGGAGCACGAGAGATCTGAGGATCGGCGGCTTGGCCGACCGGAGCCAGCGTGACCAGGTGCTCCACCTTGCGGTTGATCTGGTGCCGCTCACGAATCGCCGGGGCTGAGTCCGACATGGCGGCTGCGGTCGCCGCGACCAGGTGGGTCGGGGTGCGGGCTGTGAAGACCGCTTCCGCGCGCGTGCCCCAACCCGGAGGACCGGCCCACAGCCTGACGGTTTCGTCGTCCCAGTCAGAGAGGCGGTTGTCGATCAGAATGCCTGCTTGTCCGTCGGGGGCGATGATCTCGACAGTGCCGCGCTCGGCCGCCCCGTCGGTGGTCCAGCCGGCATTGGTCAGCGGCCGGACGGCACCAGCCCAGTACAACGACGGGCTCGTCAAGAAGCGCGCGTTGCCTTCGGTGGCCTCGGCTTCGGCGTAGTCGCGGGCCAGAGCGCTGGTGAGCCCGGCGACGATCTCGGCCGGGGTGACGTGGTTGAAGGTTGCCGTCCAGCGGGGTGCGGAGACGGCGTCCTCGGCGGCGGTGATCTTCCACAGTTCGAAGTCGTCGCCGAACCAGCCGATCCGTATTCGCTGGTCGGGCGAGGTGACGAGGAGCTGGCAGGGGCCCTCGTCGAGATAGTGGTGCGGCCAGTGACTGACAGGGGCGAAGCCGGCGTCCCCGGTCCCGTTGGAGCCGGCCAGGTACATGGGGCTGACCAGTACCTCTTGATAGGGATGCTGGTCGTAGGGCTGGGGTGTTCACAGTCGGGACTCCGAGGTGTAGGAGGGGAACGCGCCCGCGTGCGCGGAGGAACGAACGGCTGGACTGCACGGGGGCGCCGTGGCAACGGCGTGAAGCGGCTGACTCTCAGCGCCACCCGGATCACCGGCCCCAGGAGGAGGCCGACTGAGCGGCCACGGCCACCGGCACCCGCGGTTGTGGCTGCGGGGCGTGGCTGAACAGGGAGCTGGGCGCGGCGGTGCTCCGCCGCAGGGCCGCTGAGGTACGGATGCCGTCCGACCCCGGCGGGGTGCCCGTGTGGGTGCGCGTGGCCGCCGCGAC
Source organism: Streptomyces sp. NPDC029044 (assembly GCF_040637495.1). Taxonomy (NCBI): domain Bacteria; kingdom Bacillati; phylum Actinomycetota; class Actinomycetes; order Kitasatosporales; family Streptomycetaceae; genus Streptomyces; species Streptomyces sp. NPDC029044. The sequence continues at coordinate 146,612 of NZ_JBEZWN010000004.1, forward strand.
CCGGACAGGGGCGGGACGCGGTGCGGCGACGGGGTTGCTCCAGTGCTCGACGGCTGCGTAGACCGGGCCGAGCGCCCGCCCGGCTGCGGTCAGGACGTACGGATCGCCGTGGCGCGGTCCGGTGCGGGTGACCAGGCCGTCGAGCTGAAGCCGGATCAGGCGCTGCCGGGTGAAGCTGTTGTCCAGTCCTGCCTGTTCGGCGATGTGGACGAACCGCATGGGCCCGCCCGCGTCGAGGACCTGGATCACGGCGGTCGAGTGGCGAAGGTGCAGCCGGCGCACGGCGTCCTCGACGCGCTCGGCACCGGCCACCTTGCCGAGCGACAGGTGCGCGTGGGACCAGTCGGACAGCGCACGGTGTACCGAGGACAGGGAGTTGCCGAACCCACTGAGCTGGTACGGGGCACCGTGGCGATCACCGGCTCGGATCACCAGCCCGTCATCGTGCATCTGGGCCAGCCGCTTGCCGACGAACTGCTCGCTGACGAAGGGGAGGCGGGCGGCGACATCACGCACACGCATGGGGCCGCCATGCTGGGCCATGGTCTGTGCCGACCAGGTGGTCCACTTCGGCGCTATGAGGGACAGTGCGTCCTCGACGCGCTGGGCGTCGACGGAGCCGATCTGGGAGGTTGCGGGTTGTGTGGGGGTGGACATGGCGGTAACTCCGTTAGGGCGTTGGGGAATCGGGCGGCGGGGTGCGGATCAGTGGAGGTCACGCTCGGCGCGGAGACGCTGGAGCACCGTGCCGAGGCGGCGGTTGCTGACGTGGATGCCGCGGGCGCGTAGGCCCTGTCGCAGGGCTTCGCGGTTGAGCCGGGGCAGACGGGCGGCGACCTGGCGGGCTACGGCTATGAGGTCCTCATCGCCCGGCGCGGGGCCGGTTCGCCGGGCGGTCGAAGGCCGGCGGGCGGCAGGCTGGTCCAGGAGGAGGCGGACGTCCAGCAGGTCCCAGACTGCCTCGGCTTCCGACTGCTCGCGGCGTTCGAGGTCCACGACTTCGGCCGCGTACCGCAGCACGAGGTCGTCGAGGGCGTGTTGGCCGGAGCGGCAGCGCTGCCAGGCCGCGTCGAGATTGCGGCGGGCGGCACGGGCATGGGCGTTCGTAGTGGCCAGGCCGTCGAGCCGCCGCAGCACGATGGGCAGAACGGGATCTCCCGAACCGCCATGCGCGCTGTGGCGCTGGAGGTCCTCCAGCGGTCGGCCGTACCGGTGCTCGACCAGGTGGCGGGTGTAGATCACGGTGGACATGGGGGTCTTCCTCCTGAGGATTTCAGTGGGAGCGGGAGCGGGAGCAGGAGGGCTTGGCGGTCGGGCCGGCGGGGGAACGCGGGTCGCGGGGTGGACGGTCGTCGCTCAGCGCCAAGGGGCCTCGACGCAGAACTTCTCGGCGACCAGGTGCGCGCCGGGCCGCTTCGCCCTGTCGTGGGGGTTCATTCGGCAGCGTCCATCCGGGTGAGCAGGGAGCGCACCAGGGTGGGCAGGCTGTCGGGGCCCTCGCCAATTCGGACGTGATCGGTTGCCTCACTGAGGACGTACGCGGCGTCTTCGAGGAGGCCGCTGGAGATCTCCATGCAGGCGTCGGTGATCCGGGAGGCGGCGAGCAGGGACCGAGAGAGCACCTCGACGTAGTGGCCGGGGCTGAGGTCGGCAGCCTTGGCGGCTGTGCGGATGGCGGCCAACTCCAGTGCGCTGAACGCGAAGTCGAACTCGTCGTCCTGGTCCGTTGGCGAGGGCGCGGCGAAGGCCGGGTCCGGCGGCTCGGCGGGCATGCCGACGCGCGTGCAGATCTGGTCGACGGAGGCGGTCAGCTCGGCGAGGGACTCGGTGAGCCAGCCGAGCGCGGAAGCGTAGGACGCCAGAGTGAACAGGCCGGCGGGGGTGGAAGGCAGCGGCTCCTCGACGACGAACTCTTCGAGTCGGTCGTTCAGTTCGCGGACAACCCGGGGACCGGCGGACAGCGCTCCGAGGACGGGATGCAGGTAGGAGCGGCCGGCGGAGGTGGGGTACTCGGTCGTCAGGACCTCCGAGATGCTCCGCGCGGCGTCGGTGAGCAGTCCGGCCAGTTCGGTGCGGTCGAGGGACGCACGGTCGGCGGTCATCGCATGGAGGCCTTTCGGGAGGCGGCCGGGGCGGCGGGGCTGGCTGCCGCCGGTGCGGTGGCCGGGAGGGACGCGGTCGGGTCGATCGCGTGGGGGGAGCGGGACCCGGCCGCCTGGACTCGGGCCTCGGCCGCCGCGTCGGTGTCGGCGGGCCGGTTGAGGCGGGTGCGGTTGGTGCGGAGCTGGGCCGTGCGGTAGACCGCGTAGTCCTCCCGGGCACCGGCCGCGACGAGGTAGATCTCGAGTTTGTGGGTCGAGGTGGGCGGGGCCGGGCGGAACTGGATGACCATCCGGTAGGAGACGCCCGGGTCGACGTAGACCTTGTGGAAGCCCGCGAGGCGACCGGTCAGCGGCAGGCAGTCGTCGCTGCCGTGGACCAGGTTCTGCAGTTCCAGCAGCGCCAGGTCGCGGATCTCGTCGGGGAGTTGACGCAGGTCCGCGATGGCGTCCGGGTGGGCGGCGAAGGCGAAGCGGGCGCGGCTCACATCGGCCTCCGGGGAGTCGGGCGCTGACCCCTTCCTGCCGACGGCGCGTTGCCCGTGTCGAGGCCGGCTTTCGGGATCGCGGAGGCACCCGACGACCGGGTGAGGGCGGCGCGGGTCAGCCGGGCGGCGGCCTCACCGCGGTAGTCCGGCGGCTGCGGCAGCGGACTGCCGCGGTCTTCCAGCCAGTGCCGGGCAGCGGCCTCGTCGGCGAAGGCGCCCTCGCGCATCGTGTACGTGTGGGCGTCGGGGTTCCCCTCTTCGAGGAAGACACGAATCGGTGCCTGAGCGGCGCTGGAGTCACGGGTCAACGTCCAGGTCTCGGACGGGGCGAAGTCCGAGGTCCAGCTGTCGAGGACCTTGGAACGAGAGCCTGACTCCCGGATCTGCCGCTCGACCCAGAGGGTGAGATCGTCGGCGGGCTTCAGGGAGTCCCCCTTGGCCTGGGCGATCCGCTCGGGCGGGCAGCCACGCTCGATCAGCCAGTTCTGGGCGAACGCCAGGCTGGCGTGGTTCGCGGTCTCGAAGGTGAACGTGCGCTCGCGTAGGTTCCGCGTGATCTTGATGGCAACGAGCGCCGGATCACCGGGGACGCCCCAGGTCATCGACCTGTCGTGGGCGACGAGGTAGCTGTGCGTCCCCTCCGGGGCGGTGTGGTGCTCGGCCAGCACGGTCAGGTCTGCGGCCCAGATGCTGCTCTCGGCGAGTTCGGAGGCGGCGTCGGCAGGCTCGAAGTCGGCGAGGTGGAATTCGGGTTCGGCTATCACCGGGTGGCTCCCGTCAGCTCGGGCGCCGGGGTGGCCAGCACGCGGTGGTTGGGCCGGGTCGGGCTCGTCGTGCATGCGGCGAAGGGGCCGTCGGGGGCACGGAGATGAACCACGGCCTGGTCGAGGTGGTCGCGGTGCCACGTCGAGGGACCGGAGAGGCCGGCCTCGGCGTCGGTGAGCTGCTGCCACGCGAGCCAGAGCGCGTGCAGCCGGGCAACGGCCTCGGGGTGCTCGTGCCACTGGTCGCACCACGGCCGGGTGGTGCTGATTTCCCGTCCGTAGACGGGCAGGAACAGGTGGTTCACCCAGTCGCTGAGCGCGGCCAGCTCGACGGCGTACGCCTCGCCGCCCAGGGCGAGGATGAACACCGAGGCCGGGGCGTCGGCCTTGTCGGCGTCGGCAGAGCCTGCCGCGGAGGTGTCCGCGGTGGGTTGAGGGGTGGAGACGGGCTCGGAGCCGAGGCGGTCCAGGATGACGCCGTGCTGGCGTACCTCCGCAATAGTCTTGGCGAGGGTGCTGGCGAGATCGTCGAGGTCGCCGTCGGGAACGCGGAACGGCTCGGGCTCGGGGGTGGCCTTGCTGGGGTCGGACATGGCGGATCCAAGTGAGTGAGCGAGCAGGGCGGGGGCGAGGTGCGGCGCGCTCTTCTGGAGGTCACGGCGGTGCTCCCTTCGCAGGTCGGCATGGGCAGGAGGATGCGGAGAATCCGCGATTTGGCGCGGCCCGAGAAACCGGGTAGTGGGGTGCTACGGGGCCGTGCAGCGGGGGCAGCGCGGGAAGGGAGGTGCCAGCAACTGCACGGCTCGGGCGGCCTGTTGGGGAACCACGCCGTTGCCGAGTGCGGTGAGCTGAGCCGGTCGGCCGAGTCCCGGAGTGGCGGTCACCCAGCCGGGGGCCAAGCCCTGCATCCACTCCACGAAGTCGGCGCGCAGGCGTCCCGCGGCGTCGGTGGGCGGCGGCGCGGGGCGGGTGAGGTTCTCCCACCGGGCGATGGCGGAGGCGTACGCTCCCCATCGCCCGTCGGTACTTCCGCTTCCGGGGCCGTCTCCGCCCACAGCGGCAGGACCACCGCTGACAGGGGCGGGCGCCAGCCCTTGCCCGGACGGCGGCCTGGTGTGCCGGTGTCGCTCGCCCTCGGGGTGGGCAGCAGCGACGCTGCCGCGCTCGACAGCGTCATGTCCCCGTTGCCGTGCCGCTGGTTCGGCGAGCCCTTGGTCCCGTCCGACGCCCTCGGCGTGGGCAGCAGCCACTCCACCTCGTCGGCCAGGTTCGGTCCGTGGCCGCCGCTCTTCCTTTTCGACGGGTGCTGGGAGCCGCCGTTCTTGCCGATGTTGCTCGTCGGGGTCTTGAGCAGGGTGCTCGGCGGGCCAGGCGGTGAGGAAGGTGCGCTCTCGACGATGGGGTGCTCCGACGTCGGAGGCACGAAGCACGAGCCACCTCGCGTCGTACCGGAGATCGGCCAGGGATCCGAGTACGGCACCAAGTGCCCGCACAGGAGGCTGGGTTGGGTCGTCTCCCAGACACCACGGGCAGAATTCCACGTCGCCAGGGGAACCGGCGGGCGAGGTGAGGAGACCTCGGACATTCTCGATCACCACCAAGCAGGGGCGGAGGGCCTCGACCGCACGGGCGACGTGCAGCCACAGCCCCGAGCGGGTATGGGGGTTGAGTCCGGCCCGGCGGCCGGCGACGGAGACGTCTTTGACAGGGGAAGCCGGCCGTCAGGACGCACACCCGAGGCACATCGGCCCAGTCGACGGCGGTGATGTCCCGCAGATTGGGCACGCCGGGCCAGTGCCGGGCCAGGATGCGCGCTGCGTCGGGGTTGATCTCGGCGTGCCAGGCCACGGCGCCGCCGAGCACGGTCTGGACCCCGAGGTCCAGACCGCCGTAACCCGAGCAGAGCGAGCCGATCAACGGCGTTCGCGCGGTGGTGGGTTCCATGTCACCGGCCACGTGCGATTCGGTCCGAGGGGGTCGCCGGGGCCGTGGTGATGTTGGGCGGCGGGTGCCCCGGAATATGCGCCGTGATCGCGGACCGGCTGCGGGCGGCCTGGAGCCGCGCGGTCGGGGGAGAGACCGTTGCCGACGCGGCGTACAGGGAGTTGGCCCCGTCGTGCAGGGCCGTGCCGGCGGTGGCGAGTGCTTCCTCCATCACCCGTACTGCTGCCTCCCGGGCATCCCTGGCTTCGGGCTGGTCGCGCAGGCTCTCGGTCTGGTTCAGGAAGGCGAGCTGGTGGGCCACCGCTCCCAGGGCGGAAGCCGCCTCGCCCGCGGGCTCGGCGGCGGCGGCGAAGTTGGTGATCACGCGAGCGGTGTGGGGCGCCTGGTCCTGGTCGGCGGCGCGGAAGAGGACCACGTCGCCCAGATCGGTGACCAGCTTTCCTAGTTCGGAGATCTGGCGTGCGACGGCGACGACATCGGGCGAGCGGTGGGGGTCTCCCGGCACCGGCAGCTTGCCGCGCTGGGCGTCGAAGGCAGAGGCCGTGGCGCGCAGGGCCAGGGCGTCGGAGAGCGGGGTGTTGTCCATGGGGCGTTCCAAGGTGGGGACGGTCGGATGGGCTGGGTTGGTTGGTGAGCGGGTGAGGGCGGAGGACGGCTCAGCCGTGGGTGCGCGAGGGCGGTCGTGCGGCTGATGATGTGGAGGCAAGGCTTGGGCGTTCCGAGGGCCGTGCGGCCGGTCGCGCCGTGCTGCGGGCGAGGGCGGCGTGGACCTGCGCGGTCGGGGGTCCCTCTGTCGGTGGCGCGGGCGGCGGCGCCGGAGCGGGGTGGCCGTTCGCGGTCTGCCAGCGGGCGCGCACGTTGTCGAGCGGCCCGAGCGCGTGCAGGGCGTGGCTGATGAGCCGTCCGGGGGCCAGGGTCTCGTTCTCGGCGAGGGTGCGGATGGCGCGGGCGGAGGCGGCGGCCGTACGGGCGACGGAAGAGCGCATGATCTGTTCGCCGAGCCACTCGGCGCTGCCGACGCCGACGCCGTCGCAGATGGCGGTGAGCTGTTCGGTGGTCAGAGTGCCGTCGGCGAGCAGACCGCGCCGCTGGGCTTCCCACAGCACGGTGATCCGGTCCATGGGTTCGCCGCGGTGGTGCAGCGCTCCCAGGCAGCGGTAGAGCTGGCCGTGGGCGGGGTCGGCGAAGTCGCCGGGGCGCAGCCAGCCGACGACTTCGTCCATCGCCTTCGGCCGCTCGACCAGGACCGCCAGCAGGATCTGCTCGTCCTCGGCGACCTGTTCCGCTCGTACCGACGGCGGCGCGACGGGAGCTGTGGGGGGCGGTGTCGTCGGGGCGACCGGGCGCGGTTCAGACCCCCAGCGGCGCGCGAGGTCTTCGAGCACCCCGGCCAGGACGTCCGCATGGTGCAGCGCTCCTTCCACCTCACCGCGGAGGGCGTCGGCGCGGGCTGCCTGGTGGAGGCGGATCGCGTGCGCGGTCACGCTGCGGTGGATCGCTCCCTCCAGCACCATCCGGCCGTACACCGGGGCGTGCTCGGGTCGCGGGCAGGCCGAAATCAGGATGTGGGGATACACGGCGGTCAGCCCTCGGACGTGGTTGCTGGCCTCGGCGACGGCGTCCGTCACCCAGGACAGCGGCACGCGTTCTCCGGTCGTCACGGCGGGATGGCTCTCGGTCCGGAGCTTGCGCAAGGCGGCGAACAGAGCCTGGTGGATGGGCCGGTAGAAGTGATCCGGCGCGAGCCAGTCCAGGTGCGCGAGCTGGCCGGGGTCGAGCAGCACCGAGCCGAGCACCGCCTGCTCGGCACTCAGCAGCGGGTTCATCGCCGCCGCCCGGGGCGGGGAGTCGGCGGGTCGTCCTGCTGCGAGCGGAGATCGGCGACGGCCTGGTCGGCGGCGGTCATCGCGTCGGCGAAGCGGTCCAGCTCGCCGGTGAACGTCGGATCGGTGGCGAGGATCGATCCGGAACCGGTGACCAGCCACCACTGGCCACCGCGTCGGACGACCGGTGACCGGGCGAGGCGTTCGGAACGCGCCAGAGGAGGGGACGGAGTGCGCGAGAACACGAGGGGACTCCTGAGCAGGTAGAGGGGAGGGGCAGGCTGTGAGGTCGAACGTCGGCCCGGACGGGGGTGCCGGAGCGGCAGGACCAGGGCGGGCAGGCGTCCGGATCGCCGTTCTCCAGTTCCGCGTCCGCGAGCACGTCGAAGATGTCGCCCTGACGTCCGGACCACTCGTGGGCGGTGACCGGTCGATCGGTGCCTGGTCCAGAGGCCGACGGCTGCGGTGCGGATACGCCTGGCCGGGCAGCGGCGTGCCCTCCTTCAGCGGCGACGGCCGCGGTCGAGAGCCGTCTGCGCGGACGCCGGGAGGGACGACGTGGCGGGCGATGGGGTGTGCGGTGCGGGGCGGTGGGGTGTCGTGGTGCGCGTGGTGGCGGCTCGGACTCGTGGGGAGGTGCCGTTGGTGTGCTGGAGGGCGTTGGCGGTGTCGGTGAAGCGGCGCCAGGCGTAGTCGGAGCGGTCCGCGGTCCAGGCCGGCGCCCGGGCGACGAGGGCTTCGGCGAGGGCGGCGACGTCGTTCTCGGGTGCGGTGCCGCGTGCGAGGAGGGGGCCGGCGGGGGACCACAGGTCGATGCGCCATTCGTCGCCGAGCCGGACGGCGGTGACGAAGCCGTCCTCGGGTGCCGGCTGGTAGGTCCACATGTGGGCGTGGACTGTCCAGCCGGGTCCGGCGAAGGCGGGTGGGGCGGGCTCGGGCAGCGGTTCGGGTGTGCCGACCTTGAACAGGTCGAGCAGCGGTCCGTCGTTGAGAGCCGCGTCCATGAGCCGCAGCGCGTCGTCCGTGGAGACGTCCTGGCGTCCCTTGAGCGCGGCCAGGACGGTGCGCAGGGTGCTGAGGTGTTCCCGGGCGTCGCCGGGGTCGAGCCGGTCCTCGGCAGGACCGTCCTGGCGTAGCCAGTGCCGCACCGACGCCGCCTGGGACCGCAGCGATTCGATGTCCCTGGCGGAGAGCCGTTCCGGCAGGTGTTCGACGCGGTGGATCAACTGCCAGTAGGGCTTCAGGTGTTCGCTGACGACGTGGCGGGCTATGCGGTCGATCTGGGGGCGGAAGCCGGCCACGGCCCCGGCGCGGACTTGGTCGTCGTGGTGGCGTAGATCGGTGAGCAGGCGCATGTAGGCGTCGCGGGTGTCGATCCGGTCGCGGACGGCGGACTCGTAGGCCCGGTTGAGGAGTTCCAGATCCGACAGTTCCTGTGCACCGGACTCGGGGTGGTGGGCTGCTTCGCGCCGGAGGGCGGCGACGCGTTCGGCGGCGGCGACGTCCCAGACCCCGCTCATGCCGCACGCCCGAGGCCGGAGTTGTTCGCCATCGCGAGTGCGCGGTCGGTGATGGTGGCCGTGGCGGCGGCGGAGGCAGGTGCGATGGTCTTCGCCGACGGCTCCTTGTACCAGGGCTTGAGGTCGAGCAGCGCGATGCGTAGGCCGGTGGCCAGGAGCAGTGCCTTGCCCTTGGGCAGCGCACGGATCGCGTCGGGGGCGAGGATCCGCTCCGTGCGCATGGACACGGACGTCGACTTGCCGCTGTCGGAGCGGGAGACGGAGATGGTCCGCACCTCGTGCTCCCCGATCGCGCGGCTCAGCTTGTCGGCGAAGTCGATGTCGTCGATGCCGGAGCCGACGATCTTGACTGTGGCGGCGCTCCAGAGCGCGTCCATGCCGGCCTCGCCCCAGCACCGCTGGCCCTGCCGGTAGGACTGCAGGATCGTCATCGGGATCACGCCCCGTGAGCCCAGGTGGCTGTACAGGTCGGGGAGATCGGAGATCTTGCACACGTTGGCGGCCTCGTCGAGGACGCACAGGGCAGGCGGGTCGAGCCGCCCGCCGGAGCGCTCGGCGACGACCACGGCCGCGCGCATCACCGCGTCGGCCGCCGCCGCGATGATCGCCGATGCCGAGCCGCCGCCGTCCTTGCTGAGCAGGTACAACGTGTCGCGGGAGGTGGCGAACGCGGAGGGCTTGAACTCGGGAAGACGCTTGTCGGGTGTGACCCAGGCGGCGACGTCCGGGTCGAGCAGGCAGCTCGCGTACTGCCGCGCGGTCTCATAGATGCCGTCCCGCGTTTCCGTGGCCCCGCTGACGGTGCCCTGGAGCTGGGCGGCGACCGCCTCGTGGCCGGCATCGGTGAGCAGGTCCACCGGAGTGCGGTCAGCGGGGGAGGCAAGCCAGGCCAGGACATCGGTGATCGGGCGCCGGTGGCTCGCGGCGGCCAGAAACAGCGCGCCCAGCGTGTTGCTCGCGGCGGTGGACCAGAAGTCGGCACCGCTGGACTCGTCGACGCTGGCGGCGACGAAGTGCCCGGCCAAACGTTTCGCCCCAGCCAGGTCGCGGGCGTCGGCCAGGATGTCCCACCACATCTCGCGCGGGTGGTGGGCGATCTGCTGCGGGTCGAGCGTCCAGATCGTGCCGACCTCGGCGCGGGCGCCCACCGTCGCGGTGAAGGCGTCGTTCGCCGCCTTGTTCGAGGTCAGCAGTACCGGGCCGGGAGCGGCGAGGATCGCGGGGATCGCCAGCCCTGACGTCTTGCCGGAGCGCGGGGCCATGATCGCGACGATCACGTCCTCCCAGGAGGCGCGGACCTCGGCCCGGCCCGGGGAGTGCGTGCCGACGAGGATCCCGCGGTCCGCGGGAGCGACCTCCTTTGGTTTGAGGCCGGACAGGCTCGGCCGCAGGCTCTTCGCCTTGGCGGCGATCTCCTTGTTCATCAGAGGGGCGAGATCCCGCCTTCGGGCGAGGCCGTTCTTCGCACCGCCGCGCAGCCGCAGCCACACAACCAGGCCGGTGACGGTGAGACAGACGGAGAGCAGCCCAGGAACGAGCCGCGCGCCGAGCAGCAGAGCGGTGTGGCTCAGGTGCGGCCACAGCGCGTCGGGGTGCAGCAGCGCATTGGTGGCCTCGAACGGCGCCCAACGGCCGGCGCCGACGAGGGCGTTGGTGAGGTTGCCGGTTAGCCAGGCGAGGGAGCCGAAGGCGATGCCGACGCCGAGGACGCCGAACAGGAGGTAGAGGAGCGCGTCGGAGCCGGTGGTGGTCGAGGGCGCGCTGGTACGCGGGGCGGGCATGGCGGGTCCAAGGAGGGAGAGCGGACAGGGCGAGGCGGGGCGCGCGGCGCTCTTCTGGTGGTCATCGGGGTAGCTCCTGTTCCGGGAAGGGGGCGGCAGTCGAGGTCAGGCCGAGGTCATCGGGTGCGCGGTAACCGGGGCGATCGGGCGCTGGCAGCTGGTTCGGATGTCGCGCCGGAGGACGGCGTGGCCCGCTGGGTGGCGGCTTGCGGGGTGGTGGCCAGCAAGCGGTGGCGTTGGCCGTGTCCTCAAAACTGCTGGAGACCGGCGTGCTTGAGGAGCGTGGCGGACAAGTCGTCACTGGCGTCCTTCGCCGAGACACTGCCGCTGGGTTCGATGTTGATGGTGATGCAGGGGGGCAGGCACGTGGGTCTCCTGGGCGCGGGGTGTTGGGCGTGGGGCCGGGGCAGGTGGCCGAGTTCGCAGGCGATGCGGTGGCACTCAGTCTGCAGTTGGAAGGCGTCGCGGTAAGCGTGGTGCACGCCGCCGTTCTCGCGGACGAGGATGGCCACGACGTGCACCAAGCGGGACTGGTTGCGCACGACGTCTAACCGGCAGGCGTCCGGGGCGACGCCGGTGGTTACCACTACCCGGCGGCCCACCTGGGCCCAGGTCAGGTCGGAGCGGACCGAGCAGACCCACACCGGCCGCTCGGGCATGCGGGCCCCGAGGCGCTCGACGGGTGCGTCGACGACGTGGACCACTTACGGCGGGCGTCGAGCTGGGCGAGCATCTCGATCGGGGTCCCGTGGGTTGTCCCGCGATCAGGCGAGGGTTGGTCTGGTTGCCGCGCTCGCCCGGTCCGTACAGACACGTGAACAGACTCGCGGTATGGCTGGCGCGCTGCAGGTGGGCGATCACGACGTCTACCTCGAAGGGGGTGGCGAACGGGAACCCGGGTGGCCGGGCCTTCAGGGAGAGAGGATCCGCAGAATCCGCCACTTGGCCCGGCCGGAGATGGCTGGTAGACGCCCCGAGTCAATTCGGCTTGTCGAGGCCGTGATCGTAGGCGAAGTCCGCGCTGGCGAAGCGGGAGAAGTAGGCGTCGTTGTGCAGCAAGGGCACAGCGGCCGTCCTGGCGGATGCCGGCGGCGCCGATGTGGAGTCCGTCGGTCGTGGCGCGCAAGGGCCGCCGGCCGGCTCGATGCCGGTGACGTCGAGGACCTCGCGCGTCAGCTCGAACCAGTCTTCGTCGTCGTGCTTGGGCCGGTAGCGAGATTGGGAACTGTTCCTTTTATGTCCCGACAGGCTGAAAAGTCATTACGGTGGCTGGTGTGTGACTGAGCTGGCTAGTGTGATCCGGGAAGCGAGTGAGGCGACCCATCGCCGTCGCCGACGATGGTGTGCGGTGCTCGGTCAGGCTACGGCTTGGCGTCAGTCTCTAGCACTTCGACGTACTGCCTGTATGCCTTATCGACTTCGCTCGGGATCTGCACGAGCGTGCCTTCCTCCATACGGAAGGTCCGGTTCGGGTCGCCTTTGAAGGAGAGCCAGTTAAAGCTGGTGTTAATCCAGATCCCGTCGTAGATCAGGATCTTGGCGTGGGTGTTGTTCAGCCGCACGAAGTGGAACCTGTTTTCGTAGCGCTGGGCAAGGTTGCGCAGCTTTTGAAGTACCCACTCGTCGCTGCCTCGGTCGTCGGGACCGATGCCATGGCCGATGTGAATCTCGACGCCGGCACGTAGCCGACGCTCAAGCCGCTCTATGAAGTGGGTGTTGACAACACCACCCTTGACCCACGGGGAGATGATGAGGATCCGCTTGCGGGCTGAGTCGAGCGCAGCGGTCAGGTGATCGGGGTGCTCCAACATACTGACGCTCCGGACGGGGATCTCCGTCACCGTCTGCGGTGCTTCGGTCGCAGGGGTGCGTCCGTCGGGCGTCTTCACACCGCCCTGAACGAGTGCCTCGATCTGTTCGGCCGGGACACGCACCTCTTCGAGCTCCGGGCTGAGCGTTGGCCGGGGCTCGGGCTGACCGACCTGGAACCCCAGCTTCTCGGAGGCGCCAATGGCCGCAAGCTCGAGCCCATGCGCCGACTGGAGCTCGCCATCGATGCACAGTTCCAGTTCAGCCTCGCCCTGCTCGGGGTTGCCGTAGACGAGAAGTTGTGCCGGCAAGTAGAGGTGCTGAGTCTGGGACGCGATCTTACGGATGCGGAGGATCTCGATAAGCCGCTCGCGGTCCTCGCGGTGGCGGATCAGCTCATTGAACTGTTCGACCGTGAGGTCCGTCAATGCGACGCTGGATTGCTTCTTACGCGGGAGCAGGAGGTAACCACGTTCCTCCGCCACCTTCTTCTTGATCAAGCTGATCTGCGCGTAGTTCTTGATGCTCCAGACGATGCGGTCGAACGGGACGGGCAGCTGCTTCAACACCGGCTGGATGGCCACGACGTTGCGAGCAACCTCCATCCCCTGCGCTGTCAGGGCGAGACGCCCGTCGCTCCGGCGGATGTTGCCTTCGCTGACCTGCTCAGCGGTGGCGTTGAGCACCTGCTCGTGTTCAAGCCCGAGCAGCGCCGCCAGTTTATCGATCGTCTGCACGCCCTCGTATACGAACTGGATGATGAACTCGTCGAGCAGCGGCAGTTGCTTGCGCTCCTGGGCAAGCACGTCCACGCGGAGGACTGTGACGGGCACGGCGGCCTCGACGAGCCCGAGCAGCTCCAGTCCAGGCCTCTGGTTCCCGAACCGCCGCCGGATCTGTTCTGACGCGGTGAGGCTCATCGGTCAGCCATCCTGATCTCGCAGTCATCGGGGTGCGTCTCGATGTAGGACAGCACGTTTCGAAGGGCGCCGGGCGTGCCCTTGATGAACCCGGCGTCGCCGACGATGGTCAGGCCATACCTAGCGCGGGAGAGCGCGACGTTGATACGGCGCCAGTAGTCCGCACCAAGGAAACCGAGCTGCCCGGCACTGTTACTTCGGGTGATCGAGAGCATGGCGACGTCGGACTCGCGACCCTGAACCGCATCAACCGACATCACGGTTATGGCGAGATAGGGGAGCCGCTGGCGCATTGCGGCGAGCTGCACGTTCAGCTCCGTCACCTGACTGACGTAGGGCGCGATCACCAGCACGTCCAAGGGTGTGCCGGATTTCGCAGGCTGAATGAGGTTATGTTCGATGGCCTTGTTCAGCACCTTGAGCCGGTCGGTGAGCACGCGCACTTCAGCGCGGTTGGCGTAGCTGGTCGCAGTGCCCTGCGGCGCTGACTCGCGACGCTGTCCGCCGAGCGACGACGTGTCAATCCACAGGACGGGTTTGCCGTACGCCTGGACGTAGCCCGATAGACCGGTCTGCCGGTGCGAGACCAGCTCACCGCCGTAGAAGCAGGAACTGATCATATCGCCGATGGGGCGGATCATGCGGTACTGCTGGTTCAGCAGGATCTGGGAGTGCTCCGGCAGGTGGGTGGCGAGCCGCTGGAAGAGCGTCTCTTGGATGTCCGCCTTGGTGAGCTGGTGCTCATCGAGGAGCTCCTTACTGCGCAGCAGCTCTTCATCGGTAGGCGGCAACTGGTTGGTATCACCGACGAAGATCCAGCGGCTGGCCCGAGAAACTGGGACCAGCGCCTCAGTCAGCGTCGCCCGCGATGCCTCGTCAACAATGCACACGTCGATGTCGAGATGGCGCACAGCAGGATGACGAAGGAAGCCCGTACAAGTGCCAGCGATGACGCTGACCTGATCCAGGAACGTTGCCGTGAGGCGCTGGTCGGATGCGATTCGCTGGAGCCACTGACCTTGAAGCCGAAGGTGCGTCAGCAGTGCCCGCGACTCGGTGCCTTCGCCCACGAGAGCGTCGACCGCGTGGAGTGCCTCCTCCGACGACATGCTGAGCGATAACGTCAGATCGCCGGCGAGAGCTGCTTGGGCTTCCTCGAAGAGTTCATCGCGGAGGTCAATCAGCGCGTCGACACGTTCCTGTACTGAAGTGGTTGAGTCGGACGCCCCCAGCGCGGTCGTGAGCTCCGTCTGCTCGGGAAGTTCCTCTTCTTCCACGACCCGCGATTGCAATGCCCGGATCTCACGGACGGTCGTCGCTAGCTGCTGCAGCGCGAGCGCTGCCCGCAGGTGTGATCCCGATATACCGGCAGCCTCGGCCTGCGCGCTGAGGTACGACTCCGCCTTACGACGGACGGATTGCGCCCACTTCCTCATCTGTGCGTCCAGCAGAAGGTGGCGCACCGGCTCGCTTACCCGACTTTGATCTGCGCTGGCCAGACGGACCAGGCGGACGAAGCCGCCCTGATCGAGCTTCTCAAGGGCGTTATCGACCGCAACGTTCGTCTGGGAGGCGATGAGAACGCGGGCATCAGGCTTGGCGAGCAGGCACTGCTCCACCAGCTCAGCGATGAAGCTTGTCTTGCCAGTACCTGGCGGGCCTTGCACCAGGTACACATCCTTGGCGCCGAGCGCTGTGCTGACTGCTTCCTGTTTACGCTGATCAAGGTCGCGACTCCAGTCGGTCACCTCAACTGGAGTCGGTGCCGAGGCAGTCTCCGGTTGTAGCAACAACTCCCGCAGCTCCGGCCGTGCCGCCGTACCGCTCTTGACTGACATGACGGCTTCGCGCTGGCGTCCGATGGCCACTTCGTCCGGCCCGATGTGGGGGATGAGCACACCGCGATCTGGGATGCTCTCCCACCGATTGCCAAGAATGACGACGGTGTCTCCATCGTGTTCGACGACCTCGCCCCAACCGAAACGACGGTCGGTGTACTGGTCCTTTACGCGCCACTCGGTGTTGATGAGGTCTTGCTCGACCGGTTCCGCAAGTGTGAAGGTCGCCTCGCGCCTTCGGACCTTGAGAGCTTTGTATGGGAGAGGCTTTTTCTCACCGCGCGCCAGCTCTTCACGGGCAGTCAGAATCCGAAGCCAGGTATCGAAGAGGTCGTCGCCCGCTCGATCAACCGTGCCAGCAGCGATCTGCTCGGCCTTCTCAGCGTAAAATTCGTCAAGTCCATGGATCAAGTCGGCCATCGCCTGTTTGGCAGCCTCGAGGTTCGCAGGCCGATGAAACGTCCACGAGTAGCTCTTCGGCAGGAGGAGCCCTCGGCGCCGGTATCCCTCCAGCGCGTCCAGTTCCATCTGCCGCGCTGACACCATCACGGCACCGTCCGCGTCAGACTTGATGTTGAAGCGCCACGAGTCGCCGATGATGAAGATGCTGTCGCGCTGCGGTTCTCCCGAATCGCGGTCGAGCAGGAACGTTGCGTGCACGTCTCCGGTGAGGTTGGCCTGAACGACGGCCTGAGCCTCCAAGCGCTTCTCGGGCGCGCCGGTCAGGCCTGCTGCCGCCTTGCCCGTGATGCGCAGCCAGATCGGTTTTGGTGATGCCGCCGCTGCGTTCGTGACGCGGTACTTCTGAGCGGCGGTGAGCGCTGCGAGCAGGTCGCTCGCGTTCTTCGGGCGGTCGCCCGGAACACGTGCCACACAGGCGGTCAGGATTCGTCGGATTTCCGGCGGAACCCCGATGTCCAGGACGGCCTGCTCGACGTCATCCCATGTCTTGAGGCGCGAGGGGCTCATGCACTGAATCAGAAGGACACCGAGAGAGTAGACGTCACGTACGTAGCGGATGTCGGCATTGATCTCGGGTGGTGCATAAGGCCGTGAGTGCCAGTCGGCGACCGTGTTGGTGGTCTCCTCGAAGTCGCCCCGGATCTTGGAGATGCCGAAGTCCGCCAACATCGGAACCCCGCTGAATGTGATCAGGATGTTCGCTGGCTTCAGATCTCGATGCTCAACCTGCTTGAGGTGGGTGTACGCCATCGCATCGACGATGGGGAGCGCGATCTCTTTCGCGAGGCGATCCCACGATTGCCATGGGCCAGCGTCCGCAAGCAGGTCGTCGAGGTTGCGTTCAACCCAGTCCAGCACGATGTAGTAGTTGCCGGTCTCGTCGATGCCTGAGTCGCGGTAGGGAACGATATTGGGGTGCGACAGGTCCTTGAGCGTGCGCCGCTCGCGCTCAAAAACTCGCTGGCTCAGTTCGTCGGCCTGGCTATTGATAAACTTCACGGCCACAAAGGAGCCGTCGCGCCTGTCGATCCCCTTACGAACAACGCCGAAGCTTCCGGTGCGAGAACCGACTTCAAGCAGGGTGAAGTGCTCCCCGACCTGGTCTCGTGCTGACACGTTCGCCCCTCCCCGAAGACGACCACACCCATCCTTCGGGCTGCAGGCCAGATCATTTCATTCCATGGAGTACCGGCACAACTGGCCGGAACGCGGGGCCTGTCCGCGAGCAGCGGCACCACGGCCGCGGATGCCGCCGACACCGCGAATGCCACCCTCGGCGTCGGCTCGGCGACGGACACTGGCCGCGGCCAGGTTCTCAACCTCGGCAACCAAGTCGGCTACCGCGGCGACCGGCGACCTCGCCAGCCATCGACGTCACGGGGAGCTACACCGTCTCGGCCTGAGTGAAGATCAACTTCAGCTACAGCGCTGCCCTTTCACTGCAGGCGGCGAAGACCCTCTCGCCGCCCGCCCTCCTGCTCGCCGCGCAACACGCTGCTGTCGGCTTCAGTCCCGACGCCCGGCTTTGGCGGGCGTAGGCCCGCATGCTGGGCTTCACCCGCGATCGCCACTTCCTGCAGCCTGTACGCCCCTGCACGCATCTCCCGGAGGGATTTGCACGCGCTGTCCCTTGGGGAACTGCCGTGAGCAGCTTCATCAAGACCGACCACCTGCCCAGAGAGCTCGCGACCCGCTGATCGCGGGGCAACCTGCACAGAAGGGGAGGTGCTGGAGCGATGCAGCACCTCGGCATGTGTCCCCCGTGGAACAGCCGAAAGCTTCCTGCGGCTTTCCCGGTCCGCGCAGAAGCGAACAGGTGGCCATGCGCCGTTGTGGGGAAGTTCACCGCTGCAGTCGAGCCAGGGGCCACGTGCCGTCAGACGCGGGTGCATCCGGTCCCACGCGAGAGCTTCGGCTGGGCCGTAGCGGGTGGTGTCGCAGGGCGGTGGCCTGGTCGGGAGTGTGTCAGGAGGCCTGTCAAAGGGTCTTCACAGCCATGGGAGCTGCTTCTTACAGGAGTTGGGTCAGCGGTTACAGGAGAACGCGATGCGCGGGTCCACCGGGCGGGCCGCTGGGCCGGAGGCGGCGGGCACGGCCACCGGCGCCTTACCCGGCAGGCCAGCGCGGGCGGGACTGGCGGCGAGCGCGGTGGCGCTCATGGGGAGCTTGTGAGGGGTGAAGCCCTGACCGCGCTGATGGCGCGCTGCCGTCGTGGGCGCGGGTGAGTGGCGCGCGGCAATGTCCTGGGCGAGGAGGGGCTGCACGGCCACCTGGAGGTCGGCCCGGTGCATCGCCAGCGTGGCAGTAGCGACTTTGTCGAGCGCCTCGCTGCGGTGCGTGGTGATGGGCAGCGTGTAGATGTCCAGGCCGGGGTAGTGCCGCCAGCCGTGCTCTTCCAGGACGAACGGGCCGCCGAGAGCGGAAGAACCGTCGGCGGTGGCGGCGACCACACCGAGCTGCGGGTGCTCGGCGAACGCGACGTCCGGCTCAACGCGCGGGGGCCGGTCGAGGGCGGGCGCTGGTCGGGAGGTCAGCGAGGGGTCGAACGCGGCGTCCACGTCGACCCGGTAGCCGGCCTTGCGCAGTAGCGCGACGGCCCGGGTGGTGCGGCCCTGCCCATCATTCTGCTGGTTGGCCAGCGCGTACAGGTTGGGGTGGTCGGGAACGGGGTGGAAGTCGAATCCCTTCAACATCCAGGTGCTTGCCGCCAGTTGCTTGGGGTTGGCGGCGACGATGCCGAAGTCGGGGTGGCGGCCGACCGCGATGTCGGGAAGCGGGTCGTGCTCGAGGGTGGGCATGGCGGATCCATCCGATGGGCGCAGGGGGAGCGGGGCCTTCGAGGGCGGGGACGGTTCTGCTGGTGCGGGACATGGCGGGCTCCAAGCTGGGCGGCGGTCAGCGACCGGGCGCGGACGAGGGCCGGGCGGGAGGCAGGGAGGGAGGCGCGGCTGAAGCTGACGGCAGCGCGGCTGGGGTCGTGCGCCGTGCGGTTGGGGAGACCGAGAGAGCGGCGGCGACCCGGGACGCTGCCGGTTCCTCCGGGGTGACTTGGTCCACCCGGGCCTGGAGCCTGCCGGGGTGGTCGGTGTGCCGGTCGGCCAGCACGCCGCGCATGGACCGAATGTCCAACGCGTAGGAGTCGACCTTCTGGGCGATGTAACGCAGCCGGTTTGCGTAGTGGGGATCGGCGGGTTCGCCCAGGCCTTCCCACCAGTCGGCCGTCGTGTTGAGGGAGTCCACGACGCGTTGGAGAACGCCGTCACCGGGAGCGGTCAGCTCGCTCAGTGCGGCGACGACTTCGCCCGTGTGCGCCGCCGACTGGATGGACTGGGCCAGGTGGTCGAGCCGGTCGCCGAGGCTGAGCCCTTGATGGCCGGGAGGCGGCAGGCTGGGGTCTAGGAGGCTGGGATCGCACGAGACGTCGAAGCCCTCCGCCTGAAGCATGTCGACGGCCCGGGTCACCATCTGCCGCTGCTCAACCGGGTCGGTCATGGCGGAGGGCAGCCGGTGGAAGCGCTCGCGAAACAGCACGACGGGGACGAAGCCCGCACGGTGGAGCACCGCGTCGGTGTCGCTCTCCTGGGCAGGTCGCCGCGGTTCCGGTCGTGTCGGCAGGCCGAGCTGGTCCAGGCGAGTGTCGATGGCGTCGAGCAGACGGGGGATGCTGCCGCCGTGTTGGGCGTGGGGACCGTCGGGCTCCGAGTCGTAGATCACTTCGTGGAGCGTGGAGTCGTCGGGATGCCGACGCGTCACCAACCAGCTCTCCGGATACCCGGACGGGTGGTCGGTGGGCGGTTCCTGGGGCGGAGAGATGATCAGGGCGCTGCCGTCGGGGAGTTCGGCGTGGACGATGTAGTCGCTGAGGCCGTACTCGACGGTGCAGGCCAGGCCGCGCTGCCGAAGCGGCGTGGTCACGTGGCTGTACGGGTGGTCATGCTCCGACGTGCCAGCGGTGGCTTCCTGGGTGAAGGGTTCGCTGGTGCGCGCCGTGATGCGTGTGCCCTCGCGTTGGAGGGTGACCAGGGTCTGATCGGGGCGCATATGGGCTTCTCCGTGGGCGGCCGTCCCCAGCGGTCGACGGCGGCGGGACGCCGCAGCCGGGCGGGGACTGCAGGGGTGGTGGTGTTCGTCGAGGATCCGGCGATCGGACGGTTTGGCCTCGCCGGACGTCGGTGCTGGAGGCTTTAGCGCGAGCGGCGCACGGCAGGGGGGCCGGACGTCGCCGAGGCGGGCGGCGAAGCGGCGGAGGCACCGTGCTGGCCGGAGGCGGATCGGGCCAGGGCTGCCTGGACACGCCCGGTGTGCGCGGACCGGTTATCGCCGATCCGGTCGGCCAGGTGATCGGCAGCCCTGGCCAACGCCGCTCCGCTGTGACTGAGTTCGTCGGCGTAGTGCCAGCCTTCGGAGTTGCGGATCTCGCGGGCTCGTTCCTCGTAGAGCTCCCGCGACCCGGGCATGGACCCCTCCATGAGCGCGATGACCTGATCCCACTCGCGGCGGATCTCGCCTGCTCGCTCCAGTACGGAGTCGATCCCGCGCAGGCGCAGCAGGTCGGCGCTGATCGGGCCGTCAAGGTAGTCGGCCGGTTGCGCGGCGGCCCGGACACCGGAGAGGACTTCGGGGCCGTGGGCCAGGAAGGTCTCGACGTGCTCCCAGGCGGCGGCGTCCCGGGCCGCCTTGCCGTCGGCGTAGCCGGTTTCATCGACGGGCCAGCCGTCCTCGTCGCAGTACGAGTCGGAGACCGCGTCCCACTGGTCCGAAGCCTGCCTGATGCCGTCGGCGGCGGAGGCCAGGGCCTGGACACGCGCCCGCCATGCCGCTCGTTCGGCGGAGTCTTGCGGCTGACAGTCAGGGGTGGCGGAGGAGTCGGGAGAGGCGGGCATGTTCGTTACTCGTTTCTGTACGGGTGCCTCACCGCGAACGCGGGAGCGGGCGCGTGACGGATGGTGGGACCGGAGATGGAGCGTCGTTCCGCTGGCCGGGGGAGGTTCCCCGGGCCGACGCCGCTGGCGAGAGACGGGCTGCTGCTGCCGCTTGGTGCGCCCGGGAGTCGATCTCGTGGTCGACGTTCTCCGCGACGAGATGCAGCTCCTCGCCGAGGTCGGTCAACCGGGAGGCAATGGCGTCCAACTCGGACGCGCTGCTTCGGGCACCGTGGACGCGACACCACTCGGAGGCGGTCTCGAGCATCTGATGCAGGCGGGCCACCGCGCCGAAGTCCTCCGTGACGGCCTCGCGGAACAGGTCGGTGAACTCCTCGGTCCGGGCTGCGGCGAGGCGGTCGCTCCCGTCAGTTGCCGGTGAGCCGCCGTCCGGACTCGTGGCCGGGCCGGCCGTCGGGTGGCGCTGGAGTGGGGCGGCGCCCTCGATCGCACCGAGCCGGAGACCGGGGACGAGCCCGGACCGGGAACCCGAGACCCCACGGGGGCTCACTGCCGCGCCTCCCTGCTCAGTCCAGAAACTGAGGACCCGTCAGTTGCGGTGTACTCACGGGGGTCTGCATGCATCCGGGCGTCCGTGTCGAACAGTTCACGCTCGGTCGGATGCAGGATGTGCTGCGTGATGAAGCTCCGACCTGCGACTTTCCACAGGCCCCGGCCCTTGGTCAGGGCGGACACAGCCTGGGTTTCGATACCGGTCAGGCCGAGCAGCGACGCGGCTGCGGCGAGCTGGTCGGGCTCCTGGCGGTAGATGATGCGGGTGCTGCAGTCGGCGAGGAGGCCCTCGGCCAGCACCCGGCCGCGTGAGCCGGCGTCGCCCGCGCTCAGTAGATCGCTGAGGCGGTGGATGACCATGAGGTTGGCGATGCCGAGCCCTCGGCTGAGCTTCCACTGGCTCTGCATGCGCTCCAGCAGGCCGACGTGCCTCATCACGCGCCACGCCTCGTCGTAGATTACCCAGCGTCGGCCGCCGTCCGGGTCGGCGAGCGCGGACTCCATCCAGGCGCTCGCGCAGGTCATCGCGAGGACCAGCGCGGTGTCGTCGCCCGAGCCGCCCAGGCGGGAGAGGTCGATGGACAGCATCGGGGTGGTCGGGTCGAAGGCCACGGTCGAGGGCGCGTCGAACATGCCGCTCAAGTCGCCGTGGACCAGGCGGCGCAGGGCATGCGCGAGGTCCTGCGCTGCGGCCCCCATACGCCCGGCCTGGTCGCCGAGAGCCCGGTCAAGGTGCTCGGGTGAGCCGAGGGTGTGCGCGATCTTGCCGAGCAGGGGCACGGTGCCGCCTGCCTCGGCTTCGGTGACGACCAGGTCCAGCGCGAGATCGAGGGCCGTGTGTTCCATCGGCTGGAGATCGCGCTTCAGCACGGTGCGCGCGAGGCCGGCCAGGAGCAGGAGACGGCGCTTGCGGACCTCCGTTGACCAGTCGTCCTCGCTCACCGAGGCGGGCCGGGCCGGGGCATCCAGGGGGTTCAGCCTGCCCGGGAGCCCCGGCCCCAGCGCGATGCTGTAGCCGCCGAGAGCCTGTGCGACGGCCGTCCACTCGCCCTTGGGGTCGCAGGGCACGTAGACCCGGTAACCGTGGGCGATCGCCCGGGTGGCTATGGACTTGGCCAGCGCGGACTTGCCCATGCCGATGATCCCGGCCAGGACCGCGTTGGGGTTGGTGAAGCCCTCGACCCGGCCGCTGCTGTACAGCGAGAACGGGTCGTAGCAGAACGCGGCCTCCGCGTGGACGTCGCGGCCGATGAAGATGCCCTCCGCGCCCAGTCCGCCCTCGGCGAGGAAGGGGTAGGCCCCGGACACGGTGGCGGTGGTCATCCGGTGGGCGGGCAGGTTGAGCTTGCCACCGCGTGCCGAGGCCGGGCCGGGGCGTCCGGACGGCGGATAGGTCGGCCGCAGCTCCGGGTCGAGGGTCTCCTCGTCGCGGCGCTTGGGCGGGGTCCCTGCGAGGCGGGCCTGGCGCCGGGCCTCGGCGAAACCGGCTCGGGCGGCGCGCTGCTCGGCCCGCGATGCTTTGCGGGGAACGAACAAGGGGGAGGCGCTGGCGCGAGTACGGGGCATGAACGATTCTCCAGACGGAAGGCAGGGGTCAGTGGCGGACGAGGCCGGTGAACGGAGCGTGGAGGTCGGCCGGGGTGGTACGGCGTCGGACCAGGTGCGCGGTGCGCTGGTGGCGCTGGCAGATGGTCAGCTCCGGTGCGCCTTCTGGCAGGCCGGCCTGGCACGCCTCGCGGTCGGGGACCTCACCGGAGCCGGGCCGGGGGGCCGCGTGGTAGGCGGCGTGGACGTGGTCGGCGGCCTGCCAGATCCGGGTGCGGGCGGCGCTGAGCTGGTCGCGCTCGATCGGCACGAGCTGGTCAGTGCGGGCGGCGTGGGCATCGAGCAGGCCGTGCAACGAGATGAGATGGGCGTGCAGGGCGTCCAGTTCGGCGCGGGTGGTGACGAGAGGACCGCCTGGCACGTTGAGCGCGCGGTGGAAGTCGAGCGCGGCGGTGGCGAAGGGCACGAAGTCCTGCGCGGTCGGGCTGGCGGTGCGGGACATGGCGGTGCTCTTTCGGAAGGGAGGAGGGCCGACATCAGACGGCGAGGGCGAGCGGCACGGCGGCGACGGTGAACGCTTCGGCCTGCTGCCAGGTGAGCGGCCGGAGGTCGAGCTGCGCGCCGACCGCCGCGGTCTCCACGACCGCGCAGGCGGAACGAAGTTCCTCTTCGGAGTCGGCCGAGACGGTCAGCAGGCCGGTCAGGGCGACATCCGCGTGGCCGGCGATGAGCTGGCGCTCACGGGACTTGATGTCCTGGTACTCGATGGAGTCCGCTTCGGAGTCGACTTGGCCGCGCCGCGCCCGCTCGGCGGCGTCCGCGATCACGCTGGCCTTCTTGCGCTGGACATCACGCAGGGCGGCGTCCAGCCCCTTCGGCTCGTACGACAGCGACAGGGTCCGCCGCACTCCGGCGGTGAACAGCAGCTGGTGCAGGAAGCCCGCTGACGTCTCGGTGCGGGGCCAGTTCTCCACCCAGTACGTGCAGTGGACGGCGGAGTCGGTCGCGATGTGGTCCGACTTCTCGACTACCACGACCGGGCCGGCCGCGGCCGCGTCGGTCTCGGGGCGCCCGGAAGAGGACCAACGGTCCAGTGCGGAAAGGGCCTTGGGGTCGTACGCCGTTCGTACGACTGCCGCGATCTCGCGGGCGGTGAGCCAGCCGGTGGGGTTGAGCCCGGCGGTGCGCGCGGCCTGGTCGAAGGTCGAGGTCAACTGCGCCAGGACGCTGAAGGACCCGGTCAGACCACCCCCGGCCTGGTTGATCAGGCGCCTGGCGGCCTTGGCGTCCAGTGAGATGGCGACGTACGCCTCGTGCGGAGCAGCGGCCGGGCCGGCGCTCTGGATCAGCTCGCTGTAGACCTGGCCGGCCACCGGGGCGTCGGGCTGGCCGTGCTCCTCCCAGTACCGGCGGAGGGCGTCGCCGGAGTCCGGCACGGTGCGCTCGATCACCTGGATCCGGGCGACCTGGCCGGTGCGGGCCAGCGCGGCGAGGGCACGGCCCCAGCCGCTGACGTTGGCGTTCTGGGTGCCCGGGTCGAGCAGAGCGTAGGCGCGGGAGGACACCTTGACGACGGCGGTCAGCGTGCCTGTGTGGGGGTTGTGGACGGCGCCGTACCGGCGGTCGGGTGCGGTGACCACGCGCAAGCTGGCGGCGGTACCGGGCAGGTGGAGGAGTCCTTCGCGGACCGGGCGGCGGGAGGGGCGGACGAGCCAGATCAACTGGCCCCGCATCCGGCGAAGCACGTACCGGGTGACGATCGGCGCCCAGTCGGCCAAGGCTCGGCCTCGGTAGCGAACGAAGACGAGCACGGCGATGGCGGCCCACAGCGGGATGAGTTCGAGAGCGCCGACCACGCCACGGGCGAGGATCACGGCGAGCAGGAGCAAGCCGGTGAGGCTCACGACGATCAGCTGCGGGGCGGTCAGGCCGAGCAGGATGCCGCGCCTGCTGCGGTGCGGGAACTTCACTGTGGCCGTGGTGGCTTCGGCCTGGCGGTTGTCAGACATGGCGGTTCCAGACAGTGGGAGCGGGCGGGAAGAGACGGAGGCGTGGCGCTCTTCTGGAGGTCATCGCAGGACTCCACCTGTGTGGTCGGGGCAGGGGGCGGGCTGGAAGGAAGCAGCCCGCCCCCGGGTGGTGGGTCAGGACTCCGACGGCGGCTGGTCGGGGTAGACCCAGCTCGTCGGCGTCGGGGAGCCGGTCGCCGACGGACCGGTGGAGGGCGGCGGTGGTGCGGCGGGACCGCCAGGCGGAGCGGCACCTACGCGGGTCAAGCTGCCGCCCGGAATCGACGCGCCAGCGGGTTGAGGGGCGGAGGGAGCGCCCTCGGAGCCTCCTGCTGCGCTGTCGGCAGGCCGTGTGATCAGCGCGGGGATGCCGGGGCGCTGGATCAGGGCGCGGCCCTTGTCGCCGGAGGCGTTCGGGTCCTCGCCGTACCGGAAGCGGGTCTGCGGCTTCGGAGGTCCGGTGTCGATGCCCTCCTTGCTCAGGTTTCCGCCGGTGGGGTTGATGCCGGAGGCGACACCGTCGCTGCCCGCGCCGGGGACCTTGCTCGGCCCCTGCGGAGCGGGAGTGCCGGTGCTGGCCTGCATCGCGAGGCTGCCCGCGGTCTTCGCCGCGCCTGCGGCGACCGCCATGCCGGCGACGCCGGTACGGTGCAGGTCGTCGTGTCCGCCGCCGTCACTCGCCCAGTGGACGAACTTGTAGGTGGCGTACGGGCAGAGCAGGACCAGGACCATCACGACGATGCCGGCCATCGCGTCGGAGAGGGCGGCCATGCCGTCCGTGGCGTCGGACTTGCCCATGGCCGAGACGCCGATCAGGAAGACCACGGTCATCAGCAGTTTTGACACGACCAGGGTGGCGGTTGCCTCGATCCAACCCCGCCGCCAGCGCTTGGCGACCTCCCAGCCACCACCGGCTCCGGCGAAGACGGCGAGGGCGACCATGATCAGGACGCCGACCTTGCGGGCGACCATCACTCCCCAGTACATGAACGCGCCGATCGCGCAGCCGAAGGCGACCAGGGACGGGATGGTCCAGCCGAGGGCGTACATCGGCCCCAACTGGTTGACCTTGATGACGCGGCGGATCGCGTCGTCCACTGAGCTGTTGGCCGCTTGGAACAGGCCGTCGGACAGGGCGTCGACCACCGTGATGGCGACGGAGGTGAAGGCGACGGCGCAGAAGGAGAAGAGGACGCCGGTCATCGTGCCGATCGCGGCTTGGGCGAGTGCGCGTTCGTCCCGTCGCCAGGCCGCGAGCATCAACTGGATGCAGAACGTGCCGACGGTCAGGGCGAGACCGATGGGAAACAGCAGCTCGTAGTTGTCCCGGAACCAACCGGCGTTGAGATCGATGGCGGTGGTCTCGTTGACGGCCCTGGCGGCGAGATCGGCCGCGCTGGCGGCCAGCTCGCCCGCTGACTTCGCGATCCACGCCCCGATGCCGTCGGTGACGGTCCCGGCGGGGTTGGTGGCGAAGTCGACGGCGCCGCAGACCTTGTCCATCAGCGGAAAGTCGCAGACTCCCATGGCGATACCTCCTTTCTGGGTTGGGGGTCAGGGAGCGACGGCCGACAGGACACCGGCCAGGGCACAGGGCTGGGAGGGACGGCACTGGACCGCGAGGGTGGTGACGCGGTTCTCGGCGCCGCCGTGCAACGAGCCTTTCCAGGCGATCGACTGTTTGCCGGAGACCGTCACGGCGTAGACGTACGCGGTGGTGATCGCCCCGGGGTCCGCCTGCAGGGCCTGGGTGAACGAGTCGGGGAAGTGCGCCTCGTTCACCTTGGCGGTGGCGAACTGGCCGTTGGCGGCCATCTCCTTCCACAGCGCGCGCGAGGGGACGAGCGCGTCGACCGAGGCGGTGTCGGCGTATTTCTTCTCGCTCGTCAGCCACCCGCGCAGGGCAGCCAGCAGCTCGCGCTGGGAGTAGGCGCGGGTGTCGTACGACCACAGCGCCACGGCTGCCGCCTTGCCGAAGGCGATCGGGTCGTGCGTAGACGGGGGAACGGGCAGGTCGCCGAGGCTGCCGTGCGGTCGTGACGAAGCGGAAGCAGAAGCGGTCGAGGACGGGGAAGCCGAACTCGCCTGCGGTGCGGGAACCTTGGAGGAGGTCCTGCCGTCGCGGGTGAGGTAGGCGGCCAGGCCGGCGAGGGCGACGAGCACCACCAGGACAGCGGTGCCGAGCAGCGCCCGGCGGCGCACGCGAGAAGCGCCGCCGGGGTTCGTGGAGCGGGAAGACATCAGCGGACCTGGCTCCCCAGCGCGCTGAAGAACGCCACCACACCGTTCGCGGCACCCAGCAGGAGGGCCGCGCCAGCGCTGACCAGCACGCCCTTCTTGCCGTTGGCCTCGGCCTGGTGGCCGCCGGAGTGGTGACCCCAGGCCCACACGCCCGCACTGACGGCGAGCGCGCCGACCACAGCGATGATCCCGAAGAGGTTGATCGAGCCCATCACCTGCTTGAGGACCGACAGACCCGGCAGCCCGCCCTCGTTCGGCTTGATCCCGGGGTCGTAGGCGAGCTGGACGACCTTGTCGACGAGGTACATAGTGTGAACTCCAGTTCGATTTAGTGCACGCCAAAGCCCGAGGGGGCGAAGCGCCAGTGCAGGAGAGGGAGGGAGAGAAGCGCCGGTCAGACGACTCGGCGGGCCGCGAGAATCTGCGGCTTCCAGGACGCGACGGTCGCGAGGCGGACCACGTCGCCGGTGCGCGGGGCGTGCACGATCAGGCCCTGGCCGACGACCATCCCGACGTGTTCCGGGACTTTGGCAGTCCCTTCGGTGAAGACGAGGTCACCGGGCTGGAGAGCGTCGACCGATACCGGCTTGCCCTCCTTGACCTGCGTGTACGTCGTCCGCGTGAGGGTGACCCCGGCGGCCCTGTACGCCTGCTGCATCAGGGAGGAGCAGTCGCAGCGGCCCATGGGGTCGCTCCCGTGGGAGTCGGTGCAGCTCCCGCCCCACTGGTATGGGGTGCCGAGCTGGCCGAGCGCCCAGCGGATCGCTGTCTGGACCTTGGGCGGAGCGTCTGCCGGGATCTTGTATCCGGTCGGCACCGCGCCGGGCGGGATGGTTCCGAAGTCGGTGCCGTCCCCGCCGGCCGTACAGCCGCCTGCGGTACTCGACGCGGCACTGGCCGTGCTGTCCGAGCCGGAGGGCGAAGGGCTCGGCGACGTGCCGCCAGCCTTCGACAGCAGCGGCTCGATCGCCTGCTGCAAGGCGGTGGCCAAGGGCTCCCACTTCGCGTAGGCCTCCGGGAAGCCGGACCTCTGCACCGCCTGGGCTGCCTGGGTGATGGACAGGGACTGCCAGCCCGAGACCTTTTCCAACGCCTCGTAGAACTTCGTCGAGGCGTGCACCGGGTCGAGGATCTCGTTCGCGGTGCCCCAGCCCTGCGACGGTCGCTGCTGGAACAAGCCCAGTGAGTCGCGGTCGCCGTAGGTGAGGTTTCGCAGGCCGCTCTCCTGCAGGGCGGTCGCCAAGGCCACGATCTGGCCCCGGGTCGGGATGTTCATCGCGACGCCGGTGGCCTGGATGGTCTTGGCGTTGGGGATCTGCTCGGCCGGGTCTCCCAGGCCCGGCACGGAGACCGTGCCCTTGCCGCCGCCGTCCAGGATCGCCTTCACCTGAGCGGCAACGGCCGAGGTATCCACAGCCTGTGGGCCGCCGGTCGAGCAGGAGGCCGAAGCAGTCCCGGCCCCGACGGCGAGGACCGGAACAGCCAGCAGAAGCGGACCGGAGGCGAAGAGACCGACGACCGCTCCGGTGGTCTTCTTCATCGACGCCGCCGTTCGCCGGGGCGGAGAACCCGACCGGGCAACGGAATTGGGTCAGGGCGTGGGCGTATCAGGGCGTGCTGCATCGCAGCGGCTCCTTGCGGTTCGTAGGAGGCGCGGTGCCGACTTCTCGTGCAAAGCCGTCGACACCGCGCCGATGTGAATCCCGCCTCTCAGGGCGGGCCCGGGGCAGGGGAGTTGGTAGCTCCCGGACGCCGGTCTCAGGTCATGCGCGGCAGCCAGCCGCGCTCGTAATCTCAGGCGGTGCACCGGGTCTCCTCACGGCTTCGGGAACGGGTAGTCAACACGCCTTCCGGCCCGCGTTCTTGGACGCGGAAACACGGATCAGCACAGGTCAGCAGGGATGGAGCCGGACTCCGCCTCGATGACGTGGCGAGACAGTAGACCGGGATTCCGGCCGCACCAAACGACCGCCGAACCGGGCCCGAACCACGGCACAGGCTCGTTAGGTGCGGCCGGAAAACGCGGTTAACCTCCGGCGCAATCTCGCTCCGAACGGTTGCCGTTGACCGCCGTCCGGGGCGGGCCCAGTCCCGTCGTGCCCTGAAAGAGGCCCCGCACATGAGCTACACACTGCACCGAGGCGACGCCCTCACCGTGCTGAAGACCCTCCCGGACGAGAGCGTCAACGCCGTCATCACCGACCCCCCGTACAACTCCGGCGGACGCACCAGCTCGGACCGCACCGGCCGCACCGCCCGCGCCAAGTACGTCACGGCCGGATCGGCGCACGACCTGCAGAACTTTCCCGGCGAGAACCGCGACCAGCGGAGCTATCGAAGCTGGCTGACCGCACTGCTCACCGAGGCGTACCGGGCCGCGACCGAGCACTCCGTCGCCATGGTCTTCTCCGACTGGCGCCAGGAGCCCACCACGTCCGACGCCCTGCAGATGGCGGGCTGGACCTGGAGCGGCACGATTCCCTGGATCAAGCCCGCCAGCCGGCCCCGCAAGGGCGGGTTCAAGCAGTCTGCCGAATTCATCGTCTGGGGCGTCAAGGGCAGCCTCCAAAAGGACCGGGACCTCTACCTGCCCGGCCACTTCATCGCCTCCCAGCCCCGCAAGGACCGCGTCCACATCACCCAGAAGCCGGTCGAGATCATGCAGCAGTTCGTGCAGATCTGCCCCGAAGGCGGCACCGTCCTCGATCCCTTCACCGGCAGCGGCTCCACAGGCGTCGCGGCCTTGCGCGAGGGCCGGCAGTTCGTGGGGGTCGAGCTCTCCACGCATTACGCCGACGTCGCCGAGGCGAGGCTCCGAGCGGAACTGACCCAGGACGACTTCGTCCTGGCAGGACCGGAGGCATGAGCGTGAGAGCGAACGGACCGGGGCCGACGGACCGCAGACGGATGAGGGCGGCTGGTGCATCGAGAAACCGACGCACCAGCCGCCCTTCCTCTTGCGTCAGGCCGCCTCGAACGCCCGCCGGATCAGCGGCCCAGCCTTCTCCAGGTCGGCTGCCGAGGCGATACGCACCTCCAGGTCGCCGGTCCCGAGGTGGCCGATACCGCGCATGTCGCGAGAGAAACCCTCCTCCAGCTCGACCGTGTCCGGGTCGACCTTGAGGTAGACCAGGATCGCCTCGTGCTTCGGACGGAAGATGACGGAGGCGACGTTCACCATCCGGCGGTAGGCGATGTAGTGTCGAAGCTGAGCCACCTCGACCTCGCCCCAGGCGGTAAGGGCCTCGTCCAGCTCGGCGTACAGATCCTGCAGGCAAGCGGGAGCCGCGCCCGGGGGCGCCTGAACCGAACCGATGCCGGCACCGGCCGCCACCTCCCTTTGTTGACTCTGCCGCCGAGCCGGAGCGGGGCTGGGAGACCCAGAGGCGGACTCGACCAGCAGCAAGCTCAGCAGCCCGCCGTCGAAGACGCGGTAGCGCACCAGGTCGACCCGCTCACGCAGGCGCTCTACCGCGACCCGGTCGTGGTGCGAGAAGCTGGCCGCTATGCAGACCATCCGCGGGTTTCGCCAGTCGATCGACTCGGCGGCCTCGGAACCCAGCTTCTCCTCGACCAGCGCCTCAAACTCGTGACGGGCGGAGTCCAGCCACGACAGGTAGGAGACGGCCTGCGAGAGGACACCGCTGTCGGCGCCCTTTTTGTATTCGATCACCACCGGGCTGCCGTTCTCATCGAGCCCCAGGGTGTCGATCCGCCCGCGGTGCCAGGGGCCAGTCTGGTACTCCGATGCCAGGAAACGGACGCTCAGCATCTGCTCCAGGCCCGCCTCGACCCGCCGCTGCAGCTCCACCTCCAGCGCCACCGTCGAACCGGCCAGCTCGACGTCCCGTCCGTCCGCGTCGTGCCGGAACATCATCAGCTCGGCCACCAGTGCCCCCTCCGCCATCTTTATAGATGGGCAATCAAGGGGAGGCTGCGGGTATTCCGCGGCGGGCAGCGGGAAGGGCAGGCAGCTCGACCGTGGGATTGGCCGAGTGCAGGACGCCGACATCGCCTCGGGCGAGAGCCGAGCCCGCGGGGGAGGCGATGACATGGATCTCGACTGGCGAGAGCCCTGGTGGTCTTGTCAGTGTTTGTCCGTATGGTTGACCCTCTCCAGTGTTACTGGGGGGTTGCTTTCCAGTACAGGGGTGGGTGCCGCGTAATATTCTCGGGGCGCCTGTGGCGTCCTAATCGATCCAGTCATCCGAGGTGGACGCCGGATTCTTGATCTTGCCAGAGGTTGTGTGATCTCCTGGTGCTCGTTCTTCTCGTCCGATGGAGGTTGGCGCAGTGCGCAGGCAGCACTATGGGGTGCCTCTGGAGCGGAGCGACTGTCTGGAGCTCAGGCGTCACAGGAACAGCTGCAAGCCCGAGAACTTCGGCAAGTGGCTCGGTGGCTTCGGCGCTGGCAAGCGTCTGGCCGTCGACCTCTTCTCTGGAGCGGGTGGACTGAGCCTCGGACTGGAGCGAGCCGGGTGGACGGTCGCAGCCGCGGTCGACTTCGACGAGCGCGCGCTCCAGACGCACGCTGCGAACTTCCCGGGCATGAGTCTCCACATGGATCTGGGTAATCCTGACGAGCGTGACAGGCTCGTCGAGATGCTGGCGCCCGCCAAGATCGATCTGGTGGCCGGAGGCCCGCCATGCCAGCCGTTCAGCAGGGCTGGCCGGAGCAAGATCCGCAGCCTCGTGGAGCATCACGGCCGCGACCCCCATGATCGACGCAAGGAGCTGTGGAGCGCCTACCTCGACGTCGTGAAGCGCCTCCGGCCGCGTGCAGTCCTCATGGAGAACGTGCCGGACATGGGTCTCGGCGACGACTTCTTCGTGGTACGCACCATCGAGGAGCAGCTGGAGGACCTCGGATACGCGACGCAGGTCCGTCTCGTCGACGCGTGGAAGTACGGCGTTCCGCAGCACAGGAAGCGACTGATCCTGCTCGCGAGGAACGACGTCGAGCGCTTCTCGTGGCGGCAGGAGCTGGAGCACGATCAGCGGACCACGCTGCGTGACGCCATCGGGGACCTGCCGGTGCTGCCTGTCGTGCCCACCGAGCGTGTCGGGCAGCGCGAACTCCCGTACGAGGAACCGTCCGAGCTTTCCAAGTTCGCTCAGGACATGCGTAAGTGGGCGCGCAAGGACCGGGTGTGGGACCACATGACCCGACGGGTCCGGAGGGACGACGCGGAGATCTTCTCCAGCATGGACTCCAAGACCCTGTACTCGCAGATCACCCCGGAACTGCAGCGCTACAAGGCCGACCACTTTACGGACAAGTACAAGAAGCTCGACTGGGCGGACCTCAGCAGGTCGATCACCGCACACATCGCCAAGGACGGCTACTGGTACATCCACCCGGACCAGGACCAGCCGCGCACCCTCACCGTGCGGGAGGCCGCGCGAGTGCAGACGTTCCCGGACAGGTTCCGCTTCGCCGGCACACGCAGTGACGCCTTCCGCCAGATTGGTAACGCTGTGCCGCCCCTTCTTGGCGAGGCTGCGGCGGAGGCCCTGCTGCCCGTGGTTGACGAGCAGCCGACCGAGGGTGGACTCCAGCCGCACTGGCGCACGGTGCGAAGGGATCTGACCGCCTGGGCCGAAGCGCGGCGTGAGTCGGAGGACTGGTACCAGCTTCCGGGCAAGCAGATGTCCGGCTTGCAGGCCGCCGTCGTAGCCATACTGTCCGGAACCCGAATCCAGCCCGCGCAGCTGGCGGAAATGGTTGAGGCCGTGCGGGGACAGACGTCCCTTAGCAAGGCCGCGCTCGAGACGCTTACTGCGGCGGCGCCCTCCGAGGCAGCGAAGGTTCGGGTCGCCCGGCTCACCGCGGTGATCGATCAGTCGAGCGTCTGGGCCGACGAGGAGAAGGTCCGCGAGCAGTTGAAGCTGAAGCCGGCTGAGGCGACGGTGTACCGGCTGCTGGTCGGCGAGGACCTCCTGTGGGTCGGGCAGGGGGCGCTGCGAGTCGCCGCCCGTCTGCACGGCAGTGATTCGGATCGCACGAACAGGCTGAGCGACGGTCGAGTGGATCTGGTTAAGCTCGTCGGAGCCGGCGAGGACGCGCCTCTGCGTATGGCGGCGCTCCGGCTCATCGGAAGCAGCTTCTGCCGGGCCAAGGAGCCGCTCTGCGAGGTGTGCCCCCTGAGTAAGTACTGCGTCGCCAGGGAGAGGGTCTCGGGCGACCTGTTCACGGACGCGTTGACCGGTACCCACGGACGGGAGACGGTGCCGACCCAGGCTCGGAAGCCCGTTCGCACAGCTGGGCGACGCTGAGCGCGGCGCGCTCGACGTCCGCCCAGATCTCGCACTCCCAGACACGGACTACGGTCCACCCAGCGGCCTCGGCTGCTGCGGTGTTCCGGCGGTCGCGCTCCTTGTTGGTCTCGATCTTCGCCTCCCACAAGGCGGCGTTCGGGCCGCGGAAGGTCTTCGGGCCGTGCACAGGACATCCGTGCCAGAAGCACCCGTCGACGAACACCGCCACGTCGTACCTGGGCAGGACGAAGTCCGCCGTGCAACGGGCAGCCACCTTGCGCTGTAGACGGAATCGGAGGCCGAGCCGGTGCACGGCACGCCGGAGGGCCACCTCCGGCTTCGTGTCGCGGGCGCGCCGACCACGCAGATGGCCGCTCAGCTCCGTGCTGACCCACTCCGCTCCCGTGGTGTCCTCACGTGCTGCCATACCTCAGCCCCAGCCCGTCGTCGGCCTACGAGTGCGAGGGTGCCACACTCGTCCCATGCTTCGTGAACCTGCGGAACTCCGTGTCGACGATCAGGGCCGCGTCGAACTCCCCATCGGCCTGCTCGCGGAGGCGGGCATCGCACCCGGGGCAGACCTTCTGGCCTTCAGCGACGGAGACGGACGGATCGTGCTCCGCCGCGCCGAGGACGCCATGAGGGACCTGCTCGAGCGCGGGGAGCTCTGAGGGCTGGGACGAGTCGGACCTACGGTCCAGGCACGAACCCGAGCGACAACGCCTCGTTGCGCGCGTGCAGCGCCTGTGCCGCCTGCGGCTCGGGAACCTCCTGCCCGAGCTCGAGTCGCCGACCGACGTACTGCGTGAGCTGCCGCTGCGAGGGATCCAGGTTGTGCGTCTCCTTCGCCCATCGCTCGATGGCGTACCACTCGTCCGCTGGGACCGACGTCACCTCGTCGCTCGCCCCGCGATCGCCTTCCGCTCCGCCCGCGAGGGCCTCGTCGTCCAGCGGGTGATCACGGAGCTCGGCCTTCAGAGCGTCAGGCACGGACCAGGGCACGCGGGAGACGGCATCCCAGCAGGCGGGCTTCTTCGCCCACTCGCCCACGTGGTTGCCCTCACGTGGCTTGGTGACGACCCGCATGACCCGGGGACACAGATCGTCGATCGCGGCTTCGAGGGCCGACGAGACCCTCTGTTCACGCCAGATCCTGTCGAGATCGATGCGCTGTTCCGTGGCCAGCGCCAGACGGGCCATGGTGTAGGTCGTGATCATGCTCTTGTAGCTGCCCGCCTCATGGTTCGCCGCGACGCGGTCGACTGCCTTGAAGAGGACCGCCATCGCGATCACACGCTGGCAGTAGCGGACGTCGACCCGAGGGGGCGCCTCACCGATCCGGTCCATGAACGCGACGAAGTTCTTCTGCGCGCCGCGGCTGACGCTGAACGGGAGAAGACTCCAGGAGTTGACGTACTTCGCGAGGTCCGCCTTCGTGAACTTCCGACTGGTCGGGTTGAGCTTCTTGAAGGCGCGCTGCTTCGCCGGTGTCCGGGCCTTGGCCACCTCGTCGGTGTACTGGCCGCGCGCCCTCTCGTAGAACCAGTGGGTCTCCTGGCCACTGCCGTCCGTCGCTGGCGCCCACAGAGATCGGGTGATCCGCTGGACGGCCACGTGGTACGCGTGGTTCGAGCTGAAGTCGACGAGCGTCACGCGGTTCTGGGTGTTGGAGTACTCGGAGATCATCGGGACGATTTCCGAGAGCCGCTCGGGAGAGACCTCCGTCAGCTTCATCTGGACGGCCACGTGAGACAAGTCGGCCTTGTCCCGGCTCGAGGCATAGTGCAACGAGGCCGTGGTCTGACCACCGTTCACCACCTGGAGTCCGTGCACCCGGGAGATGCCCGTGGGGGTGCCGTCCGGGCCGTGCACGAAGTCGACCTGGGACGCGGTCGCCGTGATGCCGTTGTTGTACGCCAGGAACCTGCCCGGTGAGTTCAGCAGGGTCTCCCTGATTCCCCGGTTGACCGATCCGCGGGCCTGCAGGAAGGACCGGACGTTCAACTCCAGAAGTCTGGTCCCGTACTCCTCGTACAGTTCGGCCAGTCTCTGGCCGGGGATCACTGCCATGGTCACCGAGTGGTCCGGCTCGCTGCTGGGTGCCGAGACGCAGGGCAGCGGAGGGTCGAACGAGACCACGATGGGCTCGCTGATGCTGCCGGACGTCTCGTGGCGGTGCAGCCGCGCCAAGTCCCATACCTCGTGGGTCACGGGAAGGCCGTCGAACTCGGTGGGCGGGAAGGAGGTACTCGTGCCGACGCGGTTGCTGAGCAGGAAGAGCCGGATCCTCCGTACCTCGGTGAGCGCCTTCTCCACAGCTGCGCACATGTCGTACACGTCGAAGGACTCGTCGATGTGCTGACGCAGGCCCTCCCGACACCGGCGGACGAACGTCAGCAGGCGCCTGAACGCGGTCTCTGCCTGCCCCTTCGTGAGTTTGGACTCCAGCGGGTCGAGGTCGAAGTCGGTCACGAAGAGGTCGAGGCACTCCCCGGAGTCCCCGATGCCGTATCCGTGCACGAGATGACCGTGGGCCGAGTGGTAGGCGGTGAACGTGTTGGACACGATGCCGGCCCGTTCCAGGTCCTCGAACACGCGCCGCGTGAACGCCTCCGGGGTGGTGGTCCCCTCGGCGTCGGCAGTGGCCTGGACGTCCGCGACGACGTCGTGGGCGTACTGGGACAGGTCGAGCTCAGGCATGCGGTCCCCCGATCAGTGCGGTCACCTCGTCGGTCGTGGCGCGGTGGTGGTCAAGTCCCGAGGTGCTCACGTGGTACGAGCACTCACCGACCCCCTCGGGAAGATCTGTCTCGACGAGTCTCGGGAAATTCTCTCCCACGTGCCAGAAGCGCAGGTCGCGAACGGTGTAGCGAGGCTCCTCGTAGGCGGCTCGCTGGCCGGGGAGATAGCCGGCCTGCACGAGACGACCGTCGAAGGCGGCTCGGACGACAGGGCTTGTGAGCTGCTCGCGTATGCGGTCCACCAGCCGGTTCAGACTCTCTCCTGATCCACCCCGCCGTTCGTCGAGCATCGCCAACGCCAACAGGAGCGCAGGCGTCCCGGCGTCGTCCAGCTGGCGCTCGCTGGCGATCCGGATGCTGCGGGGCCGTTTGGCGGTGCTGGCCTTCGCCTCGACGGCGACTCCGGGTAGCTGGAAGTCCTGGTTGGTTCCGCTTGGCCCCGTCCACGCGTCGACGGCCTCGGCCGGTCCGACGACGGGCAGGATGTGGTCGCGCAGCACCAGGAGCTCGCCGACAAGTCCACGACGGGCCTCAGGGCCGAGACCGTCTCTGCCGACGGCGCGAAGGAGGTCCTGCCACCGCTCGAACCTCTCCACCGCTGCTGTCAGGGCTGCTGCGGCCCCAGGGGCCTCTCGGACCGTGTCAGCCACGTCGGTGACGAGCGGGTTGAACACTTCGCGCAGCTCGTCGGCGGTGAGGACCACCTGGAGCTCGTACTCGAGACGCGACACGGCGCTCACGTTCATCTCCAGCCCGGCAGCGCGAGGCAGCTGGCGCACGGAGCGCACGATGTGGTCGGCGGAGCGGGCGTCGGCCCTGAGCACGAGCATGCGCTGCTGCGCCGGGTGGGAGACGGAGAGGAAGACGTCCAACGGGGCGTCTGGGTGCAGGCGGATACGGGACCTGCCCGGGGCCCCCTGGGGTGCCTCCAGGTCACGCCACTCGGCTTCGGTGACGGTCACTCCCCGTCCTCCTCGTCGTCGAGGGCGTCAAGGCCCTCCTTCTGCCAGACGGCGTTGACCACGTACTCGGTGTCGGACTGGTGCTCGGAGCGAGGAAAGCTCGCCTTGAAACCGACCAGGGGCGGCCGGGCAGGACTGTCCTCGGTCGCCGGCCGCTCGACCAGGTAGACGAGCAGCAGTGCCTGGTCCGCTCGGCGCTGCCAGCGGACGTGGTCTCCCGAAGGCGACTGGGGCACCCTCTCCCGCTTCTTGATGGCTGCGGCCCTCTGGGTCGCTTCCAGGGCGGCGTCCACCTGGTCGGGATCAAGATCGAAGCGGTACTCGTCGGGAGGGCTGAGCAGTCGGCGGATCGTGTACCGACCGTCGTTGTCGACGTCGTTGAGCGCCGCGCGCTCCACGGGCCCCAGGCTGTAACCGGAGATGTCCTGCGGGTCCTTGGCTGCCTGCTTGCCGACCAGGACAACCGTCCACTGCGGGAGCTCACCTACGGCCACGCACTGTTCGATGTACTTCGCGATGAATCGGGGGCGGACCCTTTGGGCCATGCGGTCGGTCTCGTAACGCGTGAGGAAGTCCACGATGGCGTCGGAGGGCACCTGCTTCCACGTCACGTTGGCCCCCGGCGTCGTCTGGTCGCCAGTGGCCAGCCCATCGAGTCTCCGGACGAAGTCTCCGAGTACTTTGAGATTGTGCTCCGGGATCCCGTCGGAGACGTTGAAGATCACCGTCTCCGGCCCCTCCCCGGAGTAGCTGAGCATGACCTTTGTACCCTGGCGCATCTTGTTGACAGCCGTGACAGCGAGGCCCAGAGAGGAGGCGCGGACCTTGAGACCGAAGTGCCTCGGACTGAGGTTCAACGCTGCCATCTCCTCGACCTCTCGACGCAGTTCGTCGGTCGCGGCAGTCACCTCGATGTACTTCGCTTGAAGATCGGGAGTGGTGTACAGGCGGCAGAGATCCTCGTGCCCTGGCCGGTATCCGAACCAGCGTCCCATCTGGAGCAGGGTGTCGTACGTGCTGGAAGTGCGCAGGTAGTAGCTGACCGTCAGCCCCTCCAGCGTGAGACCCCGGGAGAGCTTCTGGCCTCCGATCGCGATGACCGAGAGACCGGTCCTGCGGTGCTCGTAGTAGTCGAGTGCGTCGCGGGAGGCGCCGTTGACCGTCTTGACCACGATCTTCCGTAGCGCGGGCATGAGCTGGCTCGACACGTCCTCCCAGGTGACGCGTCGGGCCTCGTCCGCGGGGAAGTGGTCCGTGGTGGGGACGAAGTCCCGCTCCCACAGGGCCCGGAACTCGGCCATGCGCTGCGGTGCCTGTCCGTACCGGTCACGGAGCGAGTCCACGAGGAGCCGCAGGTAGTCGTCTACTTGGTCGCGGACGATCCCTTGGACCGCCGTGAAGCGGGTGACGTGCACCAGCATGGAGTTGTGCACCTTCGTCTGTCCGCGCACCCGTCGTGCAGCGCTGGCGAGGACGAACGAGGCGATCGCCTCCCGGAGTGACGGCGGAAGGTCGTCGGAGGGGACGAAGGAGGATTTGTGCTTGGTCGGGATCCAGCTTTCGGCGTCGTTCACGGCACGGACGAGCGGAAGCGGGGGCACGTCCTCTTCGTCGTCGTTGTCGACCTGGAGACCGAACACCCTCTCCGGGCCCAGGTAGTTGGTTGGCGAGGGCAGGGTGCGGATGAAGCTGTCGGGAAAGAGGTCGGCGCCGAGTTCGGCGTGGTCAACGTCGGGATCGATGTAGATGTTGGCGAACGGGGTGGCGGTGTACCCGACGTACGCCGACTTCTCGAAGCTCTTCATGAGCTCGCGGATCGCGCCGTTGGTCTTGGTCGGATCCGCGTCGGGATCGCGCTCGGTGTTGATGGAGGCGTTGTCCGCCTCGTCGTCGATGACGAACAGCGGGATGTCGCGTACGACCTTGTTCCCGCTCTCGTCCTCCGTGCCCTGGACCTCGGTCACCCACGTCCGCAGGTATTCGAGGATCTTCCAGTGCTTCTTGACGACGAGGACGACCGGAAAACGGCCGAGCGGGAAGTTGACGGCGTTGGCCGCCTGCCGGCCGAAGTCGCCCTTCTCGGAGCTGTTGGTGGGGGACGCGATGTCGAGCTTCTTGGCACCCGGCATCCTGCCGGCACCCATGAGACGGGACTTACCGTTCTGGTTGGACCGTTGCTGGTGCTGGGTGTCGAAACCCAAGAGTCCCTCGTCGACACGCAACTGGGTCTGGCTCCGAAGGTCGTTGTGGATGCCAGCGAGGATCACCACGAACTGGTACCCCGCGTCCACGGCCTTCGCGGCGAGCCCGATGTACTGGCCGGTCTTGCCCGACTGGACCTGTCCGATCACCAGGCCCGTCCGGCGCCACGAGCCGACACGGCGCGGGTCTTCGAGCTGGCTCAGGACCTCGTCCGTGCTCTGGTCCAGTCGGCGGACCACGAGCGGCGGGAGGTTGCGGACGTCCTCCAGGTAACGGCGGTAGCGTTCCCAGAAGTCCCAGGCCCGGTCGTTCTTGGCTTCCGGCAACCAGGGCTCGTGTCCGCTGTCGCTCTCCAACCCGGAGGAGCCCTCCTGGAAGACCGCCGTCAGGACCTCGATCTCCTTGGCCAGCTGGTCACGGTCGAGGACCTCTCCCTGGCCGGCCAGCATCCCGAAGATGACGGTGACCGCGTTCTGCACCTCGTCCGGCGTCGGCTGACGGTCCTGCGACAGTAGTGCGAGAACCAGGCGACGGGCCTTGGCAAGGGACTCGAGAGAGTCCTCGGGGGTGGAACTCACAGCAGACCTCCGGCTGGGCGGGAACGGCATGGGGCAGGCTAGGGGCGGGCACTGACAACGGGCTCACCCGTTCCAGAAGCCCTGCATCTGGTCGAAGGGGGGCATCGTCCGGAGGCGTTCGCGAGCGGCCGCAGGCGAGCGGCCGTCTGAGACCAGTGCCTCGTAGATGCGCTGTGCGACCTCCGTGGCCTCGGCGTCGGCTGGCCCGGGACCCCCGAAGGGCTCGGGGTCGTCGCTGGTGTCCGTCTCGTGCATCACGCGGAGGGCGGTGACCGGCACCGTCTCCTCAAGCAGACGGATCAGGGCACGTACGTCATCCGAACCGGCACCACCAGAGCGCAGAGCTGCCTTCACGAGAGGGTGGCCCCGGTTGATCCTGCAGGTGACCTGGTCGTCGACACGGCGGACGTTCCACGCGTACACGAGCGGATCCCCGTGTGTGCGCGCAGCGATCTGCCCCCGGTGTCGAAGCACGTCGGCGGCCCTTCTCCTGGCCTGCAGGGCGATGCGCCGTAGATGAGAACGCAGTGCGACGGGCGGGGTGACACTGGACTTCCGGACGTCGACCCCCCATTCGACATCCGTCTCGGCGGGGATGTCCACGGCGATCCGTGCCAGGTTGTACTTCTCCTCCCGGCGCAACCCGCGCTGTCCAAGCCAGTCACCGGCAAGGATCAGACGGTCCCGGCGGTACACGTAGAACCCCTGCTGGTCGAGCCACCCACGCGGGCCGCCGGCCTTCTCGTACTCGTCCGGCGCGAGCCTCTGGGCGCTGGGGAGGACGAACGCCTCCACCCGTACGGAACCCGCCCCCAACCGCAGACGCTCGACCGGAAGTGGTTGTACGGACGGGTGACGGGACAGGAACGGATCCCAGGGCTCGACGGGGCTGCCCGACACACGCAGGTTGCGACGTCGGCTTCCGGTGAGGAACCTGCCGAAGACCATGCCCAGGTGGGACTCCGTGCGGGCTGCCTCCGCGTAGAACTGCTTCTGTGTCCGCTCGTCCTCCACCGTCACCGCGTCGACGTGGTAGCCGTTGAGGCGCCGCCACAACACGACGGTGCCGTGGTCCGCCTCACCCCGGATCCGGTCGAGCAACTCGCTGGTCGTCGCGTCCGCGCCGCGTAGCAGTCGCCACTCGCCCGACCTCTCGACGACGTCGAGGTCCCATGTGCGTACGTGCCATTCGCCGGTGGTGGCGGTGGCGACGGTGAGCTGCCGGGCCTGGGAGAAAGAGGCCGACTTGAGGCCGACGCCGAAGCGGCCCAGGTCCGTTGCGCTTCGGGGCGTCGCAGGGCCTCGCGCGGCCACGGTCATGGCGGTCACGAGCTCGTCGGCGGTCATCCCGGCACCGTCGTCGGCAACGGCGATCCACGAGTCCTGCCCGGCCCAGGTGAACTCGACGTCGATGGTTGACGCCCCAGCGGAGACGCTGTTGTCGACGAGATCCGCGATGGCGGCAGGCAAGGAGTACCCGAGCGAACTGAGCGAGGCGACCATGCCCGCCGGCTCCGGAGCTGCTATGTCGTACGTCACGCCGAATATCCAGCCTGTTTCCGGGTTCTGATACTGGTTGCGATTATCCACGTATGCCGTTCGGGCCCTGGGCGGGTGGTCGAGTGGGGTGTCCTGCCGACGCGAGGCCACGTGCACGTTCCATGCGCCTCTTCGTGTCCTGCGGAGAGGGGCTGCGGCTCGTGAAGCGACAGAGGGCGGTGCCGTTCTACCGGAATTGTGGGCGCCAACCCACTATTGGGGACACCTGGAGCGCATCCATGTGTACTTGGCACCGACCCACGGGAAGCGATCTCTTCACCACGTTGTAGTGCAACCCCTCGGTAGGGAGGTCGGGCCTTGTCAGGGCTGTTACTAAGGCGTCGAGGTCGGGAGGGGTTCCCAGGGCCTGTACATAGCGGAGAGAGGTGGCGTGCATGTCCGGTACCGGGAGAGGGCGAAGACCGAGTTGTTGGGGCGTGCCGACACACCAGGTCCAGTCGATCGCATCGAACGGCGGCCAACCGGCCGGCAGCTCGGCTGCGGCCGTGGCCGCCCGCAACTCTCCTCTCACACGGTCCAGCTGCCGGGCGGCGGAGGTGACCCAATTCTCGACCTTCATGACCTCATGCAGGGAAAGCGCTTCGATCGGCCACTTGATCTCGAGGCACAGACCACGACGCCTGCCCGGGTCCACGACGACCACATCCAGATCACCAGCAGACCTGCCGTCGGTCCTGACCACCGGGACCCGTTCCGCGACCATGGTGCCGGGTGTCGTGCGCAGCCAGGCCGCCCATGCTGCTGCGCGCTCGCCCTGTTCCCTGCCTATGCGACCGAACCCCCCGGAGGCATGGGCGGCCGAGCGAAGCATGAGCGGATCCACTGCCCTCGGAGTTACGAGGGGCGGGCAGACGATGAGGACATCACCGTGCCGGATCAGCGGAGAGGCCCTGCACGAGCGCCCGGTCCGGTAGGTGAGTCTTTCCACCACCAGAG
The DNA here is from genome assembly GCF_040637495.1 of Streptomyces sp. NPDC029044. Classification (NCBI taxonomy): domain Bacteria; kingdom Bacillati; phylum Actinomycetota; class Actinomycetes; order Kitasatosporales; family Streptomycetaceae; genus Streptomyces; species Streptomyces sp. NPDC029044. Next base: position 188,527 of record NZ_JBEZWN010000004.1, read on the forward strand.
CGTGGTGCGCCTCCGAGACGTCCGGGCACATTTCCGCGAGGACGGCCATCAACCGGGTGTCAGTCAGGTGGAAGAGCGTCGTCTCCAGCCGGGAGAGCCTGTGCGCCGTCTGCTCGCACAGGGAAGCGATTCCCATGATCACTGCCAGGACGCTGATCATGTCGCCGGCGGTCATCCCTTCACCCAGGGGAAAGGAATCAGGCACCTGCCCTTCGGGCACCGACTGCCGGTATGCCTCGATCGTCGTGGAGGCACGCTGGACGGCAGCGCGCAGGACCTCTGGTGGCGGGCTGGTCCGGGAGTCGACAGGTCGAGTGGAGATCCATCGGCGCTCGGTCTCGGACAGCTCCGGTAGCCCTGTGGGACGTGCGTCGCGTTCGAGGAACATGTCGGCTACCTCGGCCGATGCGTTCCAGCGGTGGCGTATCCGGAAGTTTCCCCTGGTCATCCGTACCTGATAGGCCCCGCTCCGCACGCCGGTCTCCACCAGGTCCAGCCGTTGGGCCGCCGCGGCGGCAAGGACGATCTCGGTTGCGTCCTTCTCCGAGCACGTGCCCGTGCCGACGGGGTAGTAGTGGTGCCAGACGACGAGCTGGGCGAGGACGCTCTCCCACGGCAGGTCCGTCATCATTCCTGCGCTGATCTCCATCGCGCGGAGTTTCGTCGCCGTCCGGAGAAGGTCGTAGATCCGCTCCGGTCCGGAGTTCCAGCCACGTAGTGAGCGGACCTGGTCACGAGCACTGGCGATGGTGTCCAGCAGGTCCAGTTCGGGTTTCACTCATGCTCCACTTGTGGACGATCGGCGTTCGACGGGCCCTGGGACGTCTGGCGGGGCCGGTGTGGGGAGGGAAGAGGACGGACCCTCCCCACACCGGGCATTCACAGGGTGGGGTCCCAGTACCCGACTTTCGAGCCGTCCGGGGAACCGAACAGGTGCCACCGGGAAAGGTTCCTGTTCCAGGACTGACAGGCCGTCTCGGGGAGTTGGAGGCAACCGTGGTCCGCGCCCTCGTTCGTGATCATGCAGTTGGGGTCGTACAGACAGGAGTCGTTGTCGACGGCCCGGCTCACGACCGCGTCGAGGTTCTGCTCGAGTACGGTCCGCATGGCACCGAGGCTGAACTCGCTTCCGCCGTTGGGATAGATGGCGAAGGCCAGGTCGTACGGGAACAGGTACTCGGACAGACTGGTCTCGCTGTACCCACTGTCGACTGCCAGCGCCCGCAGGAGCTGATGCGACAGGGAGTGGAGCAGACCGAACAGCTCGTGGACGGGCAGGTCGGGATGTCCCGGTGCCGGGCGGGTCTCGTGAGAGAGGGCCTTGCCGTCACTCGGACCGAGCTGGTGCACCAGCCACTGGGCGACGCCGCCGGCGTCGTCGAGGAGGCGTCTACTCACGAGCTCATTGCGCACCAGCCAACGGCTCACCCGTTCCCTGTCCACTGGGAAGAGCAGCGCCTCCGCCTGTGTGGGGTGCGCATAGAGCAGGGTCCTCTCGGGGGTGCCCCGTGAGGCGCGCCCGCGGTAGGGCACGAGGTCCGCCTCCTCGGGGCTGAAACCCGTCCGGCTGTAGCCGATCGCGAGGTAGGTGATCGGGAGATCGCTCACCAGACAGGTGTCCCGGCCGAGGCCGGCAGTCGCAAGGACCTCGGGGTAGCGCTCGTAGAGAGCGCGGCGCTCGGCGTTGCGCGCCTCCCGCTGGAGGCGGGGGACGCCCAAGCGATCCAGGTTGAGGACCCGACGGTAGGTGTGCAGCTCGGCGGCGAGCCCCCGGGCGTCGTCGCTCTCGGTGTCGAGTCCGAGAGCCTTGCCCACCCGCTCCTTCAGGTGGTCCACCTCGACGGGCATGAAGCGCGCCCGCAGTGCACGCGCCTGGTCGTGCAGGCCGGCCTCCTCCATCACACGGATGCTCTCGACGACCTCATCGGGAACGTCCACCGTGTGTCCGTCCGTGAGTCGCCGGAACTCATCCTCGGTGATCTCACCGAGCCACCAGCCGAGCACGGCGGCCGTGTACAGGGGGTTGCTCTGGCGGGTGGCCTCTTCGGTCGTGGTCACGTTCACGAGCGTCAGGCCTTGGCCGACATGCGCTGTTCCCGCCGTGTGGAGCAGGGGATGCATGAACTTGTCAGGGTAGCTGCAGGACGCGTTGCTGCAACTCCACTGCACACCCAGTGGGAAGCCGCAAGTCATGCACTCCCAGCGGAAGTCACGGAACCGACTCGCACGGTCGTCCAGCCTGAACCGGGTGTGTCCCCTCGGGCACTTGCTCGGCGGGTACATGGGTGACATCTCGCCGCACCTGTGTGCGAACACGAACTGGAGCTGTCGGTTGCCGACGGCGTTGCCGCACGCGGGGCAGGCCGGCGGCCAGTCGTCCGTTCCCGGCCGGGGGTCACTGGCCGACCAGACGTGTCCGCACCCGCCACTGGCACAGCGCACCACCCGAGGCCAGATACGGCAGAAGACCTTGCCGGGGACCACGACCTCGTAATGGCGGTCGGCAAGCCGGTCCTCGTCTCCGGGGAACTCGGGTGCTCGGTCGGAGCCGGCGGCGAACGCGCGACCGGCGGCCCGCCACCTGCGTACGAACCGCATGGCTTCCTGGACTAGGTGCTCGCGGTCGAGCGAAGGGCCGTCGAACTCCTCGTCCCTTCCGAACTGCACCACCTGGGCGGTGTAGCCGCCGCGGTGGTCGAAGGTCTGACCGGGACGGTACCGGTAGAGGACCTGGCCCCGGTCGCGGGCCATGTCGTCGTTCCTCGGGTTGAACGCCATCACGACCTCCTGCCATCGGACACGATGTGGAACGGGATGCCCTCGGAGACATCTCTAAGACTCGTCATGGGCCGGTGTTCGAGGCCCAGGTAGTCACCTGTGGCGCGGTATCCGCGGTTGTTGCCACCGGAGAGGCCAGCAGAGGCCCCGGCGGAGCGGAGGCTGGCCAGTGCATGCTCCACCATGTCCTCGAGATCACTGTGGAGCTCCTGGCCCTCCGGGCGGTCCGACTGGAAGACCGTGTGAAGTGCCTCCAGCAGTTCGGTGAGCTGGACGCCCTCGAGCCCTCCGATCGAAGGATCACGGAGCGCGGCCTGCATCTTCGAGAGGTCGTGCAGGTGCCCTGGCGCGTTACCAGCGCGCCACCAGTCCCGGTTGCCGATCTGGAGGAGGTGGCCCATCAGTATCCCGGGGAGGGTCCTGCGCACGGCGAACCGGCTCCAGCGGTTGATGGCCACCGGCTCGACCATCCGGTCAAGGTACTCGTGGAACTTGCCGTGGTACCGGTAGTGAGACCGGTCCCGCTCCCTCACCGGGTTGAAGAGCATGAAAACGAGGCCGTGGTACGCACGGCCGACCCGCGAGGACGCCTGGATGTACTCGGCCATGGACCGGGGCATCCCGTTGAACAGCATGAGGTTCAACCGGTCCACGTCGACCCCGTGGCTGACCATGCTGGTCGCGACGACCATGCCCGTGCTGCCGTTGGTGCTGCCCAGGTCGTCCAGGACACCACGCACCTCGTCCAGACGCGTCTCGCCCTTGAGCTCGGCTACGCGGAGATCGGGGAACCCCTCCCTGCGCAGAGCCTCGTTGACCTGGGTGTCCAGCGAGCGCCGGATACGACCGAAGTCCACGAGGGTCGTCGCATACGTCAGGCTCGTGCGGTACAGGTCGACGACTGCGCGGAGCTCCTCCTCCGGCCAGGCTTCGAGAGCCGGGGGAAGATCCCGGCGCTGGTCGAGCTTCCACAGAGCCCGGTGTGCGGACGTCAGGATCCTGACCAGTGTCATCTCCGCCGTACCCCGTGTCGGCATGACCCCGACGAAGCGACGCAGGGGAAGCTCTCGGTCGAGACGCCAGTAGAAGCTCTCGTCGAGGTCGGGACCGGGGAGAGGCACCACCACCGACCGCAGGCCGAAGAGGTGTTCGCTCTGGCGGTCCTCGCCACGGATGGTCGCGGTGGTCGCGACCACCTTCATCCGGACGCCACGTCCGTCGGGGCGCTGCCGGGCTGTCAGAGTCCGCTGGACCTCTGCCAGGAGCCCTTCGTAATGCCCAGAGAACGCGCCGAGTTCCTCGTTGACCATGTGGAGTTCGTCGATGATCTCCAACGACGGGGAGGGGTCGTAGAGAGGAGTCCCCAAGGGCTTGGGAGGCGACTTCGGATGGCCTGGGGCATGACGCTCATGGCACTTGCCGCCCCGACCGAATCCGTGGGGCTTGCACCAGCAGTCGACGTCCCCGAAGAGCGCGCCGAACCGGTCCGACAGTCCGATATTCGCAAGCTTGTCCAGAGTGCCGACCACGACGGTGGGGAGGTACCGGTAGATCTCCGTGTCCACCACGACGATCGGGAGGATTTTGCCGCACCGTTCGTTGCCGCAGACGTGTTCCAACCTGAGGCGCTGAGGGTCGGGCGGCGGGATGTGCACCGACCGCTCACCGCAGTAGGGGCAGTCGTGCACCAGCCGGAACGCGTGCCGCTCCGCCTCACTCGACCGAAGGCGGTCGAGCGTGCGGTCGGCGGTCAGGGAGTTCGGTGTGTTGCCACCGCCGGCGTAGAACCCGATGAAGAACGGCCACCCGGGGTCACCGCCGACCTCCTTGAGCCTGGCGGCGTTCCGGTCCCGGACGGTGTCCGCGGCAGCGACGACGTCGAGCTGCCGCTGTGTCTGCTGCAGGGTGAGCAACCTGAGGGGGAAGCGACACCAGGCCGAGACCCCCACCTTCTTGCCCCTGGCGCGGTCGTAGAACATGCACACCAGCACCAGTCCGAGGTACGCCTCGGTCTTGCCGCCTCCGGTCGGGTACCAGACGACGGTGGCTGCCTCTGTCGGATCCACGCCCTGATCGTCACCCCAGAGCCCGGGGGAGAAGAGGTGCTGCGGGTGCTCCCGCCAGGCCAGGGCACTGAGCTGGCTGACGATGGCCACGAGCTGGAACAGCCGCCATCCCCGACTCGGCCGCTCACGACCCTGGTTGAGCTCCGTCATGGACTCGTTCGCGAGCTGGAACGCCACCAGCAGGCGCTCGTCCCGTCGCAACCACGCGATGCCGTCGCGGAGCCGAGAGACCTCAAGCGCGGCGGCCCGTCGGTCGGCCTCCTTCCGATCGGCCAGTCCGGGCCTGTCCTGGAGGTCCGCCGTGCTCCAGGCCGGCGAGTCCAGGTACGCCTCCATCTCGTCGGCGAGATCGTCGAGAACCGGGAGCGGGTCGGTCGCGAGCGCCGCGTATCCCCATCGTTCGTTGGTCCGTGGCACGGCGCGGTGGGTGTCGTGTTGTGGAACGGGCACACTGCGCACAGCCACGAGTCGTCCGCCATGCCACCGAGGTTCGACACCGCAGTTGTTCGCGTACGCCCCGAGCTCCCCGGAGTAGCGATAGGCGTCGGCACCGAGGTCCATCGTGATCGGCAGCAGGCGGTCGCCCTCGACTTCCAGGCCAGCGCGGAACAAGGCGTTGTCCCTGGCCTCGTCACGGCGAGTACGGCCTGCGTTGCTGCCCCGACCTTGGACGGTCACGACGGGGTCCTTGGCGAGGTTCTGGAGTGTCGCCGTCACACGGAGCCGGCCGGATGCAACTGGCCTCGACGTGACGACGACGCGCGCGGCGGGGGACGGCACCACGGGGTCCCCACCCACCTCCCGGGCCAGCCACTGTTCGAAGGCCTCGTCGTCCTTCATCGCGCCAAGAGGGACCAGCCGCTCTCGGCGGTCGCTCCCGACGCGACGGTCGATCCGCGGGTCGCGGAGAGCCAGCTCGACGGCCTCCGCGAAGGCGTTCCGAAACTCGGCTTCCAGGGTCTCCCGCAGACCAGCCTCTTGCCCCAGGACGATCTCCACCGGCCCGACTGCCACGGCCAGTCGCTTGAACAACGGAGCCAGCCGGTACGGCTCCTCGCGCTCGCCAGCCCACTCCAGCTGCTGGACCCGGGTCGGCAGCGCCGAGTAGTAGAAGGAGGCTTTGGCCTTGACCGTGACGGAGCTGGCGTTCTCAGCCTCGAACTCGAACCCGAGGCTGTCCGGAGTGGTGCGTCCATACCGTGGAGCTGCGCCGCCCGGCTCGACGGTGTGGGGGCCGAGGCTCTCCATGAAATAGCGGGCACTGGGAGGTTCGCCCAGGCATACGTCGCCTTGGGCCTCTCCGGTCGCGTCGCTGACCACCGCGCTCACGAGGTGCTCGACGAGCGCTGTCTGCTGGGCGATGCTCGGCTCGAACGGGGGAGTAGTCACGGCGCCTCCCCGAGAGGCTGGGCGTGTGCCGCCGGAAGGGGGGAGGTGCTGCAAGAGGACCTGATGAGGCAGATGCCGTTGCTCGGGAACTGACAACGGGGGAGCCGAATCAGCTCCCAGGCGCGTGCCGGGGATGGTGAACATGCCGAACCGGCCCGCAGGACAGGGGTGTCCACGGGGTCTCCAAGGTCCGCGAGTCAGAAGCCGCCATGGCACGACGCCATGGCCGGACGTCTTCTGCTTCTCCGAACCTGAGAAGCATGGGCTCAGGTGGATCTAAGTCACAAGCCGCTAACCCAAATTGGTCAAGTCTGTCTCGAACGATTCGACTTACTGCCTGAATTGATCGAACGCGGCCGGTGGGCTCCTGCTCGGAGCGATCGGTGCCCCCGTCCGTCCGTCCCCTTCGACCGTGAACGGGGCTGCCGACCTCTGCCCCAGGGGTGGACTGCGCCGCTCTCGCCTGGCCGCTTCGGCTACCGGTCTTGGCCGTCGCGTGTCGTCAGCTCGGGCTCCCGTCCCGTACCTCGACCACCTGGCCCTGTGCGCCATGGGAAGTACGAGGCCCGCCAGCGCGATGGCCCCCGAAGGCGCGCATCCGATACCACCGATGCGGCGGCCGCGCCAAATCTCCCGTTCTCCGGATCCTCGTGGTGCTTCCAGCAGCTACCCACACGCGTTCCCGCGTGGATGGCTGTGAATACGGGAGATCCCCTCCATCGGCAGCGTTTACCCGGAGATACGAGATGCGCAACAAGCCAGAACCTGTCATCGAGGCCGCCTTCCTTAACGTCCAGAACGCCGCGATGTACATGGGCATCTCGGTGAACACGCTCTACGTCTGGCGCCACCGCCGGCAAGGGCCGCCCAGCTTCCGGATGGGCCCTGGCGGAAGGGTCATGTACCGCCGGGACCTGCTCGATGCGTGGCTCAGCGAACAGCAGCGGGCGGACTCGCGGTCGAACCCGGCCCTCGACCCGCTGAACAGGGCCCGGCGGCAGCGTGAGCGTCGCCGGGCTGTCTGACCTGGGAAAACGGGTCAGAAGAGTTCAGCAGCACTCGGAATTTCGTGCACACGGAGATCGTCTGTGTGTCTGATCGCGGCGCAGGTGGCGCCGAGAGAACCGCGCCCAAGCCAAGGAGGAGACGCGTATGGCGGGCTACATCGAGGACCGATGGCTCAAGAAGCGGCCGAACAAGGAGACGGGCAAGCGCGAACGCACTGCGCTCTGGGGCAAGTGCACGCGTTACCGCGTCAAAGGTATACCGGGGGTCCGTGACCGGTCCTTCGATACGGTCGCGGACACCAAGGCGTGGCTGGCCGAGGCACAGACCGACACACGTCGAGGGGATTTCGTCGACGCGCGGGACGGTGCGATCAGCCTTCGTGAGTACGTCGATAAGCACTGGTGGCCCTCCCAGATGCACCCCGCCCAGACGCTGGAAAGCATGAGGCACAGGATCTGGGGGCAGGTGCTGCCGCAGCTTGGAGATCTGGCGCTCAGGGACATCGGCGTCGCGGAGCTGCGCAAGTGGTCGGCCGACGTACAGAGGGCGGTGGCGTCGAGCACCGCCTATGTCGCGTGGGTGTACCTCAAGGCGATCATGCAGGCCGCGGTTGAGGACAAGCGGCTCTACCGCAACCCGTGCAAGGGCAACAGCTCGATAAAGCCGCCGAAGAAGCCGGAGCGCAAGGCTCGCGCCTGGGAGCAGGACCGTGTCGACGCGGTGCGGGAGGCGCTGGCCGACCGCTACCAGATCGCGCTCGACCTCGGCGTCGGATGCGGACTTCGGCAGGGTGAGACGTTCGGCTTCAGCCCAGGTGATATCCGTGGCGACTTCGTCCACGTGGAGCGGCAGATCCTCATGTACAAGTCACGGCTGTACTTCGGTCCGCCCAAAGGCGGTAAGGAACGCGATGTGCCGCTGCCGAAGACGCTCGCGAAGCGACTCCTCACTCACCAAGAACGCTTCGAACCAATCGACGTCACCCTGCCGTGGCTGGACCCCGAGGAGCCTGACCTCGCGCGCGAGGACCGGCGGAAGGTCACCGTCCCGTTGCTCGTGTACACCGGCCGACGCGGCGCGATCAACCGCACCACCTGGAACACCAAGGCGTGGAAGCCCGCGCTCGCCGAAGTGGGAGTCATACCGCCGCTGCCCGAGCGGCAGCCGGGCGAGAAGCCGTCGCGCGTGTGGGAGCCGAGCCGCGAGCACGGCTTCCACGTCTTGCGCCATACGTACGCCTCGGTGATGCTCGAAGCTGGTGAGTCGATAGTCTCGCTCGCGAAGTGGATGGGGCACTCCGACCCAGCGTTCACGCTCCGGACGTACACGCACTTCATGCCGCAGGCCGGCGCCCGGGGACTGTCCGCCATCGAGGCGTGGTTTACGGACTCGGCCGAAAGTCCCTGAGAAGTCCCAGAAGGCTGGATCAGCCGCCGGATCCCCGCAAACATGCAGGTCAGAGCGTGATCGCTCCCTGAGTGGAACAGAACCCGGCGTACAGCTCGGCTCGTCTGCCGCTGAGGGCTTCTGACCAGTGAAAAACGGAGGTCAGAGGCTTTCTCTATGTACGGGCCGGTCTCGCTGGCTCCTGGTCCGCACCGGTTCAAACGGGATCGTGCGTCGACGTACGTAGCCACGAAGGTAGCCATGCCTTGCGGCGTCGACGAACCGGGAACCGTGGAGGGAGCCTGCCTGATCCAGGGCCCTCTACGACGGAGCGAGCGGCGTGTTGGCTCCTTCTGGCTACGCCGGTGTTTCTCCAGGTTGTGGGGCGTCCTCGGATGGGACGTCGCCTCATGTGGATCGTTGGGTAGTCTGCACCGCGTGGCGGCACATACCGCCGGGGAGAGCTACGGCCAGCATGGACAATGCGCGGGTCGCGCGCCAGACGCCGAGGGGGAGCGAGGACGCCGTGGAGCCGCTGAGGAGTGACGACCCCACTCACATCGGGGGCTTTGCGCTGCGAGGCCATATCGGCTCCGGCGGTATGGGCCGGGTGTACCTCGGTGAGTCACCCGCCGGACAGCAGGTCGCCGTCAAGGTCATCAAGGCGTCCGTTCTGGACACCGAGACCCGCAGCAGGTTCGTCCTCGAAGTGGAGAATCTCAGGAAAGTCTTCGGTCCCCGGGTCGCCGCCTTCGCAGGTGCCGACCCGCTCGCCGACCAGCCCTGGCTCGCCGTCGACTACGTCCCGGGCCCCGACCTCCTGCGCCACGTCCGCGACCACGGCACGCTCCCACTGGTCGAGACCGCGAGCCTAGGCGCGCTGCTCGCCGAGGGACTCACCTCCGTCCACCAGGCGCAGCTCCTGCACCGGGACCTCAAGCCACAGAACATCCTGCTCGGCCCCGACGGCCCCAAGGTGATCGACTTCGGACTCGCGGTGCTCGCGGAACGCCGTACGACACTGACCGCGACGGGTGTCGTGGTCGGCAGCGTTCTGTGCATGCCGCCCGAGCAGGCGGAGGGCACTCACCAACTGACCCCGGCGGCGGACGTGTACGCCCTCGGCGTGGTGCTGCTCTTCGCCGCCACCGGCCACTACCCGTACGACGGTGACAACTGGCTCGCGGTCGCGGCCCGGATCGGCGATCCGCAGCAGGCCCCGGACCTGACGGGGCTGCCCGTGGAACTGATGCCCGTCGTGTCCTCGATGCTCGCCTTCGACCCGGCCGACCGACCTTCCCTCACGGACGTCACGGGCGCACTGGTGGCTGTCCTCAACGGTTCCGGGGTCTCCGCCCGTCAGGCCCGGCAACGGCTGATCGCTCGGACGGCACCACATGCCGACGGCCGACTGGTGCCGCCTCCGGGACCGATCGCCGAGTACGTGCCCACGGTCGTCGACCAGGTAGCGCCGCCCGCGGAGCAACAGCCGGACACCCACGACGCAGACGTTCCAGCGAAGGCGGATGTCCCCGTCCCGCCACCGCCGACTCCGCGCCCCGTCGTGTCGCGGCCCCGGACGCCCCGCGGCCGGACCCCGGACGCCGCCATGGCCCACGATGTCGCCGAGGCCCTGCGCTCCGCCTATGCCAAGGAGGCCGCCTTCGTTCCGGCCCGTGGGGGAGGCCGCTGACCACCGGTCACCCAAGGCCGGGCGGAGCCGCTGCGGCTCGGCAGCGGCCGTGAAGGGAGCGGGGGCGGCGTCGGAATGTGGCTGCGGCACGACCAGCCACGACGGCGCCGCCGACGAGCGACGGCACACTACGGCCCCGCGGTACAACCGAGTGTCGGCGGCTGGCCGGGCGCTCGGTTCCTGCAGCGCCCTGCACGGTCAGCTTCCGCCGTGGAAGACTTGCGCGGTATTCGACCACTTCCCGTACGACAGTGCGCAGGACGCGGAGGCAGCAGCGTGACCCACCAGCCGGACGTCTCGGAGTCCAGGTTCCCGCCGGGAGCCCAGATCCTCGTGCGGGACGAGGAGTGGCTGGTGAAGAACGTGACCCCGAGCCGGGACGGCGCCAAGATCGAGGCGGTCGGTGTCTCAGAGTTCGTCCGCGACGAGACGGCCGTCTTCTTCACCGAGATCGAGTGTCTGGCAGGCGACGAGGTCAGGCTCCTCGACCCGGAGGACACCGAACTGGTCGAGGACCCCACCGACCACTTCCGACGCAGCCGTCTCTTCCTCGAAGCCCTGCTGCGCAAGACGCCGCTCCCGCAGACCGAGCGCGGCCTGGCGCTCGCCGACCGCTTCCTCGTCGACCCGCTCAGCTACCAGCAGCGCCCCGCCGAACTGGCCCTCTCCCTCGCCAACCTGCGCCCCCGTCTGCTCATCGCCGACGTCGTCGGCCTCGGCAAGACCCTGGAAATCGGTCTCACCCTGGCCGAGCTGATCCGCCGCGGCCGGGGCGAGCGCATCCTCGTCGTCACCCCGCAGCATGTCCTGGAGCAGTTCCAGCACGAGCTGTGGACCCGTTTCTCCATCCCGCTGATCCGCCTCGACTCGGTCGGTATCCAGCGCATCCAGCGGGAGATCCCGGCCGGCCGCAACCCCTTCACCCACTACAAGCGGATCATCGTCTCAGTCGACACCCTCAAGAACATCGGCCAGTACCGCCACCACCTGGAGAAGATCCACTGGGACGCGGTGGTCATCGACGAATCCCACAACCTCATCAACCGCGGCAGCCAGCGCAACGCCCTGGCCCGCGTCCTCGCCCCCAACACCGACGCCCTGCTGCTGGCCAGCGCCACCCCGCACAACGGCGACGGGAAGTCCTTCGCCGAGCTGATCAGCCTCCTCGACCCGGCGGCGATCGCCGACCCGAACGACTACGACGCCGAGAACGACCTCGGTCACCTCTTCATCCGCCGTACGAAGGTCCACCCCGAGGTGCGCGACCAGATCGGCAAGGAGTGGGCCGACCGGGACCCCACCGTCTCCGTGCCCTGCACCGCGACCGACGCCGAGGAGCGGATCTTCGCGGAGCTCACCGAGCACTGGATCCCGGCGCCGGACACCTCCACCGAGTTCGGCACCGCGACGTCCGGCCGTACGGCGCTCACCGAGGACCGCCTCTTCCCCTACACGCTCCTGAAGGCCTTCCTCTCCTCCCACCGCGCACTCGCCAAGACGGTCACCACCCGCAAGAACACCTTGACCGACAAGGCGGCGAAGACGGCCCCCGGCACCCCGGCGGCCGCCCGCATCGTCTCCGAACTCCAAGCCCTGGAGCGCCTGTTGTCGTTGACCTCGGCGATCGGGGAGTCCGGCGCGCCAGGTGACTCCGCCAAGCTCGACGCGCTGGTGGAGCAGCTCACCGACATCGGTGTCCGGCCCGGCTCGGCCACCCGGGTCGTCGTCTTCTCCGAACGCGTCGAGACGCTGAAGTGGCTCGCCAAGGTCGTCCCCGCCCGCCTCGGCTTCACCGAGCAGCAGGCGCGACAGGCGGTGAAGGTCATGCACGGAGGCCTGTCGGACAAGGAGCAGATGGCAGTCGTGGAGGCCTTCGGTCTCGCCCACGACCCCGTCCGCATCCTGGTCACCGGCGATGTGGCCTCCGAAGGCGTCAACCTGCACCGCCAGTGCCACGACCTCGTGCACTACGACATCCCCTGGTCGCTGATCCGCATCGAGCAGCGAAACGGCCGCATCGACCGCTACGGCCAGAAGCACAACCCCCGTTTCCGCGCGCTGATCCTGCACTCCGCGACCGAGGGCGCCAAGGACGACCGTACGGTCGCCGAGAAGCTGCTCGAGCGGGAGGAAGAGGCCTACCGTCTCGACGGCACGGCAGAGGCGGTGACCGGCCTCTACCGTGCGGAGGAGGAGGAACGCCGCCTGATCAAGGACCTGCTCGCCGGCCGCACGGTCGAAGAGTCCCTCGCCGCCTCACCCACCCCCGGCGACCCGCTGACCGCGCTCTTCACCCAGCCGTCCGTCCTGCCCGAGCACCGTCCCGTGCCCAGGGCGCAGGTCCCGTCGCTGTTCGGCGGTGACACGGAGGCGTTCGTACGGGCGGCTCTCGACGAGGTCTACGACGAGCGCCCGCATGACGCGCTCGACCTCTCCGAGCACCGCCACACCGGACCGCGCGGCGAACCGGCCCCCTACCTGAGCCTCGCCACCGCCAAGGCCCCCGACCTCCTCCACCGCCTGAACCTCCTGCCCTCCGACTACCTGCGGGAGCAGAAGCTGAAGGAGCGCCTCCTGGTCACCTTCGACCGCGGGCTCGGACAGCACAGCCTGGACGAGGCCCGCGGCAGGTCCGGATCCAGCTGGCCCGCCATCGGCTTCCTCACCGACATCCACCCCTTGGTGGAGTGGCTGGTGGACAAGGTCCTCGTCCAGCTCGGCCGCCAGCAGGCACCGGTTCTCCTCACCCCCAAAGCGACCGGCCCGACCTTCCTCGTCCAGGGGATCTACTCCAACAAGCTCGGCCGTCCCACGGTCGTGGAGTGGATGGCCGTCCGAGGCCTGCCCGGCACCCCCGAGGTGGTGCCGATGCCGGACGCCCTGGCGGAGGCGGGCGTGGGCCCCGACATGGCCAACCCGGCCCCGCCCCGCGACCTCCCCGCCCTCCAGGCTCTGGTCCCGGCCGCGGTGGCGGCGGCCCGGGAGCACCTGGAGGAACGCAAGGACGCCTGGACCCAGCAGATCAGTGCCCAGCTGGACGACTACCGCGCCCGCCTCGGCCGCTGGCAGCAGCAGTCCCTTCTGCCCGGCCGGGTCGTCGAGGACACCATCCGCCACCAGACGGAACTGGCCGACAAGCTCTCCGCCACCGGCCGCCCGCTGCTGCGCGTCCTGGCCGTCCTCGATCGCGGCGCCTGACCGGCACCAGACCCTCTCCCTTCGAAGCCACCCGCAGAAACGGTCCTCGACGTGACGTACGACTCGCTGGTCAACCACGGCGACTACTTCTCCGCCCACTACCTCGCGGAGGTCCTCCCCAAGGACCTCAAGGCGAAGGACGGACTGCTCGCCCGCTGGGCCGAACACGAGGCCGAGGAGAACAAGAAGCCGGCGGACGAGCCGCGCATCCTCACCCCGCGCCAGGGTCTGCGAGCCCTGCGCGCCCCGTACTTCGCGGACCGGGCGTACTTCGCGGAGCGGGCTCAGGCGGAAATCGACGCCCCCGAGGACGAGTCGGGGTGGCGCACGCACGACGACCCGCGCTGGATGAAGACCGTCGCCGAACTCCACGACCGCGTGCTGCGGGCGCTCGGTTACACCCCCACTCCGGCGACCCTCACCGTCGAACGAGCGGGCCGCGCCTACGACATCGAGGTCACCCACGCCGAACCCGGCCTGGTCGCGATCGCCTGCGGCTGGGCCGCCGAACCTGACGCCGCCCGTGACCCCGCGGGCCCCGGCCGCCTCCTGCACCCGGTCGACATCCCGCAGGGTGAGCCGCTGACCGACGCCGACACCCTGGTCCGCTTCCTCTTCGCCGCCGACGAACCGCCCCGCTACGTCCTGATCCTGGTCGGCGGTGTCGTCGTCCTCGCCGACCGCACCGCCTGGAGCGAGGGCCGCTACCTCGCCGTCAGCCTCGACTCCGCGCTGGAACGCCGGGACGACCGCCCCGGCGGCGAACTCGACACCATCGCCGCCCTGTTCGGCGCGGACTCGCTCCGCGTCCCGGAGACCGGCGGCACGAACCCGCTCGACGACCTCGTCTCCAAGTCGGGCAAACACGCAGTCGGCGTCTCGACGGAGCTTCGCGAGGGCCTCAAGGACTCGGTCGAGCTCATCGCCCAGGCCGTCCTGGACCGGCTGGCCGAGCCCGGACAGGGCGGCACGGCAGCCCACCTCGACGACCCGCAGCGCCTCGCCCGCCGCCTGACCCGCGAGTCGCTGCGCTACCTGTACCGGATCCTGTTCCTGCTGTACGCCGAGGCCCGACCGGAGCTGGGCATCCTCCCCTCGGACTACCCCGAGTACGGTGCGGGTTACGGCCTCCAGCGCCTCGGCGACCTGGCCGTCCGTGACCTCGTCGGCCCCACGGCCCGCGACGGCTTCCATCTGTACCAGTCGATCGACCTGCTCACCCGCATGGTCAACCAGGGCCACCGCCCGTACGGCACCGAGGAGGAGGACCGGGCGGCGGAGGCGGCGGACCGCGAGGCGGAGGCGGCGGAGGCGGCCGCACTGGCGGCGGCGGGCGAAGACCTGACGGAGGCACAACTCGCCCTGCGCGCACGCCGATTCGAACGGGAACGGCGAGCCCGGCGCAGCGAGGACGTGGGCCTGCGCTTCGAGCCGTTGCGGTCGGACCTGTTCGAGCCGGGCGCGATCCAGCTGATCGGCCCGAAGGTTCCCAACCCCTTGTACGACGAGGACGACCCGTCCGGCGGACCGGAGTTCTTCGACACCCGGCTGCGCAACGCCACCCTGCACAAGGTGCTGCGCCGGCTGATGCTCACCAAGGGCCGCAAGGGCGAGCGGGGCGGCTTCATCTCCTACGCCCAGCTCGGCATCAACCAGCTCGGTGCCGTGTACGAGGGCCTGATGTCCTACACCGGCTTCATCGCGCGCGAGACCCTCTTCGAGGTCGCCAAGGGCGGCGACGCGTCGAAGGGCAGCTGGATGATCCCGGAGTCGCGGGCCAACGACTACCCGAACGAGGTGTTCGTCCAGCGGGTGAACGACGAGACGGGATTGACCGAGCGGGCCGAGTACCCGCCGGGTTCCTTCGTCTACCGGCTTGCGGGTCGCGACCGCGAGAACACAGCCTCCTACTACACCCCCGTGTCCCTCACCCAGGTCACGGTCGAGCTGGCGCTGAAGCACCGCCTCGACCAGAACGGCGAGGTGACGTCGGCGCGCGAGCTGCTGGGCTGGAAGATCTGCGAGCCCGCCCTCGGCTCGGGCGCGTTCCTCAACGAAGCGATCGACCAGGTCGCCGCCGAGTACCTGAAACGGCGCCAGGACGAGACCGGCGTGCAGATCCAGCCCGACCAGAGGCTGGCCGAACTCCAGAAGGTCAAGGCCTACGTCGCCCTGCACAACGCGTACGGCGTCGACCTCAACGCGACGGCGGTGGAGCTGGCCGAGGTCTCGCTCTGGCTCAACACCATGCACCCCGGGATGCGGGCGCCGTGGTTCGGTCTGCACCTGCGGCGCGGTAACTCGCTGGTCGGCGCGGGGCGGAAGATCTACGACAAGGACGCGCTGGGCAAGGGCAAGTGGCTGTCGAAGAAGGATACGCTCGCCCCCAGAGAAGTCCCCTTCAGGCAAGGCGAGTTGCCCGAGGGTGCGGTCCATCATTTCCTGCTGCCCGCGCTGGGGTGGGGCGCGGTCGTCGGGGACGCCAAGTCCAAGAAGATCGCCGAGGAGCTGGACAAGGCCGCCGTCCAGCGGATGGAGAAGTGGCGGTCGGGCATCCAGCGCGCACCGAAGACGGTGACACAGCGGCGACGGCTTCAAGGGGTCGCGCGGCGGGCCGAGTTCCTGTGGAAACTGGTCATCGAGCGGCTGAACCAGTCCGAGCGGGAGATCTCGCGCGAGATCGACGTCTGGGGCGCGGACTGGCTGGACCATCCCGAGCACGCGGTGCCGAAGGAGGTCGTGTACGACGACCTCACGCGCCCGGGGACGCCGTACTGGCGGCTGAAGACCGTCATGGACGTGTGGTGCGCGCTGTGGTTCTGGCCGTTGGACCGGGTGGGGGAGCTGGTCGGTCCGGAGGCCGAGCCTCACGAGGGTGGTGGCCACGCCGGGGGTGAGAATCGGGCCTCGGAGGCGCAGGAGGCGCCGGTGGAGGCGGCCGACGGCCCGGCGCCCGGGGATCAGCTCTGGGTGAAGGACCTCCTCTTCGACGACGGGCTTCCTCCACAGCTGGATATGGAGGAGGCCGCTTCGGGCGCGGAGGCGGAGGACAAGAAGCACAAGAAGCCGACGCGGAAGAAGACACCCGGTAAGCCGAAGGAACGGCGCGAGGTCATTCCCCTCGCGACGCTGGACGACTGGATCGACTTCCTGGAGTGCGCGCTCGGGGCGAAGGATGTGCCGGCGGACTCCCTGGTGGCCGACTTCGGGGGTCTGGAGGCCCTGCGGGAGTACGAGGTGAAGCTCGACGGGTTCATGGGGATGGACTCGCCGTTCCGGTTGAAGGCGCGGTTCCCGTGGCTGGACACGGTGGAGGACGTGGCCGGGAGTGAGGACCGGGATGACGCGGGCGCGGACGGGGGGATGGGGTTCTTCCACTGGGAGTTGCAGTTCGCGCATGTCTTCGCCGGGGAGGCCGGTGGGTTCGATGTGCAGGTGGGGAATCCGCCGTGGGTGCGGCCGGAGTGGAAGGAGGACCCTGTTCTCGCCGAGCGTGATCCGTGGTTCATGCTCACCGAGAAGCCGAGTGCGGCGGTACGGAAGGACCGGGTTGCCGGGCTGTTCCAGGACGCCGAGGCTCGGGCCTACTTCCTGAACGAGCTCGTTGCCATCATGGGCGTGTCGAGCCAGCTCGGCTCGCCGGTGGTGTACCCGGTGCTTGGTGGCACACGGCCCGACCTGTACCGCGCGTTCATGTGCCAGACATGGACGCACGCGGGTCGCGACGGCACGGTTGGCCTCATCCACCCTGACACCCACTTCAGCGGTGACAAAGACGGGTTGCTGAGAGCGGCTGCCTACAAACGACTACGCGTACACGGCGACTTCGTCAATGCCGGCAATCGCTTCTTCCCACCACCTGTTGGACGGTCCAGCCACTTCGGGCTGCACATCTACGGGGCTGAGGGCGAGATCGGCTTCGACCATCTCTCGTGGCTGTTCTCCGTGGACGCGCTACGGCTCTCCGCGCAACACGACGGCTCGGGTCCTGATCCAGGTGTGCGGTACGGGGAGACGTGGGATGAGCGACCACATCTCAAGCGGATCATCCGGGTGCACCGGGGGACGCTGGAGCAGTGGCAGAGGTTGACCGGTGATGAAGAGCAGCCGGTTGAGCAGGGGAGACTGCTGTCGCCGGTGAGTGTGGCGGAGGGGGAGGCCATTCGGGCACTTGCGGACTACCCGCTGAGGCTGGCTTCGCTTAAGCCGCTGATCTCATCCGGTTACAACGAGACGCTGGCCAAGAGGGACGGCCTCATCGACTACAACCTCCCGAGGGAAGACGGTTCGCTCTTCCGGCCTGAGAAGTGGGATGACGTCGTCCTCAAGGGACCCCAACTGGGCCTTGCCAACCCGATGTTCAAGCAGCCCAGTCAGGGCGGCGGTGAGGTGCTCGGCCTCAACCACCTGACGATTCCCGACGACGCGGTGCCGGAGACGGAGTACGTGCGCGTGGCTACGCCGGAGAAGTACGCGGCGAGGCAGGACCAGTGGCTCGACAAGGGCGGACTGGCGCGGCTGCGGGCGTCGGAGGAGGCGGCTGCCGAGGCGCGGCGGGTGTTGGCGGAGGCTCGGGGAGTGCCGGAGGACGAGATCGGGGCCGATGACGTTGATCGGTACTTTGTGGAACGGTCGACTCGGGCGTACACGAGGTTCTACCGGGTGGCGTGGCGGGAATTTATCGCGCCTGACACAGAGCGCAGCCTGTACCCGGCGATCGTGCCTCCAGGCGCCGCGCACATCCATGCGGTGCGCAGTGCTTACCTGGGTGACAGCCATCTGACCGCTCTCGCCGCAGGCTTCTGGGCATCCGTCCCCTTGGACTACCTTCTGCGTACGACGCGCTTGCGCCATCTTGACGTGGCCCCGGCCGGCCGTATGCCTGTACCGGATGCGAAGCATCCCCTGGCGTCGGCCCTGCTGTTGCGCACACTGCGTCTGAACTGCCTGACGAAACACTACGCGGCGCTCTGGGCCGAGCTGTACGACCCGACCTGGCCCGCCTACGAGTCCTGGGCCCGGGCCTGGCCTCAGCTGGAGCCGCTGCACGAGGTAGGTCCCGAGTGGACCCGACGCACCGCCCTGCGGACCGAACGCGCACGCCGTGCCGCTCTGGTCGAGTTGGACGCCCTGGTCGCCGTATGGCTGGGCGTGGACGCTGACTCACTCGTCGCCATGTACAAGGCCCGCTTCCCGATCATGCAGGATTTCGACGCCGTCACCTGGTTCGACTCCAAGGGACGACGTATCGCAGGCGACCGCTACACCTACGGCCACGGCCAGACCAAAGACCACTACGAACAACTCCGCGCCCACCTCGATGGCGAGCGCAAGGACCCGCCGGACGGTTACACGCCCCCCTTCTACAAGGCCAACCGCGAGGCCGAGATGCGAGAGGCACACACCTACTTCTCGGCCCGGCTCCAGGAGGCCATCGACCGGGGCAAGTGGACTCCGCCGTCCATCTGACCGGGATGGGCCGACGCCCCGCGCCCGGTACGGGACCAGACGCGGGGCGTCAGCATGTCGTACGTCAGTGATCGGCGGCGTACGAGACGAAGGCGGCCCACTGTTGCGCACCGAAGGCGAGCTGAGGGCTGTGCGCACACTTGGAGTCCCGTACGTGGAGGGTGCCCGGGGTGCGAGCGACCTCGACGCAGGCAGCTCCGTCGGGGTTGCTGTGGCTGCTCTTGAACCACTCCAGGTCGGCGCCGTCACCGGCCAAGGGCTTGAGGCTCATGTCTCTCCAAGCAGTTTCTCGATGTAGGCCAGCGACTCTCGCGGGGCGAGGGCCTGGGCTCGGATGATCCCATAGCGCAGTTCGAGGATCTGGACCTCCCTGCGGTCCGAGATCAGTCGGCTGACGAGCTGGATGTCGCTGTGCCCCACGGTGGTGCCCTCCTTCAGCCGCAGCAGATGGAAAGGGCCGTCGAGACCGGCGTTGTCCTCGCTGTCCATGGGCAGCACCTGGATCTCCACGTTTCGCATCTGCCCGATCTCCAACAGCCGTTCGAGCTGTCGGCGCAGGACCATCTTGCCTCCGACCGGCCGACGCAGGGCAGCCTCATCATGGACGAAGTTGAAGGCGGGGGTCGTCCCATTTCCGTCGATGATCCCTTGCCGAGCCAGCCGTGCAGCGACAAGCCGCTCCACCTCCTCTTCCGAGAACGCCGGCCGCCGCGATCCGAACACCGCCTTTAGATACTCCTCGGTCTGCACGAGCCCGTTGACGACGGAGTTGTCATAGGCGCAGATCTCCACCGCCTCCCCCTCCAACTTAGCCAGATCCCGAACCTTCTTCGGATACCGAGCCTCCTCCACGTCCTTCTTCAACCCGGCGAGCAACCCACCCGCGTCCAACACCCGATCCGCCGCGTCCAGGAGCTTCGCACTCGGCGCCCGCCGCCCCCGCTCCACCGAGGAGACCTGCTCCTCGCTGTACCCGATGGCCGCCCCCAACTCGGCCTGCCTGAGCCCCTTCCGCTCCCGGCACGTCTTGAGGATCTTGCCCACGGTCCGCAGCACCGCCGCCGACTCCTCGTCATCGGCGCCGTACGGCTCCATCCCGTCACCGCTCTGCTGCGTCCCCTGCCCCGTCACACCCACGCCCGCGCACCTCCACGTGCCGCCCGTACCCAACTCGCTGCCTGCTCGCCGCGTAACGCCACACCGTCCGGACATGGCCGGACGGCTCCCGGACAGTGACGCTGCGTACCGACGCCGTCGCTGTTCAGAGTAGAGTCGGCCGACCACGCTGAGTCACATGAACGCCGACATTGCACCCACGAAGGCACCGCACCCCGCCCCCACCCGCCACTTCACCCTCCGCCTCTCCGCCACCCCGAGAGGCGCCCGCCTCGCCCGTCACCTGGCAGCCGAGCAACTCCACACCTGGGGCTGGCCGTACGACTCCAAGGCCAACCACATCGCCACCCTCCTGGTGTCCGAACTCGCCACGAACGCCGCCGTGCACGGACGCGTCAAAGGCCGCGACTTCCGCCTCCGCCTCACCTTCCACCCCGAGGACGCCACGCTCCGTATCGAACTCACCGACGCGCGCCCCGACCACCGCCCGCCCACGCCCGGCACTCTCCCGCCGCCTTCCCCCGACGACGACTCCGGCCGGGGTCTCCTCCTCGTCGAAACCCTGTCCACCCACTGGGGAACGACCTGCGGAGACCCGTACACGAAAACCGTCTGGTGCGAAGTCGTCCTCGTCTGACTGTCAGTGCCGTCTGGGACGCTGCTCGCCATGACGCGGACGGAATTCGGGTATGTCTCGTTCTTCTGGGGCTGGTGGACCTTTTTCGAGGCGGTGTGGATCGCCGTGCTGTGGCAGTCCCGGTCACGCGTGCTGGGGGCGGGTGTGTACCGGTTACCGGGTGCGCGGCGCATCGGGCGAGGCGCGTGGGAGAGGCGCTCGGCAGCGCTGCTGGCGGAGCTGGAGCGGCAGGGCGTCCCGGCGGGGGCACGGCCGGAGATGGGCGAACTCGTCGACCGGCGGGGCCGTATCGTCGTCGGCCGGTTCGTGTCCGTGTTCCTTCAGGTGGTGCCCCTGCTGGCCGCCGTGCTGCCCTTCGTGTGGACGGCATCGCCCTCCCGGACCACGGTCACCCCCCTGTGGATGTGCGCGGCGATGGCCGCATTCGGTGGCGTTTCCATGGCGCTCATGGCCGCAGACATGCGGGCGGCCACGGTCTCCGACCCGGCGGGAACCGTCACCGAGGAGGCCGTCCGCTTCCTGGAGCTACTGCTCATCCCGGACGGCCGCCGCGTCCAGGACTCGGCCCTCGACGTCCACACCAGAGTTTTCGGCCACCTCTGCCAGGCGCTGCGCGCACAGGCCCGGCACACCGCCCGCAGGATGTCTCCCGCCGCCCGCGAACGGCTCCGGCAGACCACGGAACGGCTGATCGCCACCCTCGCCGACGCCGACCAGCGCTACCTCTTCGGTGAGGGAACGGACCGTGACACCGCCGTCGGCGACCTGTCCCTGCTGGTCGCCGACGCCCTGCGGCACAGTTGCTGTCCACGTGGGCAGCGGGACAGCCTGGTGATCATCGACGCCACGTTTCTCGCGGACGCACCGGAACCGGACGCGGCGGCCACCGCGGCCGAGCCACTCCGGAGCCGCCTGCTCGCGGGCGCGGGCAAGGTAGCGGTGGCCGTGGGCCTGCTCACCGGGGCGGTGCTCTTCCCCGGCGGGGGAGCGGTCTCGGTTCTGCTGGCGCTCGCGGGCCTGTCCGTCATTACGCCGTTCAGGGAGGCCCTCTACCGCGTCAAGGAATTCTTCGCCGGCGGCTCCGCCCCTGGTGTCACCGATCTTCAGGTCGCAGGGGAGCAGCTGAACCGCCCGACGCCCGCCACGTCCATGCCCTGCTCCCACTGCGGTGCGCACTCACCCGTCACCGCGGTATCACGGCCGGTAGGGTGAGAGACGACCAGGACCGAGCGATGACCGGGCACCACACGAGGGCGAGGGCGACGAGACGACATGGCCGGGCTGGAGGACAGCAGCCAGGGGCGTACACGGGACCGGCGGTCGGTGTACGAGCGGTACCAGGAGGCGGCGGGAGAGGACGGCTTCCCCACCCTGGATGACCTCATGCTCACGGCCAGGGAGACCACCTCCGACGGCCAGCCCACCGACGTCGAGCGGGAGGACACCGACGAGGGCGTCGACCAGATCACCTCGCCCTTCGACCCCGAACGCATCGACATCGAGACCCGCACGTCCACGGTCGACCTGCTGCTCTCCCGGCTCCGCAGCGAGATGATCGACCTCGCCCCCGACTTCCAGCGCCGGGCCGGCATCTGGACGGACGAGAAGCAGAGCCGCCTGATCGAGTCGCTGCTCCTGCGCATCCCCATCCCGTCCTTCTACGCCGCCGAGCAGAAGGACGGCAGCTGGACCATCGTGGACGGTATCCAGCGCCTGACCTCGATCGCGCGCTTCATGGACGCCACGACGGTGGGTGCTCCGCCGTTGAAACTGAAGGGACTGGAGTATCTCCGTAACTTCGCGGGGGCGGGCTTCGGCGATCTCTCCGGCAAGCTCCAGATCCGACTGAGGGAGACCGAGGTCGTCGTCCATGTCATCCGGCGCGGCACGCCCGAGCCCGTCATGTTCAATGTCTTCGCACGCATTAACACCGGCGGTGAGCCTTTGGCCCGGCAGGAGATCCGGCACGCGCTGATCCCGGGCCGCGCCAGGAGCTTCCTCGCCGAGCTGGCTGAGTCCGACGAGTTCCGCTACGCCACCGGCGGCAGCGTGGTCGGCGACCGGATGGCCGACCGTGAGATGGCTCTGCGCTTCCTGGCCTTCCGTCTGACCTCGCCGGACGACTACCGGCTCGGCGACTTCGACGCCTTTCTGGCGGACGCCATGCACCGCATCAACCGCCTCCCCGCTGAGGAAGAAGAGCGCCTGCGGGTGGAGTTCCGTACCGCGATGTCAGCGGCCGAGCGCATCTTCGGGCAACACGCCTTCCGTAAGTACCGGACAGGGCAGCAGCGCAAGTCGCCGATCAACAAGGCCCTGTTCGAGACCGTCGCGGTGAACCTGGCCTGGCTCGACTCCTATGACCACGCCAAGCTGGTACAGCTGGACGTGCTGGAGGCGTTCGCGGACCTCATGGAGGACTCGGAGTTCGAGCGGTCCATCTCCGTGGCCACCGGTGACCCCAAGAAGGTACGGAAGCGATTCGACGCCGTACAGGAACTTTTCGAAGACCTCCTCTCCTGAACCTGGAGACAGCCGACAGTGATCACCCGTCTCACCCTGGTCAACTTCAAGGCGTTCCGCCGCCTGGAACTCCCGCTGGGCCCGCTGACCCTGCTCACCGGCCTGAACTCGTCCGGAAAAAGCAGCGTTCTGCAGGCCCTCGCGTTGTTGCTTCAGTCCAGCAACAACGCTGGACGGGGACTGCTCCTCAACGGTGAGCTGGTGGAGCTGGGCAGTGCGCGGGACGTTCTGCACGACGACTTCGGCCCTGCGGAGGAACTCACGGGCAGCGGTGCCTTTGCCCCCGTGGTCGGTTTCGTGGTCGAAGCACATGAGGCGCCGGTCCGGTTCGTCGGCCGCTATGACCCGGAGGAGCCCGACGAGGACGTGATGGAGCTGCTGACGGGGGCGGGATCCTGGCCGTTCCTCCGCGGCCCTTTCCAGTACCTGCACGCCGACCGCATCACCCCGGCCGTCACCTATCCGCGCTCCCGCCAGGTTGCCATCGACCGAGGTTTCCTCGGCGTACGCGGCGAACACACTGTCAACTTCCTCCGCCACTACGGCGAGAGGGAGGTTCCCGACGGTCCCCTGCGCCACCCCGACGCCTCCTCACCTCAGCTCCGCGACCAGACCGTCGCCTGGATGCAGGAACTCTGCCCCGGCGTCAACCTTCAAGCTGACGCCATCGAGGGCACCGACTACGTCCGCCTCTCCTACGGCTTCGGCGGCACCGCCGGCATCAACGCTACCCGCCGCCGCCGTCCCACCAACGTCGGGTTCGGCCTGACCTACGCCCTGCCCATCGTGGTCGCCTGCCTCACCGCGACCCCCGGCAGCTTGATCCTCCTGGAGAATCCCGAGGCTCATCTGCACCCCAAGGGGCAGACCAGGATGGCGGCCCTCATCTCCGCCGCCACCGCTGCCGGCGCCCAACTGGTCGTCGAGACCCACAGCGACCATGTTCTGAACGGCGTGCGGATCGCGGTCAAGCAAGAGGCGCTACGGCCAGAGGACACGGCCATCCACTTCTTCCGCGGCAACGGCTCGGGAGCCGAGGTCATCACACCCGGTATCGACAAGGACGGCATGCTCGCCCAGTGGCCCCAGGGGTTCTTCGACGAGTGGGAGAACTCGCTCGACCAGCTGCTGGACTGACGGGGCATCGACACAGAGGGGGAGGAAGAGCGTGCCGCTGCTGTTCCTGAATGAGCGGTCGTGGGCGACGACCTGCGACCGCCGGCGTGCGGGCGAGGCCATGGCCGACTTCATCGACGCTGTTCGTGCCGTCGTCAAAGAAGATCCGGACGATACGGCTCTGGTGAGCGAGGTCGCCAGGGAGTCGCTGGAGATCGCCCAGGGATACACGATCGGTGACTGGTTCCTCGACGATCCGAAGAACCGCGATCGGTGGCGGCGCCTGCGGGCTCTGCAGAACAGGTCCCCGGTCAAGAGCGTTTTCCCGACGCCCGACGCCGACGGCCATCTCGAGTACCGCCATCTGGGTGAGAAGGTCCTGGGGCTGGGGGCCGCGCACTTCATGAAAGGCATCGCCGTGAGCCTCGCGGTGGCACCCGAGTGGACTCCCGCCCTGATCGACCTCGAACGAAGTGAACTCGTCGAACTCGACGACGGAACGCTGGAGTTCGAGCAGGGCTCGGTCGAAGTCCGGAACATCTCCGTGAAGACCCATGTCGACGACCATCTCGACTGGATCCGAAAGACCCGTCTGGCGAGAGCCGACAGCGGCCGCCAGATCTGGGAGCGCCGTGCCGATCTCTACCCGCACCTGGAGTTCCTGCCCGCGGTCGAAGCCCAGCTCAGCGACTTGAATCCCCACTGGATCGTGCCCGTACGGCAACGCCTCGAGCAGCTCAACACCGCGACCGCCGCGTGGGACACGAAGAACAGGCCCGAACCGGAGTGGCCGGCCAAGGTGACGCCCGAGGGCGAGAACCGCAAGCGGGCGTGCCAGTTCAAGGACCTGGACGGGGAGACCCGCACCTTCGACCTGCACGCCCGGTTCACCCCGGGAGCCGGGCGGATTCACTTCCGCCTGATCAGACAGGAGAAGGGCAAGCTGCGGATCGCGCACATCGGCGACAAGATCCCAGCCGGAAGGCCGGCTCCTCAGAACAGCGTCTCCTGACCCTCCGGCACCTTCGGACGGTTGGCTTGGGTCACGGCAGCTGGGGCGGTCTCCGGGAGCGGTGCCGGTGACGGCGGGGGAGTGGGAGCGGGAGGCGCTTCCTCGCATGCCCGCGAGGCCCGCTTACGCCCCCGTCTGCCCCGAGGCTCTGGTATTCCGCCCGCCAGCACCGTCTTCAACCGGTCCCGTGCCCGGGTTTCCAACTGGCGGATGCGCTCCCGAGTGACGCCGTGCTCCTGGCCGATGTCGTCCAGGGTCTGCCGCTCCCCGCCCACCAGTCCGCTGCGCCGCCGCATGACGTCCGCCTCGCGCTCCGTCAGGCCGGCGCGAGCCAGCAACTCTTCCACATGCGCCCGTGAGTACTTGGGATACAGCACCTCCTCCGGTGTGGGGGCCAGATGCAGCGTCGCCACCAGTTCGCCCAGATGCGTCCCGTCACCGATCTCGCGGTCCAGGGAGTCCGTCGGCCGGCTGATCCGGCGTACCGCGTCGACCTCGGCCACGGTGAGGTTCGCAGCCACGGCTACCGCGCCCGCCGAGAGGGACTGTCCATGAGCTGCCAGCCGTGCCTCGACCATCGCGACCTTGCGCACCTTTTCGTGCAGGTGAATCGGGATACGGATCAGCCGGCTCTCGTTGCCCAGCGCCCGCTCCAGTGCCTGCCGGGCCCACCAGGTCGCGTAGGTGGAGAACTTGAATCCCTTGGTCGGGTCGAACAGGCAGGCCGCGTGCATCACCCCGGTCACGCCGTGCTGCACCAGATCCTCGTGGTCGAGCCCCTGGCCCCCCAGCCGCTGGGCCAGCTTGTGCACCAACCGGAGGTTGTGCATGACCAGCGTCTCGTAGGCCCGGCGGCGAATGTCGGTGACGGGGAGGGCCGCAAGCTCGGCCTCCTCCGGTTTGTGGTCGATGCGCTCGGGCCCGCCCTTGAGGAGGACACTCAGTCCGACCTCCTCCTCGGCGGTCAGCAACGTCTTCCACGCGGTGCGCCGGAACCGGTCCTCGTTCATACGGGCCCGCGCGGCGGCCATCGCGGAGTCCAGGTCCGTGAGGACCTCCCCCTTGTCGCCGAGTTCGTCTGCCTCAGGCTCTGCGACGGTCCCGGCTTCCTCCGGAGCCTCCTCGGGCTCCGCTCGCCGGGGAGCCGGGATGGCACCGATCACCACCCCCTCCCCGTGCAGAGCCGCCGTCAGCGATTCCTGTTCCGTGCTGTCCAGTCCGCACAGCGACACCAGCCCGGCGAACGCGGGCGCCGGAACCATGCCCGCGGCGACGTACTTGCGCGCGAGCCCCAGGACCCGGACGACACGCACGCTTTCCCGGGTGGGAGCGGCGGCCCGCTCCACGACCAATCCCTGCTGTGCCAGAGCCACTTCCAGCCTTTTCAGGCCCTCTGAATCCAGCCCCAGGGGCGCCGTCACGGCTCTGAAATCATCTGCCGTCACCCTGCCGCCACATGCACGGCCATGCAGGTCGGCCAACAATGCCGTCATCGCGCCGCGCAGTTCACGCACCCTGTTCCCCCGGGTGCCCGGTGCGTCCGCCGTCATGAGGAGACTGTGGCACAGGCCACTGACAATCGATCCCGGGTTGCGGGAACACTGCGTTCATCTCATGTGGCTGGATGTGAGCGATTTCCCAATCTGCTGGACGCCGGTCCGCATATGCCGGATACGATCTTGCGGACCGGTACGTTCGGTCATCAGGGGGCAGCATGGGGGACGCGGGGGCCATGGGACCCAGAGAAGAACTCATCGCGTTCGTACGCACTCAGCTCGTCGGGCCGGCCCGGGGCGAGCACGAGACGGTGACCTCCCCGCCCGACCGGTTGTACCTCATGGGCACCCTGTATCCCCAGGATGCCGACCTGCACCGACAGTTGACGCTCTCCGCCGAGGTGCTCGACGCACCGGGCGCGGAGGAGCAGCGAGAGGACACCGCCCAGCGGGACGACCCCGTGCCCGAAGCGAACTCCTGGCTTCCCTCTTCCTTCGGGCTGTCCCTGTTCACCACGGCCGCCGAACTCCGTGTCACGGTCGAGGGCGCCCGCTACCTCACCGAGCGGGACGAGCACGGCCGACGCCGCTGGCAGCGCATCCCGCTGCCCGTCGAGGCGCACTCCTTCAAACCGGGGGAGCCGAGCGCCCTCGTCTTCGACGGACGTGGCGAGATCCGGGTGACCTGGCGGACGTTCGGCCACGGACGACTGGTGACGGTGGCCCTCGTCAACACCGCCCGCGCACCCCGCCGGTCCCTCGGCGCCGCCGAGCGTGAGCGGCAGTGGGACAGCATGCTGTTCCAGGTGGGGCTCGGCGTCGAGCCCGTGGACGGGGAGGTTCTTCCCTACCCCGGTGTCCGGCTCGCCAGCCGCGACGAGGAGGAGCAGGAACTTCGCCTCCAGTACCGGCACGTCGAGACCTACGCGGTCGGCCACGGCTGCGCCGTGCGGGAGGAACGCACGGGCGACGGGCGGGTGACTCGTGTCCACGCCGAGGTGATGCCGCAGACCGAGGTGCCCGCAGTGCGGGCGGCGGGGCCGAGGACGCCTGTACTGCTGCTGGAGCGGCTCGCCGACGAAACCCTTCCCGTCGCACAACTGCGGCAGGAACTCGCCGAGTTCGTCGGCGGCTACCGCGAGTGGTGCGACAACCAGTGGACCACGGACGTACCCTCCTCGGTCCGGCCCGCCGCCCGGCGCATCCTGGAGCGGATCACCACCGCCGTACGGCGCATGGAAGCCGGTGTACAGGCCCTGTGCGCCGACGAGAACGAGGACCTGCGACGGGCCTTCCGTGCCGCGAACGCCGCCATGGGACTCCAGATGCGGCACAGCGAACCCGACCAGGCCGGACAGCGGCACGCCCGCGGTGCCGCCGTACAACTGGACCCGGCTCCTGACCCGGGAGCCTCCTGGCGGCCCTTCCAGCTCGCCTTCTTCCTCATGGCGGTGGAAGGCGCGGCCGACCCGTCCCATACCGACCGGGAGACGGTCGACCTGATCTGGTTCCCGACCGGTGGTGGCAAGACGGAGGCTTATCTGCTGCTCGCCGCCTTCGTGATGGTCCTGCGCAGGCTCCGGCCGCGCGGCACCTCCGGCGGCGGGACCGCCGTACTGAGCCGGTACACGCTGTCGCTGCTGACCACACAGCAGTTCCAGCGCGCCGCGACCACCGTGTGCGCCCTGGAACGCCTCAGGCGGGCCGATCCGGTGGCGCTCGGGCGCGAGCCGTTCTCCATCGGCCTGTGGGTCGGCGAGGCGACGACCCCGAACTCGTACCAGTCGGCCGTGGAAGCCTTCGACGAGGTGCGTGCCGCCGCCACCCCGGACGACCGCTTCATCCTCGACCGCTGCCCCTGGTGCGGCACCCGCATCGTGCCCGAACGCAAGTCCCCGGACCGGGCCGACTACGGCATCGACGCGCGCGCCTCCTCCTTCCGCTTCTTCTGCCCCCGCGACGACTGCGCCTTCCACGGCGAGCTCCCCGTCGCCGTCGTCGACGCCCACCTCTACGACAGGCCCCCGACGTTCGTCCTCGGTACGGTCGACAAGTTCGCCCGGCTCGCCTGGGAACGGGATGCCGGACGGCTGTTCGGGCGCGGCGGCGTCCTGCCGCCCGATCTCGTCATCCAGGACGAGCTGCACCTGCTCACCGGCCCCCTCGGCACCACTGTCGGCCTGTACGAGGCGGCCATCCTGCAACTGTGCTCACCCGCTCAGCAGGGTCCGAAGATCGTCGCCTCCACGGCGACCATCCGCCGCTCCGGCGAACAGGTCCGCAGACTGTACGGACGGCCCGTACAGCTCTTCCCGCCCGCCGGCCTGGACGCGCGCTCGTCCTACTTCGCCGAGCCCGACACCGAACGGCCCGGCCGCCTGTACGTCGGGGTCATGGCACAGGGACACACGGCCGGTCGCGCCACCGTCGCCACCGCCGCCACCCTCCTCCAGGGGCCGTTGCAGCTGCCCGAGGAGCACCGCGACGACTACTGGACCCTCGTCGCCTACCACCACAGCCTCCGCGAGCTGGGCCGCACCGTCACCGCCGCGGCCGACGACATCCCCGCGCAGCTCGGCGGTATCGGCCCGGTCGCCGAGCGGCGGGTGCTCACCGAGGGGCAGGTGCAGGAGCTCACCAGCAGCCTGGACCGCAGCGAACAGCCCCTTGTGCTCGACCGGCTGGAGAAGCCCTGGGACGACCCGGCGGCGATTTCCCTGCTGCCCTGCACCAACATGCTGTCCGTGGGCGTGGACGTGAAGCGCCTGGCCCTGATGCTGATGCTCGGCCAGCCCAAGGCCACGGCCGAGTACATCCAGGCCACCAGCCGGGTGGGGCGGCACGGCGTGCCCGGACTCGTCGTGACCTTCCTCAACGCCACCAAGCCGCGCGACCGTTCGCACTACGAGACCTTCGGCACGTACCACGCCGCCCTGTACCGGCACGTCGAGCCGACCACCGTCACGCCCTGGTCCGTGCCCTCCCGCAGACGTGCCCTGCACGCGGCCCTCGTGGTGCTCGTCCGGCACGGCCTCGGGCTCAGTGCCGAGGACGCGGCCGGTGACGTCCTCGACCGGGTCGCCGACGTGAGTACCCAGGCGGAACGGCTGGTGGAGTGGGTCTGGCGCAGCGACCCGGAGGCGGCGCCCGGGGTCCGCGACGACCTCTTCCGGCTGTTCCAGGACTGGCAGGAGGCGGCGCGGGAGGCGCAGAGCGACGGCAAGCGCCTGCACTACCGCACCCAGGGCAAGGGCCAGCACAACCTGCTGCGCGACTTCGACCGCGGCGGGGGCCTGTGGGAGACCCCGCATTCCATGCGCAACGTCGACCGGGAATGCCAGGTCGTCGTGAAGGGAGCCGACGCATGAGCCGCCGCCGGGTGCGCCAGGCACAGACCGTGGTGCCCTTCGGTACCGGAGCCGTCCTCGATGTCCAGGGCGAGTCCTTCGTCGCCGCGGGCATCGGCGACTGGCCCCGAGCCCATCAGCCCGTCTCCTCGCCCCGGCTCGCCGCGCGTCTCGGCGTCAGCGGATTCCGGGCGGCGCCGCCCGCTCCGCACGACGCCTGGGACATCCCGGACGCCGCCGGACCGCCGTACATCCGCTTCCCCGCCTGGCTGTTCTGTCCGGCGTGCCGACGGATGACCCACTGGAGGGTGGCCGACGAGCGGCCGGGACAGCCGCCACGCTGCCGCAACTGCTCGCCACAGCGGCAGCTCACCCCGATGCGGTTCGTCCAGATCTGCCCGTCCGGCCATCTCGGTGACGTCGACTGGTGGTACTGGGCGCACTCCGAACTCACCCCGGAACAGCGGGAGTCCTGCCCCGACCGGGACCACTTGCGGTTCCGTTTCGAGGAACGGGCGACCGGTCTGGAAGCCCTGTCGGTGGCGTGCACGGCCGACGGCTGCCGTGCCGCGTCCCGGGATCTGCTCGACGTCCTCGGGGCCAAGCGGATGCGGTGCACCGGCCGTAACCCGTGGCAGCGGCGGAGCGAAGCGGCCAAGGACTGCCCCGGGCCCGTACAGATCGTCCAGCGCACCGCCGGAAACCTCTACTACCCCGTCGTCCACTCGGCCCTCGACATCCCGGAGAGCGAACAGTCCGCCACGGACGGCGAACTCGCCGAAGAAGTGGGCCGGCATGAAATGTGGCTCGCCCTGTGCAGGACGCCCGACGGCCCGCGCGCCTCGGTCATCCGGTCGATGATCACGGAGGACACCGGAGCCGACGACGCCCTTCTCGACGCCCTGCTTGCGGAGGAGACCGGTGCCCCGGCCGACGGGCCCGGCGAAAGCCCCCACCAGGTGGTGTACCCGGACCTGAGCAGCGACGAGTGGGCCGCCTTCATCGCTCCCGCGCCGGAACCCACCCGGGACTTCGTCATCCGGGATGCCGGGCTCGGGCTGGAGGACGAGACCGAGGCGCCATGGGTCGACCTGCGGGACAAGGTCGCGCGCGTGGTCGTGGCCGACCGGCTCCGCGAGGTGCGTGCCCTCCAGGGCTTCAGCCGGGTCACCCCGACCGCCAGATTCGTTCCGGTCGACACCGGTCGGCGGGCCCGGTGGCTGCCCGCCGTCGAAGTGTTCGGCGAAGGAGTCTTCCTCGCCCTGGACGAGCGCCGACTGGCCGAGTGGGAGCGGGACCGCGACGTACGCGACCGGGTGCGCGGGATGCGGGACGACCTCGACCGGGCCTTCCAGAAGGACCGGCTCGAAGCCCTCACCGGTCCCAAACTGTTGCCCCGGTTCGTCCTGTTGCACACCCTCGCCCACTTGCTGGTCCGGCAGCTCTCCTTCGAGTCCGGGTACTCCACCGCCTCCCTGCGCGAGCGCGTGTACGCCCGGTCCGGCGGCGGCACACAGGCGGGCGTTCTCATCTACACCGCCGCCGGGGACGCCGAGGGCACCCTTGGCGGCCTCGTCCGCCAGGGCGAGCCGCCACGGCTCGCCGAGACCCTGCTGCGGCTGACCGAGGCCGCCGCCTGGTGCTCTGCCGACCCGCTGTGCGCGGAGCACACAGGGCAGGGATACGCGAACCTCAACCGCGCGGCCTGCCACGCCTGTTGTCTGCTGCCCGAGACCAGCTGCGAGACCGGCAACGCGCTGCTCGACCGGGTGCTGCTCGTCGGCGGGGCGGGCGTGCCCGGCTACTTCGAGGACGTCATCACGGCGGCCCGGGAGCTCGCAGTCCGGGAGATCGAGGACGACGACCGGTGACGCTGACGTACCTGGACCTCAGTGAGCAACAGCAGGACCTGCTGCGTGACCTGCCGTTCGACGGGCACCATCTCGTCACCGGGCCGCCGGGTTCCGGCAAGAGCGTGCTCGCCGCCCAGCGCGCCGGCCTGCTCGCCCTCACCGGCGTACGGGTCCATCTGCTCACCCGGTCCAACCTGCTGCGCCAGACACTGGCGGCCCACGGGGACGTCGACATCTCCACCGTGCACGCGTGGATCCAGGCCTGGCACCGGGCCCGCAACGGCGAAGGAGCCCCGCAGGCGGCCGAGGACTGGTTCGACTGGTCCGAACTGTTCGCCCTCGCCGCGGCAGAGGAACCGGCCGAGCCGTTCGCCCTCGTCGTGGACGAGGGTCAGGACCTGCCCCGCCCCTTCTACCGGCTATGCCATCTGCTCGGTGTTCCCGTCACCGTCTTCGCCGACGAGTGCCAGCGCATCACCGACACCCAGTCCACCCTCGACGAAATCAGCACGGCGTTGCGGGACTGCGCCCGCCACGAGCTCACGACCGGCCACCGCACGACCCGGCCCGTCGCGGCCCTCGCCGCCCGCTTCCACACCGGAGCCACCCCGCCGCCCCCGCCGTCCCGCACCGGCCCGGTTCCCCGGTTGTGGCGGTACGCCGACCAGCGCGCCTTGGTGGCCCAGCTCGTCGCACACGCGGAACGGCATCCACAGCGCTCCATCGGTGTCATCCTGCGCACGACACGACAGCAACTCACCCTGCACGAACACCTGGAGCGCGCCGCACCCCGGCTGCGCTCCCAGGTGTACGTCGGCGCCGCCGCCGAGGGCCGGCACCGCACGCTCGACCTCGGGCGACCCGGAATCCGTGTCATCACCCGGGCCAGCGCCAAGGGCCTGGAGTTCGACAGCGTCTTCGTGCCCGATGTCCACACCGACAGCGGCGACCCGGGAGCGGCCGCGCTGCGGATGACGTACTACGTACTCCTCACCCGCGCACGGGAAGAGGTCCACCTCGGGTACGAGGGGGACCGGGAGCCCCCGCCGGTCGCGGGCATCCCGGCCGACCTGCTGGTTCGCGCCGGGTGAGATGGCGTAGCCATGTAGGAGACTTCGTATCAGCCGTCGTTCAGGACAAGGAGCCACCGGGTGCGCCCCACTCTCGCCGCCGAACAGGTCGGGGACAGCCTCACGCAGTACCTGACCACCACGTTCGCCCTCGCGGACGAAGGTGAACGGCGTGCGCTGGAGGACTTCCTGCGGCACGAGCGGGACGGCATCTTCCGCGGCCCGTACCTGCGGATCCGTACGCCCTTCAAACCGGCCGGCAACGCCTGGAAGTCGGCTCTGGAATGGGTGCCCGAAGGCTTCGACCCCTACCGGCACCAGGCCAGGGCCTGGCAGCGGCTGTCCACGCTGCGCGGGCCCGCCCGGCCGACCCTGATCACCACCGGCACCGGATCGGGCAAGACCGAGTCCTTCCTGGTGCCCGTGCTCGACCACTGCCGCCGCGCGCGGGCGGCCGGTCAGGACGGCGTCAAGGCGATCCTGCTGTACCCGATGAACGCGCTCGCCACCGACCAGGCGCAACGGCTCAACGAGCAGCTCAAGGACCCGCGCCTGGCCCAGGTGTCGGCCGCCCTCTACATCGGCGACGAGCCCGCCATCGGCTACACACACGTGCAGACGGACCGGGCACGCATCCGCGGCGGGCGCCCCGACATCATCATCACCAACTACAAGATGCTGGACCTCCTGCTCCAGCGCGCCGAGGACATCCCGCTCTGGCAGGACGAAGCCCTCGCCTATGTCGTGGTCGACGAGTTCCACACCTACGACGGCGCCCAGGGCACGGACGTCGCCATGCTGATGCGACGGCTCGGTGCCGCGACGGGCAAGGCACGGCCCGGCCGTCCGCTCGGCGACGTGTGCCCCATCGCCACCTCCGCGACGCTCGGCGAAAGCGCTCCCGCCACCACAGGGGCCCTGCACCTCCCGTCGGCGGAGGGCGGCGGCACCATCCTCGATGTGGCGGCCCAGGTCTTCGGCACGCCGTTCGGCCCGGACTCGGTGATCGGCGAGGACCGGATGACCGTCCAGCAGTTCGCCGGGAAGTCGGACTTCACGCTGCCCTTCCCGGCCCCGCAGGACGTCATCACCCTCGGCGACCCTCTGCGCGATCCCGACGCCATGGACCGCCTCGTGGACGCCTTCACCCGGCGGCCCGACGAGCACCGCGACCGCCCGCCGACCCCCGTCGAACTCGGGGAGATCCTGCGCACCCACCGACTCACCTCGGCCGTCCTCGAGATCCTCGACGGGCGGCCCAAGACCCGCACCGAGATCATGGACGCGCTGCCGCGTTATGCCTACCACTGGGGCATGGCCGTCCAGCAGCAGCCCGAGGAGGCCGCGCAGGCCCTGTCCCGGTTCATCGCCCTGCTCTCCGTCGCGCAGGGCCCCGACAGTACGGAGGAACGGCCACGGCCGCTGCTGACGGTGGAAATCCACCACTGGGTGCGGTCGGTCTCGCGCGTGCTGCGCGGCATCGGACCGAGGCCGGAGTTCCGCTGGGACGAGGACCGGCCCCGGGAGGAACAAGCCGCGGCCGCCCGCGCGGGCGACGGCCCGGTGGCCGACGGGCCCGAGGCAGCGGTGGCCCTCGACTCCGCCGTACCGCCGGCGAACGTCTTCCTGCCCGCCGTCCACTGCCGGCAATGCGGGCGGTCGGGCTGGGCCGCCCTCTCCCGCGAGCACGACCGTGCCGAACTGGAGATGAGCCCGGCGAAGATCCGCCAGGCGTCCCTCAGCAGGGACAAACGGCTGGTGCGCACCCTGATCGCCGCCACGGTCGCCGAGGCCCACCGGTCCGCCTTCGACCCCGCCGAGGACACGGGGCGGCGCGGCTCCGTCTTCGTTCTCGACGGAGAACAGGGCCGCATCCGGCCCATTGACCCCGGCAAGGATTTCGAACGGCCCGACGCGTACGGTGTCCACGCGGCCAAGGCGCTCAGGGACGCCGCGTTCGTCCGTGTCGACCTGATGAACGACCAGGCCGCCGCCGACGACCGCTGCCCCAACTGCGCCACCGGAAACGCCATCCGCTTCCTCGGCCGGGGACTCGCCCCCCTGGCCGCCGCCTCCATCACCCAGCTGTTCACCGGTGGCGAGCTGGCGCCCGGCCCGGAGCGGCGCACGCTGCTGTTCAACGACTCCGTGCAGGACGCCGCGCACCGCGCGGGCTTCGTCGCCAACCGCGCCTACGACTTCTCCCTGCGCGCCCTGCTGGCCGACCAACTGGACGAGGACACCGCGCGGCCGCTCAACGACATCGTCGCGGACTGCCTGGCCGAGGTCGTCGACCGTGACGTCCTCGCCGCCGTCGCGCCCCCGGCCCTGCACGACATCCACGGCGTGGACCTGCTCCTGTCGGGCCGCAGCAAGGGCAGCCGCGCCACCTGGGAGCTGGTGGGCGAGCGGCTGTCCCTCGCCGCCGTACTCGAATTCGGACTGCGCTCCCGGCAGGGCCGCACCCTGGAACTGACCCGCACCGCCGCGGCCGAGGTCGACCTGCCCGATCCCGGGCAGGCCACCGAGACCGTCCGGGACCTGCTCCAGCGGACCCCGGCCCTGGTGGCCCTGGCGGACGGCACCGTGCCGGACGAGGAGCGCTTCCGCGGCTACGTCCGAGGCATCCTGGAGCGGCTGCGCATCCGGGGCGCCGTACGCCACCGCTGGCTCGATCCCTGGCTCGACGAGGCCGGAGTGCGACGCTGGCTGGTATGGGGCGGACGGCCGTCGGGCATGCCCGCCTTCCCGCCCGGTGTCTCGGCACCCGCCTTCCTCCTCGACCGGGCCAAGGACAGGACACAGTTCGACACCCTCGGCTCGGCGCAGAACTGGTACCAGGACTGGACCACGCGCTGCCTGGGCCTGCCCCGCGACGCGGCCGCCGAGTTCGTCCGTGTCCTGCTGCCCCGCCTGGCCGAGGCCGGCATTGTCTGCGTCCACACCGCCAGGGACGGCGCGACCCGGGTCTACGGCCTCCAGCCCGGTCACATCCGGGTCCGCAAACTCGCCGACGACATCGTGGGCGACGCCTACGCGCGCTGCCCCGTGTGCTCCTGGCAGCAGACAGTCCACCCCGACCATCTGGACGCCTGGCACCGCCAGCCCTGCCCGCGCTACCAGTGCTCCGGAGAACTGCTGGCAGGCGCCGCCGAGCCCGGCAGCGAGTCGGTGGCCCGCCTGCGTGACTACACCAAGGACTACTACCGGCGCCTGTACCGGGAGACCGGTGCCTACACCGTGGTGACCGCCGAGCACACCGGGGCCCTCACGCGGAAGGAACGGGAGACCGTCGAAGCCGAGTTCCGGCGCGGCACCCACTACACCGACCCCAATGTGCTGTCCTGCACTCCCACGCTCGAACTCGGCATCGACATCGGAGCCCTGTCGGCAGTGGTGCTCGCCTCCCTGCCCAAGGGCCCCGCGAACTACGTGCAGCGGGTCGGCCGGGCCGGACGCTCCAGTGGCAACGCCTACCTCCTCACCCTTGTCGACCGCGGCCCGCGCGACCTCTACTACCTGCAGGAACCGCGGCAGATGATCGCGGGCGAGATCCACCCGCCGGGCTGCTATTTGTCGGCCGCCGAGATCCTGCGCCGCCAGTACGTGGCCCGCCTCGTCGACCTCGCGGCCCGCGGCCTGCTGCGCGGCCCCCACGGGGACGGCTCGCCCGAGGTGCTCCCGCTGCCCCGACTCGCTTCCGCCCTGTTCGGAGACACCGGCTGGCTGCACGACTTCACGGACGCCGCGCTGGCCCAGGGTGCTCACCTCGTGGAGGACTTCCTGGCCCTCTTCGTGAACGAGGACGACGTCCCCGCCGTGGACGAGGAGACAGCTCACGCCCTGCGTTCCTTCGCCACCGACGAGCTCCGCCAGGCCGTCGAACGGGCCGCCACCACATGGGAAGAGCGCCTGACCGACCTGCGCGGCCGCCTCACCGCCATCGACGAGGCCCGCGCCCAGCTCATCGCCGGAGACCCCGAACACATCCGGCAGGACCGCGAACTGCGGGCCGAACGGGCCGCCGTCGCCCGCCGGTTCGCCGAGATCGGCAGGGAGAGCGCCCACTCCACGCTGGTCGACCTCGGCCTGCTGCCCAACTACAGCCTGGTGGACGGCGGCACGGAACTGGAGGCGACCCTCACCTGGACCGAGGAGGGCGAGGACGGAAACACCACCTACGACAGCAAGGTCGTCAGCCACGAGCGGGCGGCCCGACTGGCGCTCACGGACTACGCCCCCGGGAACCTCTTCTACTTCAAGGGGTACAAGCACCGAGTCTCCGGCCTGGACATAGGCAGTGCCGAACGCCCCAAGTGGTCGGTGTGGCGGGTGTGCCCCAGCTGCGGCTACGTCCGTACTCACCGGGCCGAGGACGACACGACCGCCTGCCCACGCTGTCACAGCAGCGCCATCGGCGACCGCGGCTGCCTGCACCGGGTGCTTCAGCCCACCCGCGTCACCTCCCGGGACCGGCGCGACGACGCCCGGGTCAGGGACGAGTCCGACGACCGCGAGCGGCTCACGTACACCGTCGTCACCGCCGTGGACATCCCCACCGAGGACATCGAGTCCGCTTGGCGGCACCAACAAGCCACCTTCGGGTGGGACTTCAGCCGACGAGCCGCGGTCCGTGCCTTCAACCTCGGACAGACCCGCTTCGACGTCCCCGCCACCGACTCCTTCGCGGGCGAGGACGTCCGGCTCAACCCCTTCTACGTGTGCACCCAGTGCGGCGGCGCAACGGCGAAGGGGCGACCCGCGCCCGAGCAGTCTCCGGACGCTCTGAGCCCGTCCCTCGCCCGCCGCCCGGACCGGTCCCACCACCGGCCCTGGTGCCCACGCTTCCGGGGCCGGGGCCGCCCGGACGGCGACGTCTCCCTGCTGCTCGCCCACGAACTGCACACCGAGGCCCTGCGCATCCTCCTGCCCGCCGCCACCACCCATGTCGACGAGCGGCTGTCCTCCTTCAAGGCGCTGCTGCGGGCGGGCATCGCGGAGACCTACGGCGGCAACCCCGACCACCTGGAGGCCGTCGTCGCCTCCATGCCCGACCAGTCGGGCGGCGGCGAGATCCGGCGCCGCTTCCTCGTGGTGTACGACACCCTTCCCGGCGGCACCGGCTATCTGCACCGCCTGGCCGACCCGGCCACCTTCCGGGACGTTCTCGTGGCGGCACGCCACCGCATCGACATCTGCCCCTGCAAGGAGGAAGGCAAGGCGGCCTGCCACCGCTGCC
Organism: Streptomyces sp. NPDC029044; assembly: GCF_040637495.1. Lineage (NCBI taxonomy): Bacteria > Bacillati > Actinomycetota > Actinomycetes > Kitasatosporales > Streptomycetaceae > Streptomyces > Streptomyces sp. NPDC029044. Next base: position 226,923 of record NZ_JBEZWN010000004.1, read on the forward strand.
TGCTGTGCCACGTCTCGGGCACGGAGTACGCGCACGTCAGCCGGGCGGCGGCGCTCGGCATGCTGCGTGAGGTCCTGGGCGACGCGGTCGAGGGCTGGCAGATCGCCCCGGTCGCCGCCACCCACGAGATCCCCCTGGGGCGCCAGGTGGAGAGCGAACTTGAAGCCCGGTTCCTGGAAGGCCTCGTGGCCTGGGCCCGCCGCAAGGACACCCAGGCGAGCGTCCGGCACGCCCAGGACCCCTCCGGCACCATCGCCACGGACCTCAGGCTCACCGCACCGGACGGGCGCACCGTCGTCCACTGGCAGATCAAGCCCCAGGAGGACCTGGGCTGGACCCGCCCGGACTTCGTGGTCCGCAGGTTGGATGCCGAACCCCTGCGTGTCGCGGTTTATCTCGACGGCTTCCAGTACCACGCCTCGGCTGACCACAACCGCATCGCCAAGGACGCGGCCCGCCGGGCTCGCCTCCGTGCCGAGGGCTGGGTCGTGTTCCAGCTGACCTGGAGCGACCTGGCCCGCTGGGACGGTGAAGGCGCCGCCTCCGACCGGCCGGCCTGGGAGCCGTACCAGAACAACGCCATGCGGATAGCGGGGCAGGTTCTCCAGGGGCAGTACGGCGGCGATCCCCGCGAGCTGCGCGACACGGTCTGGCAGAACCCGGTGGTCACACTGCTGAAGTTCCTCGCCGATCCTGATCCGCAGCGGTGGCGACTGCGTACCCAGGCGGCACTGTCCGGCCTGATCGCGCTGCCCGAAGCGGTTCGGACGGCCACGACGGTGCAGGATGCGGCCACCCGGATCGACCAGTACCTGCGCGGGGAGGACGCGTCGGGTGTTCAAGGGCCTGTCCAGGTGGTCCGCGTGGCCGACGCGAGCGGATGCCCGCTCGTCCTCGCGGTCGACATGACGCCGGGCCCGGTGGCAGCGGCCTGGACCGCGCTCGCCGTCCTGGACGACAGTCCTGAAGCCGTCACCAAGGACCCGACGGCTCACCAGCAGCGCTGGCAGGCCTGGCTGTACTGGGGCAACCTCGTGCAGTTCCTCGCAGAGGGCGAGGGCGACGCCCGGCAGCTGGCCGCGAGTGAGCTGCCGCTCTTCGACGCCGCGCAGCTCTCGATCGCCGCGGGCGTGGGTGGACAGGCAGCCGGGCAGACCCGGGTAGCCAGGGATTCTGTCTGGGACGATGTGCTGTCTCTTCTCGACGAAGAGGAACCGGGGCTGCGCGACCTCGCCCGCCGACTCGCCGAGATGGGTGTACCAGCGGCCGAGGCAGGCCACGAGCTGAACGACTCCGGGTGGCAGGCAGAACTGGCCTGGCCCCCCGCGAAGACAGCCGTCGTCCTGGCCGCGACGGAGGATGACGGCCCCGACTACGAGGCGGCCGACCGCGACGCGGCCTTCGCCGCGGCGGGCTGGGACGCCCGGACCGCCGTCCAATGGGACCCCACCGACCTCGCACGACGTATCGCCGGAACGGACCGTACGGGAGCAGACGAACGATGACCACGCCCACCCCCTCCGCACCGGCCAAGGTAACGCTGCGCCTGCTGGAGAAGACCGACCGGGAGATCGTCAAGCTCGACCGCGCGGTCGTCGGTGCCGTCTACAAGTTCCAGCACGACTTCCGGACCAACCCGCGCCAGCAGGGCTTGCGGCTGAAGCGGCTCGAAGGCCATGACCGCCTGTACTCCGCTCGCGTCAACGCCGACTACCGGGCCCTCCTGCTGCACCTGAGCGAGTCCGAGTGGCTGCTGGTCGCGGTCAAGCACCGGGGGCACGTGTACGAGAACCTCGATCGTCTCTCGTACGGGATCAACCAGATCACCGGCAGCATCGACTACGTCGATCTGGAAATCGTCGAGTCCGGTGTGCTGCGCAAAGGACGCCCCCCGGTGTCCCACCCGGCCCCCGCGGAGCCCCAGCCGGTGCAGGAACGTCCGCTGTTCGCCGATGTCACGCCGGAGCAGCTCCTGGAGCTCGGTGTGGCGGAGCCCCTCATCCCGGTCGTCGCCCGGCTGACCTCCGACGAGGAACTGCTGGGCCTCGTCGAGTACGCCCCGCGGCACACCGGCGAGGTGCTGTTGCGGCTGCGCGACACCCCGTATCAGCAGGTCCTCGAAGAGGTCACCAAACCGGTCGAGGTCAACGACATCGACCCGGAGGACTACCAGGCGGCGGCCGAGCGCACCGACACCACGGTGATCACGACCGACAAGGACCTCGAAAGCATCATCGAGGAGGGCGACTTCGGGCGCTGGAAGGTCTTCCTCCACCCCACCCAGAAGCGTCTCGTGACGCGCCGGTACTCCGGCCCGGCCCGGGTCGGCGGCGGTCCTGGCACCGGCAAGACGATTGTCGCCCTGCATCGGGTGAAGCACCTCGTGGACCGGCTGGGCCCAGGCAACAGCAAGCAGATCCTGCTGACCACCTTCAACAAGAACCTGGCCGCGGACCTGCGCGCGCGGCTGCTGGCCCTCGGTGGCCCCGAGACCGTGGCCCGGGTGGAGATCGCGCACGTCGACCAGCTGGCGACCCGGGTGGTTCGGGAGGCGGACCCAGGCAGTGTGAAGAGCCGTATCGACGACACACGCGCTCTGAACGAGTGGCGGCAGATACTGCTCGAAACCGGCGAGACCAAGTGGGACGCCGAATTCCTGATGGACGAGTGGACCCAGGTCATCCTCGGCCAGGCGGTCAACTCCCGGGCCGGATACTTCAAGGCGCGCCGAGCCGGACGGGGCAGGAGCATCACCCGCGCGGACCGGGCCGACATCTGGCAGCTGACCGAAAGGTTCACCCAGAGGCTCGACGAAAAGAACCTGGAGACTCACCGTCAGGTCGCCGAACGGGCCGCTCGTCTGGAGATAGAACGCACGGCACGGATCGAGGCGGCGGCGCGGGACAAGGAGGAGCGCGGTGGTCTCGGCAACGTGCACGCCGAGTCGGCAACGGGCGCCTGGCAGCGGTACCGGTACCGGCACATCGTCGTGGACGAGGCCCAGGATTTGGCCGCGGCCCACTGGAAGATGCTGCGGGCCATGGTCGCCGCCGGGCCGGACGACATCTTCCTGGTCGGCGACACCCACCAGCGCATCTACGACAACCGCGTCACCCTGGGCAGCCTGGGCGTACACATTCGCGGCCGCTCCGCCAAGCTCACCCTGAGCTATCGGACTACCCGCGAAATCCTCAAGTCCGCCCTCGGTGTGCTTGGTGACGAACGCTACGACAATCTGGACGGCGACGAGGAGACCCTGGCCGGCTACCGCTCGGTGCTGTACGGGAGCGAGCCGGTGGTGCGGCGCACCGACTCCTCCGACGATGAACTGGACGCGATCACCGAGCAGATCAAGGCCTGGCACGACATCCGTCGTGAAGACATCGCGGTATGCGTCCCGACGAACGACATGGTCACCCAAGTGGCGGCCCGGCTGGCGAAGAACGGCATCGTGTCCACTGAAATCACGGCCGACGGCCCCCGGGGTGACGAGGGCGTGCACATCGGCACGATGTACCGGTTCAAGGGGCTTGAGTACCAGAGGATGGTCATCGCGGGCGTGCAACGGGGTCTTGTTCCAAGGGCTTCCGTGGAGGCATTGCGCCGCACCGACCCGGCCCGTTACCAGGCGGAGTGCAAGCGGGCCCGATCACTGCTCTTCGTCGCGGCGACACGGGCCAGGGACGCGCTCACCATCGTCTGGCACGGCGAACCCAGCCCGCTGGTGGGAGGCATGGCAGCCACTGCCGCTACGCACTGAGGAGAGTGATCTTGTGGGACTTCTGAGCTACGGACGCAGTACGAGGCGAAACGCCCCGGGGGTGGGGCGTTTCCTTACGTAGCCGTCAAGGTAGCCACGGAAGCAGCCTCGGTGCCTGTTTGCGCTGTTCATAGCGCCGCGACGACTCTCCCCGGCGTACAGCCCGACTCGTCTGCCGCCCATCCGTACTTCACCCGCCTTGCAGATGGCGGAGGAGCCGCTGGAACACGCCCCAGGTACCGGGGTCGGTTCCGTCTCCCAGAGGGTAGTGAAGGGCGGGTCTGGCTTCAGGGCCGAGGCGCTTGGGCAGGGTGCCGACGGGTGGGTGCCCGGCGCGGGCCTGACCGGCGGCGGCCTCGTCACTGCCCAGGGTGAACGCGACCGGGATGGGCGGGGCCTCCAGAAGCGGTGGAACCGTGAGGTCGCGGCGCCCTGCGCGCAGTGACGTATGCAGGGTGACGAGACCGGGCCCGGCGTCGAGTGCGGTCGCGAGTTCCTCGACGGAGTCCAGGGGCGGTGTCTCGTCACCGCCGTAGCCGAGCACGAGAGTGATGTCCTCCTCGACGCCTGCCGGTGTGCGGAGAACACGGACGGTGGCGAGGGCGGGGCGACCGGGGTGTCCGACCGCGACGAGCCAGGTGGGCCGGGGAGCGCGGGTGCGGGCGAGGTCGGTCAACTGGCGGGTGGACCAGAGGAGGTTGATCGGCTCCGCGGTGCTCCATCCCGCGGGCGGTGCGCCGGTCAGGTGCCGAAAGGCCGTTTACAGCGCGTGGCCCAGGAACGAGGTTCTCGTTTGCGGGGTGGCGGGTGCGCAGGGCGAGGATAAGCTGGCGATCACCGGTGTCGGGTGCGGGAGCGAAGGCTTCGGCGACTCTGGTGACGCCCCGCTCGTCGTGTACGGGAGTGAAGGTGCCGTTCTTCCAGTGGAGTACGGCGCCGGACAGGCCGTCGTAGTAGCCGTGCTCGGGATCTTGGACGACCCAGCGGTTGGGCAGGCCTCGCAGGGCGTTGCGGGTCGGCAGGGTGAGGCGTGTCGTGGGCGGGGTGACGATTTGCAGGGCCCGCTCGGCGGTGGCGGCTGTGCCCAGGGCATCGGAGAGCCAGCTGGTCATGGCGATCAGGGGGCGGTCCTGGATGATCACGGCGGTGGTGTCGGTGAGAACGTCCACGGCGGGAGCGGCGATGGCCGGGGCCGGGATTGCCGAAATGTCGGTGGTGAGGGGAACGACGTCGGTGGTCGCGGCCTCCGGCGGCCACACCGTCCCGCCCAAGCACGGTGGCCGGCTCTCCGGTGAAGAGCCCGCGAGCCGTCCGGCTTCGGCGACGGCGGTCGAGGCGCGGGCCGTCCACCACACCGGCCCGTCCGCGACCACGTGGTCCAGCAGACGCGTGGTCTCGCCAGGGACTTGGACGAGGATGGGCGCCTCCACCGAGACGAGAGGGCGGCCGTCGGGGCCGCAGAGCTGGACGACCGCGCCGTCGGCCGTGGTGTTCACGCCGAGGTCGGGTCCGCCGGCATACAGGCCCGCGAGCAGGGTGGGCAGGTCCGGCATCTGAGGGGTGAGGGCGATGACGTCCTTGGTCACGGGCCTTCTTCGACTGCGAGGGCGGTCTGGATGAGCTGTGGGGGCGTCCGCGGCGGACGAGCGTGCCCCGGCCGGGCGGCTGCTGGGACGCGTACAGGCCGGGGAAGAGCTGGCCTTCGGTGCGATCGCCGGTCATGACCAGAGCGGTGGTGCCGGTCTCGCGCAAGGTGGTGAAGAGGGGGGCGGGCGCGCATGATGAGCGTGCCGACGCTTTGGGGGTCCGGTGTCTCAAGCACCTGTGCGTCGACGTCCACGAACCCGTGCCACGAGAAGCAGCAGACTTCGAGAGCACCGGCCTGGTGCTGGGCGAACCGACACGCCTTCAGGTCGACGGCTGATCGGAGGAGCAGCGCACGCCGGAGGCCCCATGAGGGGCTGGAGTCCTGTTCCCAGGAGCCAATGAGCCAGACGGCAGGCAGTCGGGGCGGGCGATGGTGGTGGTGGGCTAGCCGCCCATGGCCCACCGCGCTCCCGCAACCACTCCCAGCAGCAGAGGGGGAAGTATCCACCACCACGGCACGACCCTCCGCACCGACGGCACCAGCCACAGCGCTGCCGCAGCGCCGGCGACAGCAATGGTGACGACGCACGACAGCACGATTCCGGCGTACGCGTCGTCGTCCCAGGTGCCGGACGGCGTGATGGTCAGTGCCGTCCAGCAGAAGTACGCGGCGATGAGGGTGAGCAGGGCGAGGGGTACGGCGAGGACCGCACGGAGGCAGCCGCGGTCGTCGTCCACGTGGGAAGGGGTGGTCATCAGCGCAGTGCGTTCCTTGCCTCGTCCAGATTGTTCGCGAACCCACGCCCGTAGCCCTGGGCGTCGTCCGTCTCCCAGTACGGCCCGCCGTTGTAACGCGCGGCGAGTTCCTGGTACTGGGCCGGTGTCATCTCCTCGGCCGGCACGTCGGCGAACTCGCTCTCCGCCTTGAGTTGGGCCAGGTACTCCGAAGCGATGAAGATGTTCTGCGCGGGGTCCTGCAGGGCTGTTTCCACCGTGCCGCGCTGCTGGTCGGTGAGGTGCTCGGGGTCGTAACCGAGAACCTCGGCGCCACGTCTCACCTGGATGGCGATGGGGCCCATGGACGTGTTGTCCGGGTCACCGCCGAGTCGCCACGGCAGGCTCTCGGGAGCGATCGGGCTCAAGGGAGAGTCCGCCTGTTCGCGGATGGTGTCGGTCATGTCGTCCAGGATGCCGGGCTGTCCGCCGACCTCCTGCCACGCGATACCGGCGACCATGTCCGGCGGCAGCCCCGAATTCCGTGCCGCTGCCTTGATGATCTCCTTGTTGGCCGATATCCAGTCGGCGCGGTCCTGTGCGGTAGCCGGTGGACTCCAGTAACTGTCGTGCGCGCCAGGGAGGTTGGCGATCTGGAGGCGGATGTCCCGCAGGGTCGGGGAGACGATGTCGTCGCCGGCGACGGGGGAGTAGTCCTGCTTGGGGCCGCTGCCGGACAGCCGCGTCAGGGGGTTCGCGCGAGCCTCGGCTGCCTCGCGCCGCAGCTCCGGGATCGCCGAGACGATGTCCACACGCTCGATGAAGCCCATGCGGAAATCGGGTAGCAGGTCATAGGCCTGCTTGAGTTCGTGGACGCAGATCTCCCGCGCCTCGTGTTCCGTGGTCTTCGCGAGGTGGAAGTCCCCACCGGCGGCGTCGTGCAGTCGGTTCGCGTCCTCGCGGATGTCGTCGACATCCATGGTCAGCTCGGCGAAGAAGTCCATGACCCCGGTGGTGCCACGCATGTCCTCCCACTGACGCATCGGCTCCGCCTCCTGCGCCTCACGGGTGATCGCCGTGCCCTTGGTGTGGATCAGGTCCGCGAGCAACTGCTCGTTCGCCTTGCCGTTGGAGTAGTGGGTCTTGGCCACCTCCAGCGCGAACGCGTAGCTGCGCAGAGCGCTGGACGCCTTGTCGTAGCCTTCCGCGAGTTGTGCGACCAGCTTGCGCCCCTCGGAGAGCCGGGCTTCGTAGTGCCGACTGCCCTCGCTTTTCCACTGCGTGTGCTTCTCGGCGCGTTCGGCGGGAGGGTCGACCGCCACGAGCATGTCGTGCAGGCGCTTGAACTCGTCCGCATTCCGCTCGACTAGGGGCGGGTTGCAGTCTTCCAGGAACTCGACGTCCTTGCGGTGACTGATGCCGCTGCTCATCGCGCCTCCGGGGCGACGTACTGACCGTACTCCAGGACGTTGTCCAGGAAGTGTTGAGCCGTGTCGTCGTCGATCTTCACGAAGTCGCTTCCGGTTGTCCTGAGGCGAGTGGACAGCGCCGCGAACAGGGCGACCGCGTCCAGGTACTGGTCATCGGCGAAGCCCGCGAACCGTGCCACCTGCTTGGCCACGTCCGCCGGCGCCCTGGGGGCCCGGGCCATGGTGGTCAGTTCGTCATCGGGCCGACCCTCATGGAGAAAGCCCGCGATCTCGATCAGCAGATTCGCGTTGCCGTTGATCGACTGGGCCTTGGCCACCAGGGAACCGGCAGCCGGGGCGACGGCCCCGCCGCCGCTGTCTGCCGGCAACTGATTGATCTGCGTACCGGTCTGCTGACGCGCCAGGGCGTCGGCCTTCAACTGGGCCCACTCCTCTTCGAAAGACAACCTGCTCCCCCTCCAAGTCAGTCATCTCGAACGGCCAATCGATCATGCTACTGGAGGGGGGCGGGCCGGAACCTTGCCGCGCCGCTTGGGGGTGGTTCACACCTTGTCTTGGCCGGTCGCGCACAACCCGGGCCGCCTGCGGGGCGATGGAGTGCAGGCGGTCCGGTGAGGGGTATTCGCCCAGCTCGGCACCGGGGGGCGGGGATCCGGTAACTCGATGGTGCGCGATGTTTTTGAACGCCCTTTCGTCCCGCCGGCCGTCCCATCGCGCGGAGAAGCAGCAGTTCAGGCCGGGTGGGACATCCCTGCCTCCCGTGCCGCCCGCATCCGGTTGACGCCCCCTGCCCGCCCATGACGACCATCCACCCGTCGACTCGGCGCCCTCGGACGAGCGCCGGGTCCGCTGCCCACGCACACTCACCAGCCCATGGGGGACCACCACGTGAACAAGACCCGCGCACTGCGCTCCAAGTCGGCCGTCTCCGCCGCCGCCGTTCTGCTGTCCTGCGCCGGGATCGGCCTGGCCACCGCGACACCGGCCGCCGCCTATGCGGGCTACTGCAATGCCGAGGTGACCAAGAAGAGGCCAGCCGCCGGCGGCGGCTCCTACAAGGCGTACCTCCCCGCCCACGGCGGCAACATCGACTGCTACATGAACCAGGGTGCGGAGAGCAAAGCCGTCAAGGCGCTGCAGAACAACCTGAACTGGTGCTACGACCGCAAACTCGAAGTCGACGGCATCTTCGGCAAGGACACCAAGGACGCGCTTGAGTTCGCGCAGAACGAGGAAAAGATCGGCAAGGACGGCAAGTACGGCGAGCAGTCGCGCACCCATCTCAAGTGGCGTTGGTACGAGAACCGCTACATCTGGTACTGCGGTGAACTCCGAAACGGTGCCTGAGACGGTGGGGCGCGGCTGAACCTCCTTGCCCCGCACCCGCCCCGATACCATCACTCCGTCGGAATGCGCACCGTGTCATCGGGGGAGGACCGGGATGGGGCACGGCGGGGGGTCGGAGTTCGCAGCGGCGTTGCGGGAGTTGAAGGAACGCACGCGGCAGAGTTTTGAGACCTTGGCGGCGCGGACCGGTATCAGCCGGTCCGCGCTGCACCGTTACTGCTCGGGCAAGTCGGTTCCGGCCGACTTCGCGACCGTGGAGCGGTTCGCCAAGCGGTGCGGGGCGGACCGGGAGGAACTGGTCGGGCTGCACCGGCTGTGGGTCCGGGCGACCGAACCGGATGCCCCGGGGAGGGATCCTCGGCCGGACGAACGGTATGCCTCGGGACGGGCACCGGAGCCGGACGAACCGGATTCTTCGGGACGGGCACCGAAACCGGTCGAGCCGCAGGTGCCTCGGCCGCCGACGCGGCCGACCGTGGCCGCAAGGCCCGTCCGGAAGTCCCGGAACCTGGTCGGCGTCGCGGTCGCCGTCGTCCTCGGCGCGGGGGTGCTGGGTGTCGTACGGGGCACCGCGGGAGCGTCCGACGACGGGCGACTGCTGCTCTCGGAGGCCTGCAAGGGGCCGGTCGGCATGGGGGAGAGGGGCGAATGCGTCCGAGAGGTCCAGCGTCTGCTGGTGAGGGCCGGCGGGGACCTCGACGTCACCGGGCGTTTCATCGGGGACACACGCAGCCTGGTCGTGGCCTTCCAGGCGTTCGCCGGGTTGCACGACAACGGCGTCGTCGACACGGAGACCAAGCAGGCGCTGTACGACGAGGACGTGGACGTGTCCCTGAAGACCTGGAGCGAGGAGCGCGTGGCGGACCGCATCCGCGAGGTCTTCGACCGGGACGCCGGGCAGGCGGTGCGCACGGCCGAGTGCCAGTCGCTGCTGGAGCCGCTCGCCACGACGTCCCAGGCCGATTCCACCCGTACCTGGGGCGTCTTCCAGCTCTCCGAGTCCCAACTGCGGGAACTGGACGGAACACCCGTGGACGCGCTGGACCCGGAGTGGAACATCCGGGCCGCTCACCGGCTGTGGTCACGGCACCAGGACTTCCGTGCGTGGCCGCACTGCAACGTCACGGTGGAACCAGTGGATCGGCTGTGAACTCGTCTGCGTGAAACCGTGGTTGATGCCGAAACGCCCGCTTCTCCGTAGCATGGACACCGCGTGTACCGGGGGATCATGCTGCGGAGGTCCGGAAAGATGCAGGGCGATCGGGGCGATGCCCGTGTCAGGGAATTCGCCGAGGCGCTTCTCGCACTGAAGGAACGTACGCCGCACAGTTACGAGACGCTTGCCGCCCGGCTGGACATCAGCCGTTCCGCGCTGCACCGGTACTGCTCGGGCAGGGCCGTACCCGCCGACTTCGATGTGGTCAGGCGGCTGGCCCGGCAGGCCAGGGCCGACCGGGACGAGGTGACGGAGCTGCATCGGCTGTGGGTGCTGGCGAGCGAGCCGCGTACGCCGTCTCCGGTGCCGGAACCCGCTGCCGCCGGGGCCCCGGCGCCGGTGCCTGTCGAAGACGGGCCGGTCGGCGGCGAAGCCGAGGCCCTGAGCCCCGCCGCAACTCCCGCCGAGGAGGGCGCAGAGGCCGTGGGGGCCGCGGGCTCCCGGACGCGCCGGTGGCCGTGGGCCGTCGCCGCCCTGCTCGGTGCCGCCGCACTGGCTGCCGTTCTGCTGTGGCAGCTCGACGGTGACGAACCGTCCGGGACAGTGGCCGACAACCGTCCTCTGTTCACCGGTGAATGCCGGGAGCCGGTACGCGACGGCCAGAGCGACAAGTGCGTCCGGGAGGTCCAGCTGCTGCTGTCCAGAACCGGAGTGACGATAGGGATCGACGGCATCTTCGGCCCCGAGACCCTGCGCCGGGTCGAGGCGTTCCAGCTGCGGGTCGGACTGAACGTGGACGGCATCGTCGACGACGACACCAAGCGGGCGCTGTACGACGAGGACGTGTCCCTGAAGACCTGGAGCAAGAAGCAGGTGGCCGACCGTGTCCACGAGGTCTTCGGAGAGAAGGCGGACACGGCCGTGCGGATCGCCCGCTGCCAGTCCTTCCTCGACCCGCTCTACATCACACCCAACACCAACGGCACCCGGAACTGGGGCGTCTTCCAGATCTCCGACGCCCGGCTGCGCGATCTGCGGGGCACGCCGGAGAAGGCCATGGACCCGGACTGGAACATCCGGGCGGCGCACCGGCTGTGGGCTCAGGACGAGGACTTCTCCGACTGGCCCCACTGCGCCGCCGCCGAGGACCCCCCGCCGGGCGAGGGCGGCGACGCCCCCTGACCGGCTCGGGTCAGCGCGTCACCGACCCTCGGCCGGCCAGGTGCGTCGGCGAACCGGACGTCGGTCAGCGGCAGTTGACCCACTTGTTGGAGAGGACCTTGATCGTCACTTCGTCGGAGCTGCCCTTCTGGCCGCGCTTGATCGTGCCGAGGGAGTTGGTGTAGTTCTTACCGCCGTACACCTGCACATCGCAGCTGTTGCCGTTGTTGAAGGCGGAGCGGAAGCCGTTGGCGAAGACGGTGTACCTGGACAGGTCCGTGTTGTCGTACTGGACCTTCTGCATGCGGCCGGTGTAGTTCTCGCCGGCCCAGACGCAGAACCAGCCCTTCGGGCAGTCGCCCGACGCGGCGGCCGCGGTGCCGCTCGTCGCGCCGATGCCCAGACCGGCCAGCAGCACGGCGCCCGAGGCGATCCCCGCCTTGGCGCGTACTCCCTTGAACACGCTCATGTGTTTCCCCCTTCGTCGGATCGGAACTCAGCGCCTTCGTCCTTCCGCGCCGAGCCACGAAGAGGTCTCTCACGCCGCCGAGTGACCGATCAACTGCCGAGTGCCCCTTTGGGAGGCTGGGATGTCTCACCCCCGCCGGCCTGCCGGTTCTCGGGGAGACGGGATGCCGTGGGGGAGGGAGAAGACGCCCCCGACGACCGCCGCGCGACCCGCTCCAGATGCCTGCCGAACACCTCCCGCGCTTGAGGCGCCAGCGTCCGCAGCGCCAGCAGCGCCGTGATGACGACGTCGCACAGCTCCGCCTCCACGTCCTCCCACGTGTGCGTGACCCCCTTGCGCGGGTTCTGCCCCGTCACCCCGATCACCGCCTCCGAGACCTCGCCGACCTCCTCGGAGAGTTTGAGGATGCGCAGGAGGAGACCCTCGCGGCCCTCGACCGGGCGGTTGGTGTCGAGCCACTCGTGCAAGGCGTCGATGGTGGACCAGAGTTCCGGGGCGGGGGACTGTTCGTTCATGGGGGCGCAGCCTGCCATGCGGGACTGACAACGCCCCGGGTCCCGGTCCAGCCCCCGGCCCCTACTCCATGTACTCCTCCTCGAACAACGCCTCCTGCTCCCCTTCCTTCGCCTTCCGCAGGCGCCTCGCCCGGGACCCCACCACCACCGCCGTGCCCGCCGCCGTCGCCGCGAAGGCCGCGGGAATCATCCAGCCGCGGTTCACCGCGTGGCCGAGCAGGTGGTCCAGGGAGAGGCGGCCCGGGCCGGTGATGGCCAGGCCCGCTGCCGTGAGGCCGAGCGTCGCCGCGTACTCGTAGCCGCCGCCCTGGTTGAAGAAGCCGTTCGGGGCGTGCACCGCCGCCGCCCCCGCCATCGCGCCGGCCGCCGCCGCGCCCGCGGCCGGGGTGGCCAGGCCCAGGGCCAGCAGCGTGCCGCCGCCGGTCTCCGCGAGGCCCGCCGCCGTCGCGCTCTGCTTGCCGGGGGAGTAGCCGACGGACTCCATGAACTGGCCGGTGCCCTCGATGCCGTGTCCGCCGAACCAGCCGAACAGTTTCTGCGTGCCGTGCGCCGCCAGCACACCGCCCGCCCCCAGTCGGAGCAGCAGCAGGCCCAGATCACGTCGGTCGTTACGCCTCACGTCGACTCCCGGAGCAGACAGCAGGAACAGAGACAGAAGGAACAGAGACAGAAGGAACAGAGACAGGTCAGAGAGTTCTCCTTCTCGCGTTTCCACCGTCGCACCCCTCACACCCCGCGACACCCGGCGGACCCGTCCGGGACGCCGTTCGGGTGGCACGGGTGGCGGGCGGGGGTGGCCGGTACGAGGCTGGCTCGCATGACGATTCAGACCACGCGCCTCAGCGACCCGGCCGTCCGGGCCTTCGTGGCCGCCGTGAACAACCACGACCGCGAGAGCTTCATGGCGCTCCTCGCACCGGGCGCGACCATGGCGGACGACGGCTCCGACCGGGACCTCGCCGACTGGGTGGACCGGGAGATCTTCTCCTCGCACGGTCACCTGGAGGTCGACAACGAGTCCAACGGCGGCCGTTCCCTCATCGCGCGCTACAGCAACGACACCTGGGGCGAGATGCGCACCCGGTGGAGCTTCACCGTGGACGAGGACGGCAGGATCAGCCGCTTCGAGACCGGGCAGGCCTGACCTCGCCGTAAACCCTTGCGGGGCCTTGCTGTGACCGTGACCGGCGAGACCGCGTCCGGCCCTTGAGCTGTGCGGCAGTCGTTCCACGCGCACCGGTGCGTACTCCGCGGTCCCTCGCGGAATCCACCCCCACCCGGTGCGGTGGAACGACTGCCGCCTCCCCCCTGGATGTGGCCGACGGAAGCGATCTGCTCCAACTGTGAAGCTTTGGTGTAGGAGAGTTGAGCATAAGTCCCCTACCGGCCGCAATGGGGCGGACGTTGCTATTCCGTTTGTGCAGGTTGACGAGTTGACGAACTCCGTCTCGTGCTCAGCCGCGTCCGACGTACGGCATCGCCGTCGCCAGTACGGTCGCGAACTGCACGTTCGCCTCCAGCGGAAGCTCCGCCATGTGCCGCACCGTGCGGGCCACGTCCGCGACGTCCATCACGGGTTCCGGGGCGACCTCCCCGTTGGCCTGGAGTGCTCCCGTCTGCATACGGGACGTCATGTCGGTGGCCGCGTTGCCGATGTCGATCTGCCCGACGGCGATCCCGTACGGCCGCCCGTCCAGGGAGAGCGACTTCGTCAGGCCGGTCAGCGCGTGCTTGGTCGCCGTGTAGGCCACCGACAGCGGGCGGGGCGTGTGCGCGGAGATGGAGCCGTTGTTGATGATCCGGCCGCCCTGCGGGGCCTGCTCCTTCATCTGCCGGTACGCCGCCTGCGCGCACAGGAACGCCCCGTTGAGGTTGGTGTCCACCACGTGCCGCCAGGCCTCGTAGGGCAGTTCCTCGACCGGGACACCGCCGGGGCCGAACGTGCCGGCGTTGTTGAACAGCAGGTCGACCCGGCCGAAGCGCTCGACGGTCGCGGCGAACAGGGCGTTCACGTCCTCGGGGCGGGAGACGTCCGTGCGCACCGCCAGGGACGCGGCCCCGGGTGCCAGGGCCGCCGTCTCCTCCAGTGTCTCCGCGCGCCGGCCCGCCAGCGCCACCGACCAGCCCGTGCGCAGCAGTTCCACGGCGACCGCCCGGCCGATGCCGGAACCCGCCCCGGTCACCACCGCGATCGCATTTTCCTTGGCATTCATGGCCCCGCAGCGTACGGGAGCGCTCCCCGTGACCATGCCGCCCGGATACGACGGCGTCAGTACGACGGTGTCAGGCGGGCGTGAGTTCCGGCTCGCCCGTCTCGTCGGGGTAGCGCACGCCCACGCGGTCGCGGATCGCGTCGAGCGTCCGCATCACCGCGAGCGTGCCGTCCAGCGGCACCAGCGGGGACTCCGTCTCACCGGCGCGCACGGCCCGCATGACCTCCAGCGCCTCGTGGCGCATGCTGTTGCGCGGGCCGTCCGCCGGGTCTGCGGTGAACTCCTCGGCGTCACGGCCGTCCCGGTGCAGGACGAAACGGTCCGGGAAGAAGAATCCGTGCGGGATGTCGATCCGGCCCTGGGAGCCGGTGACCGACGCGGAGGTCGCCGTACCGCCCACGATGGAGCAGTGCACCGAGCCGAGCGCGCCGCTGTCGAAGGAGAGCACCGCCGCCGTCTGGAGGTCGACGCCCTCCTCGGAGAGCACCGCCCGCGCCACGACGTCCGACGGCTCCCCGAGCAGCAGCTGCGCGAACGACACCGGGTACACGCCCAGATCGAGCAGCGCGCCGCCGCCCAGCTCCGGGTTGCGCAGCCGGTGCGAGGGCGGGAACGGGCCGGCCAGCCCGAAGTCGGCCTGGACGCTGCGCACCTCGCCGATCACCCCGTCGTCGACGAGCGCCTTGAGGCGGCGTACCAGCGGGTTGCAGTACATCCACATCGCCTCCATCAGGAAGCGCCCGTGCTCCCGCGCCAGCGCGACGAGTTCCTCCGCCTCGCGCACGTTCAGCGTGAAGGGCTTCTCGCACAGCACGTGCCGCCCGGCCGCGAGGCACAGCCCGGCGGCGGTCCGGTGCGCCGTGTGCGGGGTGGCGACGTAGACGACATCGATGTCCTCGTCCTGCGCGAGGGCGTTCCAGTCGCCGTAGGCCCGGGGGATGCCGAACCGCTCCGCGAACGTCTTCGCCGACGCCTCCGACCGGGACGCCACCGCCACGACCTCCGCGTCCGGCAGGTCGATCAGATCCGCGGTGAACGCGCCCGCTATACCGCCGGTCGCCAGGATCCCCCACCGCACCGTGTCCGCCGTCATGCCGCCCCGCCTCCACCTCGTGACCCCGAGCACTGCGTACGAGCTGAGAGCATAGGTGGCGATCGAACGCAGAGGGAGGGACTCATGCCCGAGGGTGGGGCGTCCATATCGAAGACCGAGCAGGAGGCATCGAAGACCGCACAGGAGGCACCGGACACCGCGCAGGGGGCCGCAGCCGGGGCTGAGCGGTCCGAGCGGTCCGAGCGGCCCGACCGCGCATCGCACCGCCGTACCGCGCTCTTGGTCACCTTCCTCCTCGGGAGCCTGACCGCCGTGCCGCCGCTGGCGATGGACATGTACCTCCCGTCCCTGCCGGAGGTCACCCGTTCCCTGCACGCGCCCGCCGCGACCGTGCAGCTCACCCTCACGGCCTGCCTGGCCGGCATGGCGCTCGGGCAGCTCGTGGTCGGGCCGATGAGCGACCGGTGGGGGCGCCGCCGTCCGCTGCTCGCCGGGCTCGCCGTCTTCGTCGTCGCCACGGTGCTGTGCGCGCTCGCTCCCACCGTCGAGCTGCTGGTGGCCTTCCGGCTGGCCCAGGGCCTCGCGGGCGCGGCCGCCATCGTGATCGCCCGGGCCGTCGTCCGTGACCTCTACGACGGCATGGCCATGGCCCGCTTCTTCTCCACCCTCATGCTGATCTCCGGCGTCGCCCCGATCGTGGCGCCGCTGATCGGCGGGCAGGTCCTGCGCGTCACGGACTGGCGGGGCGTGTTCGCCGTCCTCACGGTCATCGGCGTGCTGATCGGGGTCCTGGTCTGGGCGCGGCTGCCCGAGACGCTGGCGCCCGCCGAACGGCACAGCGGCGGCGTCGGAGAGGCGCTGCGCTCGATGCGCGGCCTGCTCGCCGACCGCTCCTTCGCGGGTTACACCCTCGCCGGCGGCTTCGCCTTCGCCTCCCTGTTCGCCTACATCTCGGCGTCCCCGTTCGTCATCCAGGAGATCTACGGCGCCTCCCCCCAGACGTTCAGCCTGCTGTTCGGCCTCAACTCGGTCGGGCTGGTCGTCGTCGGCCAGATCAACGGCAAGATCCTGGTCGGCCGGGTCAGCCTCGACCGGGTGCTGGGCATCGGCCTCGCGATCGTCATCACGGCCTCGACCGCGCTGTTGCTGATGTCCCTGGGCGTCTTCGGCGAGGTCGGTCTCGTGCCTGTCGCCGCCGCGCTGTTCGTGCTGATGTCCGCGATGGGCATCACCCTGCCCAACACCCAGGCGCTCGCCCTGATGCGCACCAAGCACGCCGCCGGTTCGGCATCCGCCCTGCTCGGCACGTCCTCCTTCCTCATCGGCGCGATCGCCTCCCCGCTCGTCGGCGTCGCCGGGGAGGACACCGCCCTCCCGATGGCCGTCGTCCAACTGGCCGCCGCACTGGTGGCACTTGCCTGCTTCATGGGAATGTGCCGACCCTGGAAGAAGGAGAGCAGCCGCCCGAGCGTGGAGGGAGCAGTCAGCTGAGCGCACCCAGACTGCGCGACGGCACGCCGGAACGGGCCGGACTCGACCCCGCGGAGCTGCGTCACCTCGTCCGGGAGGTCCACGTCCTGACCACCGGGCAGCGTCCCTGGGCGCCCGGAGCAGTCCTGGTCGTCGGGCGCGGCCCGGTGATCGCGGTGGAGGAGGCCGCGGGGTGGGCCGTGCGCTACGCGGCCTACGACCCCGAGGCCGACGCCGGGGTGGAACTGCCACCCGAGGAACGCGTCCCGATGACCGTCGGCACGCCCTTCGACCTGGCGTCCCTGACCAAGCTGTTCACGTCCGTGGCCGCCGTGCAGCAGATCGAGCGCGGCACGCTAGGCATCGACGCGAAGGTCGGGGCGTACCTGCCCGACTTCACGGCGGCCGCCCGGCACGGCATCACCGTGCGGCAGCTGCTCACCCACACCTCGGGGCTGCGGCCCGAACTGCCCCTCCACGACTACGCCGACGACGCCCAGCGGCTGGCCGCACTCCAGGCGGAGCCGCCGGCCGGGGTGCCGGGCACGTACCGCTACTCCGACCTCAACATGCTCCTCCTCCAGTACGTCCTGGAGCGCGTCACCGGCCGCACCCTCGACGTCCTGGTCCACGACGGAATCACCCGGCCGCTGGGCATGACGGCGACGGACTTCGGGCCCTGCCCGGGTGCCGCGGCGACGGAGGACCAGCGGCGGCCGTGGGCCAAGGCGGACCGGGGGATGCTGCGGGGCGAGGTCCACGACGAGAACGCCTGGGCCCTCGGGGGCGTGGCCGGCCACGCGGGCCTGTTCTCCACCGGCCGGGACCTCGCGGTGTTCTGCCGCACCCTCCTCGCCGGCGGCTCCTACGGCCCGGCCCGCATCCTCGGCCCCGACTTCGTCGAGCTCCTCTTCACCCCGCCGGGCCTCGGCTTCTCCCTCGACCAGCCCTGGTTCATGGGCGACCTGGCGGGCCGCGGTGCGGCGGGCCACACGGGCTTCACCGGCACGTCCCTCGTCCTCGACCCGGCCACGGACACGTTCCTGATCCTCCTCACCAACGCGGTCCACCCACGCCGCCGCCGCCCGGACAGTGCGCCGCGAGCGGCAGCGGCGTCACGGGTGGCGCGGGCGGTGCGGTGACCCTCCGGTGAGGGGCGAGCCGGGGCGCCCGGCCGGGGAGGTGTCGTCACCTCCGGGTGGCCCGGGCGGGGCGGTGGTCCTCCGGTGAGGGGCGAGCCGTGGTGCCCGGCCGGGGGTGGTGTCGTCACCTCCCGGCGGTCATCACACCACCGCGGAGCCGAGCCGAGCCCTGCCGAGCCCTGCCGAGCCCTGCCGAGCCGGGCCCAGCCGGGCGGGCCGAGCCGAGCCGCCCGAGCCGCCCGAGCGGGCCGGGCGGGCCGAGCCCGCCCGAGCCGAGCCGCCCGAGCCGAGCCGCCCGAGCCGAGCCGCCCGAGCCGAGCCGCTCGAGCCGAGCCGCTCGAGCCGAGCCGCCCGAGCCGGGCGGGCCGCGCCCAGCCGGGCGGGCCGAGCCGAGCCGCCCGAGTGGGCTGGGCGGGCCGAGCCGCCCGAGCCGCCGGAGCCGAGCCGAGCCGCCCGAGCCGAGCCGCCGGAGCCGAGCCGCCCGAGCCGCCCGAGTCGAGCCGCCCGAGCCGAACCGGGCGGGCCGGGCCGGGCCGAGCGGGCAAGCCCAGCCCAGCCGGTCCCGGGCACGGAGCCGGTGTGGCGGCGGACGGCGGCGGTGGCGGCGCCGGAGGTCGTCGGAAGCCCGGGCGGGCCGCCCCGGGTGAGCGCCGCACCCGCCCCGGCCCGCCTCGTAGAATCGCCGGGTGAACGCCCCCGCACCCCCGGCCGAAAATCTCCGTGCCGCTCTTGCCGGTCTGCTCGACGGGCTGCCGCCCCGGCAGGCCTCGCAGGCGGTCGAGCGGCTGATCGCCAGCTACCGGGGGGCCACCCCGACCGACGCTCCCATCCTCCGGGACCGGGCCGACGTCGCCGCCTACGCCGCCTACCGGATGCCGGCGACCTTCGAGGCCGTGCGCGCCGCGCTGGAGGCGTTCGCGGACGCCGTGCCCGCGTGGGTGCCGGGCGGGCACACCGACCTCGGTGGGGGCACGGGCGCCGCCGCCTGGGCCGTGAACGCCGTCTGGGGCGGGGAGCGGCCCGTCACCGTGCTCGACTGGGCCGAGCCCGCGCTCGCCCTGGGGCGGGAGATCGCCGCGGCCAACCCGGAGCTGCGGGACGTACGCTGGCGGCGCTCCCGGATCGGAGCGGCGCTCACCCTCGACAGCACGGACCTCGTCACCGTCTCCTACGTCCTCAACGAGCTGACCGCCGCCGACCGCACCGCCCTCGTCGACGCCGCCGCGGCGGCCGCCCAGGCCGTCGTGATCGTCGAACCCGGCACCCCCGACGGTTACGCCCGCCTCATCGAGGCCCGGGACCGCCTGATCACCGCAGGCTTCCGGATCGCCGCCCCGTGCCCGCACAGCGCCACATGCCCGATCGCCCCGGGCACGGACTGGTGCCACTTCTCCGCACGGGTCAGCCGCTCCTCCCTGCACCGTCAGGTCAAGGGCGGCTCCCTCGCCTACGAGGACGAGAAGTTCGCCTACGTCGCCGCCGCCCGCTTCCCCGTCGAACCGGCTGCCAACCGGGTCGTCCGGCGCCCCCAGATCCGCAAGGGTCAGGTCCTCCTCGACCTGTGCGAGAGCGAACCGTCCCTGCGCCGCGCCACCGTCACCAAGCGCCACGGCGACCTGTACAAGGCCGCGCGGGACGCCGACTGGGGAGACGCCTGGCCGCCCTCCTGAGCTTCTGTCAGGTACGCATAAGATCAACTCGCGCCCTCGGGCGTGCGTAACGCGTACCACTGAAACGGGAGGAACCTTGAAGAAACTGCTGATCGCCCCGCTGGCGGTGGCGGCCCTGGCGCTGACCGGGCTCGTGCCGAGCGCCTCCGGCACGGCGACCGTGAAGAGCGACGACATGGCCACCGTCGCGGCGACGGCGAAGTGCAAGAGCCTCACGGCCCTGTCGACCGTTCACGTCCGCAAGTCGGCCAGCACCCGGTCCACCAGCCTGCGCCTCTGGTACAAGGGCACCAAGGGCTGCGACATCAAGGGCGTCGACGGCGGCTCGTACAAGAACACCTGCGGGATAGACAGCTACCACTACTGGCGCAAGGTCAACTACCGCGGCACCGTCGGCTACGTGCCCAACGTGTGCGTGAAGTACTCCTGACCCGCCCAGCGGACCAGCGTGTCCTCCGCCGCCGTCCGGTCGGCGGGGGACAGGTCCGCGAGGCCGGCCCCGTGATTCCCGCCCCGCACCCACAGTATCCGTGAGTCGGGACCCCCGGGGCGGAAGTGCTCGGCCACGGACGGGTCCTGGGTGCCGTGGACGAACAGCAGCCGGCTGCCGCGCCGCCGGACCCAGCGGTCGATGTCGGGCATGGCGGCCCGGTCGAAGCGCAGGGGGACGTCCCGGGGGACGAAACTGCGCGGCTCGGCGGCGCCGGGGTGGCGGAGCAGGTCCGCGAGGTGCGCGGCGGGGAAGCTGCCGTACCCGAGCTGGGTGCCGATCTGGTACCAGTACGGGATGTAGTTCCGGGCGGTCGTGTCGGCGTACAGCGCCAGGCCCGCCGTGTCGTCCAGCCAGGTGTACAGCTCCTCGTCCGTCGCCCCGGGGCCGGGGATCGCCGCGACATCGGCCGGCGTGCCCCGCTGCCAGAACATGAACGGCACCCGCAGGGCGGCGACTTCGAGCGCCTTGTCGGCGCTGCCGACGAGCCGGAAGGTGTCGCCGCGGGCGGCCGCCCAGGCCTCGTAGCGCGCGACCAGCTCGGTCCGGCGCAGCAGGATCGCCCGCTGGGCCGTCTTCAGGGCCTCCCGGGCGTCGGGAGTGCCGACCGTCTCCAGGAAGCGGAGATACGCGGAGTCGTCGCGGTCGTCGACGTTGTTCGGGGCCGAGTAGACCAGCGTGCCGTTCACGTCGTGGGGATGGAAACGGCGGTGGTAGACGCTCGCCATGCCGCCCTTGCTGCCGCCGGTGGAGATCCACGCGCCGGGGTAGAGCCGGCGGAAGAGCCGGACGACGCGGTGGTGGTCGTCGGCGGCCTGGCGGATCGTGAGGTGGGCGTAGCCCGGGCCGGCGGGGCGTGAGGCGCCGAAGTAGCGGTGCTCCACCTGGAGTTGGTTGGCGCCGAGCAGGACGGCCGGTTCGGTCCGCCGTGGGGTGAGGACCGCGTGGTAACCGGTGCTGAACAGCACGGTGGGGCGGTCGGCGGCGGTGTGGAGCAGGGTGAGGCGCTGCTCGAAGGTGCCCGCGGCGGGATCCGTGTGGTCGACCGGCTGGCGCAGGCCCAGGACGAAGTGCCGGTAGCCGGGTTCGGCGTCCTGCCGCTCTTCGATCAGGCGCAGTCCGGGAAGGGCCCGTAAGGCGTCGGCCACGTCGGCGTCCCCGTTGCGGGCCGTCGCTGCCGCCGCCCGCGCGGGCGGGGCCGCCGCGGTGACGAGGCCCGTCGCCGGGAGGGCCGTGGCCGCCGAGGTGGCGAGGCCCGTCGCCGGGAGGGCCGTGGCCGCCGAGGTGGCGAGGCCCGTCGCCGGGACGGCCAGGGCCGCCGAGGTCAGCAGCCGTCGTCTGGTCCATGCGGTCATGAGCCGAGTCCTCCCGGGTGTCCGTGCGGCGGGTGTGTGCGCCGGTCGCGGGCCGCGACCGCCTCAGTACATCCGCCGGACGGCCCGGGAGGATCCCGCGCACGGGGGTGCGCCCTCCCTCGCACGGGGGAGGCTCACGACTCCTCGCCGGCCGGGCCCTCCTCCCGTCCTTCCCGCTGCTGTCGTTGCTCCTGGAGCTTGCGCAGCAGTTCGCGCTTCTGTGCCTGCGGGTCGAGACCGCCGCCGATCCGGCCGGCCCGGCCGCCGCCGCGCAGTGCATTGCGGCCGAGGTTCCTGCGCGATCCGCCGACCCCCAGCATGTTTCCGGCTCCGCCTCGGGTCATCCCGGGCTCCTTCCCTGATTCCTTGTCGCAACGAGACGGTTCGTCTCGTGCGTACCGCTCCACTGTCCGCGAGACGCTCCGTCTTGTCAACCTGATAAATTCGACGCATGGCCGCCCAGAAATCCGCCCAGCACGCCCCCGGCAAGCCCACCCCCGACTCCACCCGGCGCAGCGAGAAGTCCCGCCGCGCCATCTACGACGCCGCCCTCGCGCTCGTCGTCGAGGTGGGCTACCCCAAGACCACCATCGAGGGCATCGCAGCCCGCGCCGGTGTCGGCAAGCAGACGATCTACCGGTGGTGGTCGTCCAAGGCGGACGTCCTGATGGAGGCGTTCCTCGACCTGGCCGAGCGGTCCGCGCCGGATGCCGGGCCGGAGCCGTACACCTTCCCGGACACCGGTGACGTCGCCGCCGACCTCAAGGCCGTCCTGCGCGCCACCGTCGACGAACTGCGCGATCCGAGGTTCGAGGCCCCCTCCCGCGCGCTGGCCGCCGAGGGCGTCGTCAACGAGCAGCTCGGGCGCGAACTCGTGGCCAAGCTCATGCAGCCCTCACTCGACCTCTACACCGGCCGGCTGCGCGCCGCGCAGGAGGCCGGCCAGGTGCGTCCCGACATCGACCCGCGCATCGCCCTGGAGTTCTTCATCTCCCCGCTCGCCCAGCGCTGGCTCCAGCACACCGGCCCGATCTCCTACGAGTACACCGACACCCTCGTCGACTACGCCCTTCACGGCCTGGCCCCGCGCTGAGCGGCCCGGGCCAGGCGCCCCGGCGCGTCCGTGATCACGCCGCCGCAGCCCAGCGCCAGCACCCGGTCCCGCTGCGCGTCCGTCAGGACGGTGTGCGCCCACACCCGCGCGATCCCCGAGTTCACCGCCCGCACCAGATCGGCGTCGCGCGCCCGGTGGTCCACGTCCAGCAGGTCCACGAACGACCGCCAGCGCTCCGGCCGGTCCGTGCGCAGCTGCTGCGCCGAGCGCCACAACTGCGTGAGCAGCCCGAGGCGGTGGACGCGCCGGGCCACCTCCGGGTCGTTGGAGTTCACGAACACCGAGCGGGTCAGGCCGCGGGCCCGGATCAGCTCGGCCAGCCGGTCCAGACTGCGCGGGTCCTTCGCCTCCAGCATCAGCACGATCCGCCCGCCGAAACGATCCAGCACCTCGGCGACCGTCGGCGGCCGCTCCGACCGCCAGCTCCCGGGGAGCCTGTCCTTCGGGCGCAGGCGTACGCCCCGCCACTCCTGGGCGTTCAGGCCCTGCACCGCGCCGCCCAGGTAGGTGGTGCGGTTCAGGGTCTCGTCGTGGAACACCACCGGCGTGCCGTCGCGCAGCAGCCGCGTGTCGAAGTCCAGCACCTGCGCGGTCCCGCGCTCGTAGGCGGTCGTCAGCCCCGCCATGCTGTTCTCGGGGACCTCACGGGCGCCGCCGCGGTGCGCGACGTACGTGACCCGGGGCAGGGCCGCCACGGTCAGCGGGCCCGCGCCCCACTCCAGCGGGGCCGGGGCACGGCCGCCGGGGCCCGTGAGGGTCAGTGAGACCACGGAAGCCGCGGAGGCCAGACCCGTCAGCGCGATCCATGTGACCATGGCGACCACGGTAGGGCGCCATGTCATGGCAAAGCAGGCAATGACACCCGATCATGAGGGAAGCGGCGTTCGCCGTTCCTTCTCCCTTCGGACGCCCGCTGTACGTTGCGCCCTTCCTGTCCTGGATGGTGGGCACTGGCCCCCCGGTGCACGGGATGATGGCACCATGAGGCATGCTGTTCCGCACGACGGCGAGGCGAGGGGATAGATGAGCGCGGAGTTCGGCGGCCGGACCGGCCTGCAGGGCAAACTCACCCAGTGGCTGCGCGCCGGGCGCCGGCCGAAGGAGACCGCCGGGGACGGCGGCCGTGAGGCCCTGCTGCTCGCCGCCGCCGACGCGGGACTGCCCCTCGCGCCCGCGGCCCATCCGGCGGCCGGGTACCGCTGCTCCTGCGACCGGGTCGGCTGTCCCACCCCCGCCCGGCACCCGGTGTCCTTCGCCTGGCAGACGCAGTCCACCACCGACCGCGCCCAGATCGAGCGCTGGGCCCGCCACCAGCCGCAGGCCAACTTCATCACCGCGACCGGCATGGTGCACGACGTCCTCGACGTGCCCCTCGATGCCGGTCGCGACGCGTTGGAGCGGCTGCTCGCCGCCGGTGTCGAGGTCGGGCCGGTCGCCGAGAGCGACGACGGCCGCCTCCTCTTCTTCACGCTCACCCGCGGCACTCCCGAGGACGAGGACGAGTGGTGGCCGTGCGAACTGGACTGCCACCCCGAGACGGCGGACGAGCACCCCGGGCTGCGCTGGCACTGCCGGGGCTCCTACGTCCTCGTACCGCCGGCGCGGCTGCCCGGTGAGGGCCAGGGGGTGCGGTGGGTCCGTGGGCCGGAGCACGCGCTGCCGGATCCGCTGAGCCTGCTGGAGGTGCTCACGGAGGTCTGTGCGCGCCACATCGGTGAGGACGCGGACCACTCCGCCGGCGCGGGCTGGCCCCTTCGGCACTGAGCCCCGCTACGAACCGACCGCCGACGTCAGGCCCTGGATCCTGCCCAGGATCGTCACCTTTCCCTGGCCCTTGGGGTCCAGCGCCACCTCGTTGGAGACGAACTCCATCGTGAAGGACTGCTTGATCTCGCCCTTCGTCAGGGCGAGGACGTCCTTGTTGGGGGTGGGGACGGACGTGCCCGCGTAGGCGGTCTGCTTCTCGAAGTGACGGGTGGTGAAGAACACCAGCGCTCCGCCGTCCGCCGTGCGCAGCGCCAGGGGGGCGTAGTCGCCGTTCGTCAGCGGCTCGTCGATGTACTGGGTGACCATGCCCGGCTTCTTGGAGTTCTTCTGCCGCGCGGCACGCCACTGGCTGGTGTGGGGGCCGTCCGTGAAGGTCTCTCCGCCGTTCTTCAGATACGTCGTGTACGTCCGGCTCAGGTCGCCGGGGTCCGTGGCCAGGCCGGGGGAGTTCACGGGGACGGGCTCGGCCCAGCCGTCGGCGTCCTTCTTGAACTGCGGGACCTTGCCGGGGGCGACGAGCGTCAGGTACGCCACCTGGAACGGGTCGTCCAGGCTGCTGCGGGTGAACACCAGCAGCCAGCGGGCGGTGCCGCCCTTGTTGCCGGCCGCGTCGACGACGAACCAGCGGGGCCAGCCGGCCTTCTTGGGGATCGTGAACTTCGCGTCCGTCAGCGTCAGCGGGGTGTGGTTCGGGTTGCCGTCCGGGTTGTTCGCCTTCCCGGCCTTGAGGCGGGCCGAGTCGATGTCGGCGAGGGCGCCGGTGGTGTGGTCGGCGTCCAGGGTGCCGTCGTAGGCCTTGTCGGCTTCGTTGTACGCGGCCGTGAACTCCTGGAGGGCCTTTGCGGCTTCGGCCCGGGTCGTGGACGGGAGGATCTCGCGTTCGCCGTGCACGACGACGCATCCACTGGCCGTCAGCGACAAAGCGGTCACCGAGGTTGCTATGAGGGCGCTCCGGGCGGGCCTGCGGAGCGTTCGAGGGTCGCGATCCCTGCTCATCGGGTACCTTCACCTTCCCCTTTCCGGAGGCGAACCCTACCGGGTGCCTCCGGCGGTCGGGCGCGGGGTGGGTGCGTCCGCCTGACACCGCTAGGCGAAACGGTCCAGGGGCTCTGCCGCGTAGGTGTTGTCGGGCAACTGCACATCGGTGAGCTCGAAGCGCTCCGGACCGTGGCCGACGTCGCGCCTGATGACGATGCCCGCGCGGCGCGTCGTGACATGGAGGACCGGGTTACCTTCCGGGTCCACGCTGTTGAGCAGGGTGTACCGGCGCAGCTTGTTACGCCTGCGCTGGACATACATCCCAAAGACGGCGACCACGAGCACGACGGCGAGGCCACCGAGGAACTCCGGCATCGCGTCCCGGAAGATGCTCATGCCGGTCCCGCTGATGCCGAGATGCTGATCGAGGGCCAACCTTGCCGTGCCCGACTGGACGTAGCCGTGGGCGGCACAAAGGGGGATGCACTTCATGGAACCCGGTCCTTCGGATTGCAGTTCTCGTCGCTCGTCGGCGGCAGCCGTGCCGAGCGGTCGGCGTGGATTCACCCGTCGTGGTGGTGGAAACGACCACACCGCTGAGCCACCGGCTCTCCGAGTAGCGGAGTACGGCAGTAGAGCGGCCGGTGTTCTCGGGAGAGGGACTAGTAGTCCTTGAGGACCTGAGACCGACTGGGATGCTGAAGTTTACGCAGGGCGTTTCCGTAGACCTTCCTGACTGCGTAGGTCGAAATGCCGTACTCCTCCGCCACCCTCTTCTGGCTCTTGCCCTCCATGACGAGCGCGGTGATCACCCGATCCTCCCTCTCGCTGAGGGTGTCGAGGACGGATCGCACCTGCTCGGCGAGGAGAACGCGGGTGGCGGCCTCGGCCGGGTCCTCGTCGTGATTCGGGATGTCGAGAGGCTGGTCGGACAGGAGAGCCAAGGGGATGCCCTTCAACTGGGTCTCCCAGGCCGGGCGGTGAAGCCGGTGCTGATGGGTTGCGTCCAACCGGAGCTGGGTGACGGTGTCGATGACCACGGAGAGTTGGTTGTCGACGCGGTTGCGGATCCAGTTGTTCTCGAGCAGAGCGGCGGTCGCGCCGTCCACACGGGTGTCGGACGGGTCGAGTCCGAGCCAACGCTCCACGAACCAGCGGACGGTGGCGACGTCACCGTCGAGCGCGGCCCCTCGAGCCAGCAGGGCGGATGCCAGCGTCACGCGAGCCAGCTCCCCCGTCGTGCCGCCCGCCCGGTACGCCAGATCGCACCAGCGTCGCAGGACGGCTCGCAGTGCTGGAACGACATCGCGGTCGTCGTCCCAGTCGAGATGAAGCACTGCGGGGAGAGTCGGCCGGATACTCAGGTGCAGGCCGACAGTGGTGCCGTCGCTCTCGGCCGGAGAAGGCAACGGCGCGCGGACCGTCCGCAGCAGAGATTCGGCGGGGTTGGAAAGAGCCGCCCAGACCTGGTGACGCTCAGGACCGACGAGGTTGAGCTTCCTGTAGGCCCGGACAGCCTTTGTGGTGACAGCGATGTTGGCCTTCTTCGCAGCGGGCGCAGCTTGGCCGGCTCCGTACTGCCGGAGGTACCCGACGCCGTCACTGGAGTCGGCGATGAGGCCCCAGACCGGTTCCAGAACCGGGCCGAGGTTACGAGCGACCTTGTGGGCACCGGTGATCACAGGGCCGCTCTCCAGCCGCCGAAGGTGCTGACGGACCAGTATGAGCTCGGCGATCAGGTCCCGTTCGACCGACGATGCGGCCGGGGTCGTCGCCGTTGGGGTACCGGCCTTGGCCATCAGTGCTCCTCGTTCCGCGGACCCTGCGGGCCCTCCTACTTATTGGGGCGAAAAGCGACGGGATGCGGTGAACCGCTGTGACCAGGGAAGACACGACTCCCAAGACGGTCACTTGGGATAACAGGCGGAAGGGCGGCCGTACCATCCGAAGCATGGAGCCCGATCCCTACGAGGTGCTCGATGACTGGCTGAAGCGTGCCCCTCTCCGACAACGCAGCTGCGACGCATACCGTTCCGAGGTGAACGCCTGGCTTGTCTACATCGGTGCACGCGTTTGGTCAGCCGATCGCGACGACGTCGACGCCTGGTCGGCGGTTGGTGCCAGGCCCCGTACCAAAGCGCGCCGTGTCTCATCGCTCCGCGGCTTCTACAACCATGCCCAGACCTACGACGCCTTCATCGACAACCCCGCCGAGCGCGATCTCCGGCCTTGTGTCACGCACCTCCCACCCGGCCGGCCGGCGCTCGACGACTCCCAGGCCGCCCTCTTCCTGAGTGCCCTCGACCACTACCGCGGCCCTCTGCCCCAACGCACCCGCGCTCTCGGCTACCTGATCCTCGGCATGGATCTCCGTGCGCACCAAGCCGTCGCCATCGACCTCAGCGACTGGATGAAAGACGAGCACCTCACCGCTCGTATCCGGCTCAAGGGCGGCAACACCGAAACCCGTTCGGTCCCACTACCCGTTGCGGCTGCGGTCGATGACTACTTCCCTCACCGCCGAACGGCGGCCCCTCACAGCTTCCCGGCCACCGGCCCACTGCTGACCAGCAGCCGCGGTCGTCGCCTCGACAGCCGTACGAGCCCTACCAGTCTGATGCGAGCCGTGGCTGCCAGTCATCCCCTCCTGGTCGGCATCGCGGCCACCGTGACCAGTGATGGGCTCGCCGCCACCCGCAGCCCGTTCGCGGGGGCGTGAAGTGGCGGTGTGTTGTCACGCCCCGTCGCGTACCGGCTCCTTCACCGGGGTCCGGGTCAGAGCCAGGAGCAGGGCCAGGGCCGGGATCAAGTACAGGAGCGCTACCGCTACTTGAGTGTCGTGGGGTCGGCCGTCCTTCGCGCCGCTCTTCTCGGTGCAGCCGGCGACGGAAGCGGGACGGGCGGGTCGCATGAGGTGGCTCAAAATCGCCCCCATGGGTGCGTCAAGGGAAGGTCAAAGGTCGCATCGCGACCCCTGGGTCACCGGTGCGCCCCTGACCGGCGAGAATGCCCCTCGTGACTGACTACGACGTGCTCCGCGTCTTCTGCGGGCCGAACGGCGGGTACGGCAACGAACTCGGGGTCGTACGCGAGGGATCCGTGATGCCCGAGCCGGAGGAACGGCAGGCGTTCGCCGCGAAGGCCGGATTCAGCGAGACGGTGTTCGTCGACGATCCCGAGCGCGGAGTGATCGACATCTACACCCCGGCCCTGCGGCTGCCCTTCGCCGGGCACCCCTGCGTCGGCACGGCATGGCTGCTCGACGTGCCCGAACTGGTCACGCCCGCCGGGGTGGTCGGCGCCCGGCAGGACGGGGAGTTCTGCTGGATCGAGGCCCGGGCGGAGTGGGTGCCGCCGCGGACGCTGCGCCGGTACGGCAGTGCCGCCGAGGTCGACGACCTGGCCGTGCCGCCGCCGGGGGTGGGGGCACCGCCCACGCCTTTCGGGCAGTGGGGGAGGGTGTACGCCTGGGCGTGGGAGGACGAGCCCGCCGGGCGGATCCGGGCCCGGGCCTTCCCCGGCCGGGGCGACGGCATCGACGAGGACGAGGCGACCGGGGCCGCGGCCCTGCTGCTCACCGACCGCCTGGGCCGGGCCCTGAACATCACCCAGGGCGCGGGCTCCCAGATCCTGACCGCGCCCCAGCCGGGCGGATGGACCGAGGTCGGCGGCCGCGTCCGCCTCGAACGCTGACCCGGACGGAGCGCGGCCGTACGGGTGGAACAGCGTGTGTGGGCGGCGGTGAACGGGGACCACTGGGCGTGACCAAGCACCACCGCGAGAGGAATCTCATGCGCATTCGATCCGCTCTGGCCGTCGTCGCCCTGACCGCCGCCCTGTCCGCCACCGGTGTGGCTGCGGCCTCCGCCAACGACGACGCGGAGTACCGCGACGACCACCACGTGGCGTGCAGCCCGTACTTCGGTGAGCTCGAGGCCGAGACCGCCGAGATCGAGTGGGGCGGGGCCGTCTGCCACAACGGTCCGTTCGACATCTGAGCAGGACAGGCCCGGCTCCCCTGCGAGCCGGCACCGGGGCCCCCTCGCCGCGCGCGAGGGGGCCCCGCCCCTTCACGCCGTCAGGGGGAACTCCGCGCCCAGCGCCTCGAACACCGCGTTGTTCAGCCCGTACGCCCGCTTGCACTCGGCCACGATCCGCTGCCGCTCCAGCTCGTCACCGGGCACCGCGTCCAGCAGCTGCGCGTAGGTCCGCTTGAAGGCGGCCGGGTTGGGGATCTCCTCGAAGACGTAGAAGCGGACCCCGTCGCCCTTCTTCGGGAAGCCCCAGTTCCGCTCGGCCGTGTCGCGGATGATCTGCCCACCCGAGAGGTCGCCGAGGTAGCGGGTGTAGTGGTGGGCGATGTAGCCGGCCGGCCAGTCGCTGACGCACTCCGTGATCCGCTCGGCGTACTCCAGGGTGGCCGGCAGCGCGCCGGCCGTCCTCCGCCAGCCGGGGCCGCGCAGGTACTCCAGGTCCCGCTCCAGCGCCGCGATGCGGAACAGCTCCGGCCGGACGAAGGGGCCGGCCACCGGATCCGCGGCGAGCCGGCGGGCGCCGGTCTCCAGCGCGCCGTACACGAACCACAACTGCTCCGTGTAGCGCGCGAACGCGTCGACCCCCAGCTTGTGGCCCAGCAGGTCGCCGATGAAGGTCGAGCCCCTGACCTCCTCGTGCTGCTCACGGGAAGCGGTACGAAGGAGCGAGGAGAAGGATTCCATGGGGCTACTTTTCCCGACGGGCTGTCGGTAAAAACCCCGGCACCGAAAGGAACGGCCCGCCCTCGCGGGAGAGGGCGGGCCGGGTGGCGGTGTGCGGGCGGCGGGGTTACGGCAGCGTCAGGATCTCCGCGCCCGAGTCCGTCACCACCAGCGTGTGCTCGAACTGGGCCGTCCGCTTCCGGTCCTTCGTCACGACCGTCCAGCCGTCGTCCCACATGTCGTACTCGTGCGTCCCGAGCGTCAGCATCGGCTCGATCGTGAACGTCATGCCGGGCTGGATGACCGTCGTCGCGTGCGGGCTGTCGTAGTGCGGGATGATCAGGCCCGAGTGGAACGACGAGTTGATGCCGTGCCCGGTGAAGTCGCGGACCACCCCGTAGCCGAAGCGCTTGGCGTACGACTCGATGACCCGGCCGATGATGTTGATCTGCCGGCCCGGCTTGACCGCCTTGATCGCCCGCTCCAGGGACTCCCGGGTCCGCTCCACCAGCAGCCGCGACTCCTCGTCGACGTCACCCACCAGGTAGGTGGCGTTGTTGTCGCCGTGCACACCGCCGATGTACGCCGTCACGTCGAGGTTGACGATGTCGCCGTCGCGCAGCACCGTCGAGTCCGGGATGCCGTGGCAGATGACCTCGTTGACCGACGAGCACAGCGACTTCGGGAATCCCCGGTAGCCCAGCGTCGAGGGGTAGGCGCCGTGGTCGCACATGTACTCGTGCGCGACCCTGTCCAGCTCGTCCGTGGTCACCCCGGGGGCGATCAGCTTCGCGGCCTCCGCCATCGCCCGGGCCGCGATCCGGCCGGCCACGCGCATCGCCTCGATGGTCTCGGGCGTCTGCACCTCCGGTCCGGTGTACGGCGTCGGCGCGGGCTTGCCGACGTATTCGGGGCGGCGGATGTTTCCGGGCACGGGACGGGTGGGGGACAGCTCCCCCGGTACGAGCAGCGACTGGCCAGACATGCCAGCGAGTCTAACCAGCGGCCATGGGGGAACATGTCGATGGCGAGAGGAGCTGGTCATGGCCCTGTTCAAGAAGCGCACGGTCGGCAAGCCGGGTGAGTGGTACTACTGCCTGGAACACAAGAAGGTCGAGGAGGGGCCGGAGTGCCCCAACAAGGACCGGTTCGGGCCGTACGCCTCCCGCACGGAGGCCGAACACGCGATGGCGACCGCCCGCGAGCGCAACCTCCAGTGGGAGAACGACCCCAAGTGGCACGACGCCCCGGCGGGCAGCCGGGACGACGAGAGCTGATCCCGCCGACGCCCGGGTCCGCGACAGCCGCGGACCCGGGCGTTCGCTCCGGCTCACCCAGGGCCTGTCGTTCGGGTCGGGCCCCGCGTCTGTGGCCTGATCCAAACGACAGGCCCTGGGACGCCCGGACCTCACCAGCGGGCCGGCGGAGGAGCCGTCAGATGCTCCGCAAGGCGCGCCACCCGGTCCCGGAAGCGGCGCCGCCCGCGCGGGGTCGGCAGGGCGTTCTCCCCGGCCGCCGCGCTGACCAGGTGCTGCACCGTGTCGAGGTCCAGTTCCGAACCGTCGGGCACGGCCAGGACCTCGTGCGCCAGGGACGGCAGCTCGCCCTGCCCGGGGCCGAGGGCCAGGACCGTCGCTCCGGCCCGACGGGCGTCGGAGACCCGTTCCGCGAGGGGTGCGGCGGGCGTCGCGGGGGCGACCACCAGCAGCGTCTCGCCCCGCCGGGCCGCCTCCAGCCGGCCCAGACCGACCGCCAGATGCGCCGGGTCCGAGGGGCGCGCGTCGTGCCGCACCAGCGTCGGGGCCAGCTCCGGAGTGCCCGACCAGGCGGCCTCGTCCACCAGGTGCGCGGCGAGATGCCACGGCTCGTACTGCGGCGTGCCGACCAGCAGCAGGCCGCCTCCGTGCGACACCACCGAGCCGCGCAGCGCCCCGGCGAACCGCCGCGTCGCCCCCAGCCACTCCGTCCCGGCGAGCACTTCCCGCAGCAACGCGACCCGAACCGCATCCATGGGAGCGCATCCTGCCCCGAACAGTCACTCGTGACGTGCGGTTCACCCCGCATTCGCCCGGGCTGGGTAGGCCGACCGGTCATCCGTACCGCCGTCGAACGACCGGAGGAACCCGCCGATGACCGAGACCAGCGTCCCCTTCCGCGCCGGACAGGAGGGGTACGCCAGTTTCCGTATCCCCGCCGTCGTCGCCACCGGCACCGGTGACCTGCTCGCCTTCTGCGAAGGCCGGGTCGGCTCCCGGGACGACTTCGGGAACATCGACATCGTGCTGAAACGCTCCACGGACGGCGGCCGCACCTGGGGCCCCCTCCAGGTCGCCGCCCGCAACGGCGACGCCCTCGCGGGCAACCCCGCGCCCGTCGTCCTGCGCACCGGCCGCGTCCTCCTCGTGCACGTGCGCAACGCGGCCCTCGCCACCGAGGACGCCATCCGGCGCGGCAAGGTGAGCGCGGCGGACCGACGCCGCGTCTGGGTTCGGCACAGCGACGACGAGGGCCGCACCTGGTCCGCGCCGAGGGAGATCACCCAGCAGGCCAAGCGGCCCGAGTGGCGCTGGTACGCCACCACCCCCGGCCACGCGATCCAGCTGAACACCGGCAGGGTCGTCGTCCCCGCCAACCACTCCCTGCCGCCCGCCGGCACCGACAACGGCACCGAGGGCAAGTACAACGGCGGCCACTGCCTGCTCAGCGACGACGAGGGCACCACCTGGCGGATCGGCTACGTCGACGACGACCCCGACGGGTACATCAACGCCAACGAGACCACCGCCGCCGAACTCCCCGACGGCCGCGTCTACTTCAACACCCGCAACGACTCGCCCTCACCCGGCACCCGGGCCGACGCCCACTCGGCCGACGGCGGCCGGACCCTGGTGAAGCCCTTCCGCCCCCAGGCCGGGCTCACCGCCCCCGTCTGCGAGGCCGCCGTCCTCCAGCTCCGCGACCCCGACCTGCTCCTGTACTCCGGCCCCGCCGACCCGGGCTTCCGCGCCCTGATGACGATCCGTGCCTCCACCGACGGCGGCACCACCTGGCGTCCGGCGTACACCGTGGACGGCCTGCCCGCCGCGTACTCGGATCTCGTACGCGTCGACGCCGGCACCGTGGGCCTGCTCTACGAGACCGGGGACTTCAGCGCCTACGAGACGATCACCTTCCGGCGGGTTCCCGTGACGGAGCTGACCTGAGCCTCCCGGCGCGGTGACGCGGCCGTAGAGTCGGGGCCATGACCTCTACCGACAGTGCTGCCGCCGACCACGCCCAGAAGGCCCCCGCCAAGGACCCCTGGGACCTGCCCGACGTCTCCGGACTCGTGGTGGGGGTGCTCGGCGGGACCGGGCCGCAGGGCAAGGGCCTGGCCTACCGGCTCGCCAAGGCCGGCCAGAAGGTGATCATCGGCTCGCGTGCCGCCGACCGCGCCCAGGCGGCCGCCGACGAGCTCGGCCACGGCGTCGAGGGCGCCGACAACGCCGAGACCGCCCGCCGCAGCGACATCGTGATCGTCGCCGTGCCCTGGGACGGCCACGGCAAGACCCTCGAATCCCTGCGCGAGGAACTGGCCGGCAAGCTCGTCGTCGACTGCGTCAACCCGCTCGGCTTCGACAAGAAGGGCGCCTACGCCCTCAAGCCCGAGGAGGGCAGCGCCGCCGAGCAGGCCGCCGCCCTGCTGCCGGACTCCCGGGTCACGGCCGCCTTCCACCACCTGTCGGCCGTGCTGCTCCAGGACCCGGAGATCGACGAGATCGACACCGACGTGATGGTGCTCGGCGAGGTCCGCGCCGACGTCGAGATCGTCCAGGCCCTCGCCGGCCGCATCCCCGGCATGCGCGGCATCTTCGCCGGACGGCTGCGCAACGCCCACCAGGTGGAGTCGCTGGTGGCGAACCTGATCTCCGTGAACCGCCGGTACAAGGCGCACGCGGGCCTGCGCGTCACCGACGTGTGAGCCGGTGACGGGCATGGGGGACACTGGACGGCACCAGCAGTGCCGCAGTGTCCCCCGACAGGAGTCGACCCCATGCCCCGCCTCGCCCTCTACGCCCTGATCGTCTGCGTGCTCTCCGTGGCCGCCGCCGTGGTCTCCTTCACGCGGGGCAGCTTCCTGGGGATCGTGTGGGTGCTGCTGGCGGGCCTGTCGTCCAACATGTGCTGGTACTACGTCAAGCGCGCCAAGCAGCGGAAGTCCGTCGCCGGCTGACCCGCGCCCGTCAGGGGGCCGCCGAGCAGAACTCGTTCGAGCCCTGCCAGAAGCGGTACAGCTCCTGACCGCAGTACGTCTCGACGTCGCTGATGCCGAGGGACTTCAGGATCGTGTCGATCACGTCGAAGAAGACGCCGTTCACCGCAGGCAGCCACAGCAGCGCGAACACGAACAGCAGACCGAACGGCGCGAACGGCTCCACCTGGCGCCGGATGCCGTACGACAGCCAGGGCTCGATGACGCCGTAGCCGTCCAGGCCCGGCACCGGCAGGAAGTTCAGCAGCGCCGCCGTCACCTGGAGCAGGGCGAGGAAGGCGAGGGCGAACCGGAAGTCGTTCGGCACGCCGTCCAGCGCGTCCAGCCAGAACGGGGCGGTGCAGACGACGGCGAACAGCACGTTCGTCAGCGGGCCCGCCGCCGAGATCAGACTGTGCTTCCAGCGCCCCTGGATCCGGCCCCGCTCGATGAACACGGCGCCGCCGGGCAGTCCGATCCCGCCCATGATCACGAAGATCACCGGGAGGACGATGCTGAGCAGGGCGTGTGTGTACTTCAGCGGGTTGAGGGTCAGATAGCCCTTGGCGCCGATGGAGATGTCGCCGCTGTGCAGGGCGGTGCGGGCGTGCGCGTACTCGTGCAGACACAGGGAGACGATCCACGCCGCCGTCACGAACAGGAACACGGCGACGCCGGGCTGCTCGGCGAACCCGGTCCAGGTCGCCCATCCCGTGACCGCCGTCACGGCGACGATCCCGATGAAGACGGGACTGATACGCCGCTCGCTGTGGCGGGTGGTGGCGGTGGTCATGGGGCTCCCTGCACTCGTCGACACCGGGTGGGACGGCCCGACGGTACCGGGCACAGGTGAAAAACGTCTCGCGCGGGGCGGTCGGTTCCGGGGAGGCTGGGGGCATGGGGCTGTGGCACGTGTTCCACGAGGACTGGCAGATGGAGAGCTGCGACGCCCCGCCGCGCCGCCAACCGCCGTGACCCACCCCCGTAACACCGGAGACAATGAGCCCGTGCACTACCGCATCCTCGGCACCACGCAGGCGCTCCGCAGTGACGGGTCGGTCGTTCCGGTAGGCGGGGCGCGGCTGCGCGCGTTGCTGACCGTGCTCGCGCTGCGGGCCGGACGGACCGTGCCCGTGGGGCTGCTCGTCGACGAGGTGTGGGGCGGGCAGCCGCCCGCCGACGCGCCGGGGGCGCTTCAGGCACTGGTCGGGCGGTTGCGGCGGGCGCTCGGGGCGGGCGCGGTCGCCTCCGCCGAGGGCGGGTACCGGCTCACGGCCGCGCCCGACGACGTCGACCTGCACCGGTTCGAGCGGCTGGCCGGCGAAGGGCTGCGGGCGCTGGCCGACGGCGACCCCGCCAAGGCCGCCGTGGTCCTCGACGACGCCCTCGCCCTGTGGCGCGGCCCCGCTCTCGCCGACCTGCCCGACCGCACCGCCGAGGCGGCCCGCCTGGACACCCGCCGCCTGGACGCGCTCCGGGCCCGGCACACCGCCGCCCTCGCCCTGGGCGGGGCCGAGCAGTCGCTGCCGGAGCTGACCGCCCTGTGCGACAGCCACCCCCTGGACGAGCCCCTCCAGGCCCTGCGGCTGCGCGCCCTGCGGGACGCCGGACGCGCGGCGGAGGCACTGGACGCCTACGAGGACGTCCGGCGTCTCCTCGCCGACCGCCTCGGGGCCGACCCGGGTCCGGAACTGCGCGCCCTGCACACGGAGTTGCTCCGGCTGGGGGACACATCCGTGCCCGCGCCGGCCCGGTCGGCCGGCAACCTCCGGGCCCGCCTCACCTCGTTCATCGGCCGGGAGACCGACATCGAGACCATCCGCGGAGATCTCGCGGAAGCCCGGCTGGTCACGCTGCTCGGCCCCGGCGGCGCCGGGAAGACCCGGCTGTCGCAGGAGACCGCGGAGACCGTGCGCGAGGCCATGCCCGGCGGCGTGTGGCTGGCCGAACTCGCCCCCGTCGACGACCCGGACGCCGTGCCGGAGGCCGTGCTCACCGCCGTCGGCGCCCGGGAGACCGTGCTGTACGGAGCCGGCGCCGAGGGCATCCGCGCCGCCGTCGCCGACCGGCTCGACGACCCCGTCGAGCGGCTCGCCGAGCACTGCGCCCGCCCCCGCATGCTGCTGATCCTCGACAACTGCGAACACGTCGTCGACGCCGCCGCCCGGCTCACCGAGGAACTGCTGGAGCGCTGCCCGGACTTGACCGTCCTGGCCACCAGCCGTGAACCCCTCGGCGTGCCTGGCGAGTTGCTGCGGCCCGTGGAGCCGCTGCCCGAGCCGGTCGCGCTGCGGCTGCTGGCCGACCGGGGCGCGGCGGCCCGGCCCGGCTTCCGGATCGAGGACGACCCCGGGGCGTGCGCCGAGATCTGCCGCCGCCTCGACGGCCTGCCGCTGGCCATCGAACTGGCCGCCGCCCGGCTGCGGATGCTCACACCCCGCCAGATCGCCGACCGGCTGGACGACCGCTTCCGTCTCCTCACCTCCGGCAGCCGCACCGTCCTGCCCCGCCAGCAGACCCTCAGAGCGGTCGTCGACTGGTCCTGGGACCTGCTCGACGCGGAGGAACGCGACGTCCTGCGGCGGCTGTCGGTGTTCGCCGGCGGCTGCGACCTGCCCGCCGCCGAGGCCGTGTGCGGACCGGCCGCCCTGGAGGTGCTCGGCTCACTCGTCGACCGCTCCCTGGTCGTGGCCGCCCCGCCGGACGGCTCCGCCGACGGGGAGATGCGCTACCGGCTGCTGGAGACCGTCGCCGAGTACGCCGCCGAGCGGCTGGACGAGTCCGGGCAGCGCGCCGAGACCGAGCGGGCCCACCTGACGTACTTCCGTGAACTGGCCCGTGTCACCGACCCGTTGCTGCGCGGCCCCGGCCAGCTCACCGCCATCCACCGGCTGGAGCGCGAGTACGAGAACCTGCGCACCGCGCTGCGGCACGCCGTCGCCCTGCGCGACGAGCAGGAGGCGCTGTGCCTGGCGCTGTCCCTCGTCTGGTACTGGCAGATGCGCGACCTGCGCATCGAGGCGCGCAACTGGTGCCGCGAGGTGATGGCGCTCGGCCCCGACCCGTTCACCGAGCCCGTCCGCCCCGCCACCGCGGTGTGGCAGCGCTGCACCGACGCCCCGCCCCCGATGACCGGCGAGGTCCTGTGGGAGGCCCGGCGCGGTATCCATCTCGCCCATCTCGCCTGCATGGACACCGAGCTGGACGCCTGGCAGAACCCGGAGTCCCAGCGGAAACTGCGCGCCATCGCCGGGACGTACGAGCCCGGCCTGCCGCAGAACTGCCGGCTCCCCGGCCTGCTCTGGTTCTTCGCCGTGATGCTGACCGGCGACATGGACCGGCTGCGCGTCATCATCGACGCGTCCATCCGCACCTGCCGACGGACCCCGGGCTTCGACTGGGAGCTCGCCTCCGGCTTGCAGATGCGGGCCAACTTCCTCGCCAACCGCACCGATTGGGCCGGTGACGCGGCCCGTGACGCCGACGAGTCGCTGGAGATCTACCGGCGCCTCGGTGACGCCTGGGGTACCGCCGAGGCCCTCTCCGCCCGCGCCGAGGCCCACGAGCGCAAGGGCCACTACGCCCTGGCCGCCGCCGACTACGAGGCGGCCATCGCCCATGCCGAACACCTCGGCGCCCGCGCCCAGGCCGCCGTCCTCAGCGCCCGGCTGGGCAGCGCCCTGCTGGAGGCGGGCGAGGACGAACGCGGCGAGCGGCTGCTGCGCGAGGTGATCGCCCAGCACGAGGACTCGCACAGCGAGGCCATGCCCGCCGCCCGCCTCTTCCTGGCCGGCCGGCTGGGCATGACGGGCCGCACCGCGGAGGCACGCGAGCAGCTGAAGCGGCTGCGCCGGGATTTCCGGATCGCCCACTTCGTCGTCTTCGACGCGTTCATCCTCGGCGCCGAAGCGTGGCTGGACGCCGCCGAGGAACGCTACGACGAGTGCCTGGACCGGGTCCGCCGGGCCCTGGAGC
The DNA here is from genome assembly GCF_040637495.1 of Streptomyces sp. NPDC029044. NCBI lineage: Bacteria > Bacillati > Actinomycetota > Actinomycetes > Kitasatosporales > Streptomycetaceae > Streptomyces > Streptomyces sp. NPDC029044. The sequence continues at coordinate 265,218 of NZ_JBEZWN010000004.1, forward strand.
GCGCCGCCGACCCGCTGTCGTCGGCCATCGCACCCTATTTGCGCGCCGTGTACCTGACCGTCGGGGCCGGAGCCCTGGCCGCCCACGAGGGCGGGCGCCGCGCCGCGGACGCGGCCCGTTGTCTCGGCGCCGCCGACGCCCTGCTGCCGCCCGGCCACATCGCCCCGCAACAGGAGCGCGAGGTCCGTGAGCGGGCGGAAGGAAGGGCGCGTGCGGTCCTCGGCGACCCGGCGTACGAGTCCGCGTACGCGCAGGGCGGAGGCCTCTCCCCCGAGGAGGCCACCGCCCTGCTCTGACGCGGATCCGGGCCGTCCGGTCAGTTCTTCGTGCGGAACTTGTGGATCGCGACCGGCGCCATCACGGCCGTGATCGCCACCGACCATCCGAGCGTCACCCACAGGTCGTGCGCGACCGGCCCGCCCACCATCAGTCCGCGCGCGGCGTCCGCGAGGGTCGACAGCGGGTTGTAGTCGGTGAACGCCTGGAGCCAGCCCGGCATCGATGTGGTCGGCGCGAAGATCGACGAGCCGAACTGGAGCGGGAACAGCACCAGGAAGCCCATCGCCTGCACGGACTGCGCGTTCTTCAGGATCACGCCCAGGGTGAGGAACACCCACATGATCGACGAGGCGAAAGCCGTGGACAGGGCCACGGTCGCGAAGAGCCCCGGCCAGTTCGTGATCTCGAACCCGACGGCCACGGCGACGATCATCAGCACAGCGGTCGCGAACAGCATCCGCATCAGCTCCACCGAGATCTTCGCGAACAGCACCGAACCGCGCCCGATCGGCAGCGACCGGAACCGGTCCATCACACCGGAGTTGAAGTCCTGGCTGAAGCCGGTGCCGACGCCCTGGGACAGGGTCATGCTCATCATCGCGATCATGCCCGGGATCACGTACTGCACGTACCGGTCCTGCCCGCCGCCCAGCGCCTGCCCGATGGAGCCGCCGAAGACGAAGACGAACAGCAGGGTGAAGATGACCGGCATCAGCAGCGCGTCGGCCATCGACTCCGGGTCCTTGCGGATCCACAGCAGGTTGCGGCGGATCAGGGCCCCGGTGTGGCGCAGGTGGCCGCGCAGCGGGATACGGGCGTCCGAGGCGGCGTCGTTGACGGTGACGGCGCTCATACGGCGGCCTCCTGAAGGTCTTCGGCGGGCACGGCGTCCTGCGGGGCACTGGCACGGTGGCCGGTGAGGGACAGGAACACCTCGTCCAGGCTGGGCAGTTCGGTGGTGATGGAGGAGAGCGTGATGCCGCGCGCGGTGACCGCGCCGACCACGGCCGTCAGCTGCTCGTCGCTGAGGATCGGCACGAGGACGTCGCCCCGGTCGGCGTCGACGGTCGTGGTGGCGAGCCCGGTGATCCCCAGCTCGTCCAGCGCGCCGGCGAGGGGCCGCAGGTGCGTGGGGTCGGCCGGACGGATCCGCAGCGCACGGCCGCCGACCTTCGCCTTCAGCGCCTCGATCGCGCCCCCGGCGATGACCTGGCCGCGGTCCACGACCGTCAGCTCGGAGGCGAGCTGTTCGGCCTCCTCCATGTACTGGGTGGTGAGCAGCACGGTGACCCCGTCGCCGACCATGCGCTTGACCTCGTCCCACACCTCGTTGCGGGTGCGGGGGTCGAGGCCGGTGGTCGGCTCGTCGAGGAAGAGCACGGCCGGCCGGCCGATCATCGACGCGGCCAGGTCCAGCCGGCGCCGCATCCCGCCGGAGTACGTCGCCGCCGGCCGCTTGGCCGCCTCGGTCAGCGAGAAGCGCTCCAGCAGCCCGTCGGCACGGGCGCGGGCCTCCTTGCGGGGCAGATCGAGCAGCCGCCCGATCATGTACAGGTTCTCCCAGCCCGAGAGCTTCTCGTCCACGGACGCGTACTGGCCCGTGAGCCCTATGACCCGCCGCAGCTGCCGCGGCTGCCGTACGGCGTCGTACCCGGCCACGGTGGCCTGCCCCGAGTCGGGCGCCAGCAGGGTGGACAGGATCCGCACCAGGGTGGTCTTCCCGGCCCCGTTCGGCCCGAGCACCCCCATCACGGTGCCCTCCCGCACCTCCAGGTCGACCCCGTCCAGTGCCTTGGTCTCCCCGTAGTGCTTCACCAGCCCCCGCACGGTGACAGCGGCGCCGCTGGTCTGTGTGTCGATTCGCGTCATGGGACAGACGGTCCCAGGCCCCACCGACAAACCACCGACAAGCCGCCGACACCCGCTGTCGGTGGTCCCGGCGAAAGGGGACAGCCCGTCGACTGGGGGAGATCGACGGGCTGTCCGTGGTACCGCTGTGGTCTGCTGTGACTCTGTGACGTCCTAGTGGACGGAGTTCTCCTCCTGCGGGAACGTTCCGCCGACCACGTCCTCGGCGAACGCCTGCGCCGCGCTCCCCATGACCTCACGCAGGTTCGCGTACTGCTTGACGAACTTCGGCACCCGCCCGCCGGTCAGACCCAGCATGTCGGTCCACACCAGCACCTGCGCGTCGGTCTCGGGGCCCGCCCCGATGCCGACGGTCGGGATGTGCAGCACCCGCGTCACCTCGGCGGCCAGCTCCGCGGGGACCAGCTCCAGCACCACCGCGAACGCGCCCGCGTCCTGCACGGCCTTCGCGTCCCGCAGCAGTTGCTGGGCCGCCTCCTCGCCGCGGCCCTGCACCCGGTAGCCCATCGCGTTGACCGACTGCGGGGTCAGGCCGATGTGCGCCATGACCGGGATGCCGGACTCGACGAGCAGCCGGATCTGGTCGTACGACCGCTCACCGCCCTCCAGCTTCACGGCCTGCACGCCCGCCTCCTTCACCAGCCGGGTCGCCGAGCGCAGCGCCTGCACCGGACCCTCCTGGTAGGAGCCGAAGGGCAGGTCGCCGACGATCAGGGCGCGTGAGGTGCCCCGTACGACCGCCGCCGACAGCATCGTCATCTCGTCGAGGGTGACGGGCACGGTCGTCTCGTACCCGAGGTGGCAGTTGCCCGCCGAATCGCCGACGAGCATCACCGGGATCCCGGCCTCGTCGAAGACGGACGCGGTCATGGCGTCGTACGCGGTCAGCATCGGCCACTTCTCGCCGCGCTCCTTGGCGGCGGCGATGTCGCGCACGGTGATACGGCGGGTGCCCTTGCCCCCGTACAGCGCCCTGCCGCTGCCGGAGGGCTTCATCTGAGCAGTCTGGGCAGCCGGAAGCTGCGTCATTGCACGGCTCCTAACACGTCATCTCGAGGCGCCCTGACGGCGTCCCCGGACCACGTCCATGGTGGCACCTCGTGCCATCGAGGGCTAGGGGAGCCCCTGTGAGTTCCGTCCGCGCGTCCACCGGGGCCGGGACGTGAATGCCGCGTAAGATCCCGGTAAGAGAATTCCAATACGAGACGGTCTCGTATCGAAATGCTTCTAGGCTCGGTGCCATGACTGCTCCTGCCGAACCGGCCGCCCCCACCGGCCCGCGCGTACCGGAAGCGGTGCACCGGCGCCGCTGGGCGATCCTCGGCGTGCTGATGCTGAGCCTGCTGATCGTCGTGCTCGACAACTCGATCCTGAACGTCGCCATCAAGACGATCTCCACCCCGGCCCCCACCGGCCTCGGCGCCACGCAGAGCCAGCTGGAGTGGGCCATCAACGCCTACACCCTCGTCTTCGCGGGCCTGCTGTTCACCGCCGGGCTGCTCGGCGACCGGCTGGGCCGCAAGAAGGTGCTGATCGGCGGTCTCGCCGTGTTCGGCATCGGCTCGGCGCTCGCCGCGTTCTCCGGCTCCCCTGGCCAGTTGATCACCTTTCGGGCCGTGATGGGCCTGGGCGCCGCGTTCGTGATGCCCGCCACCCTGGCCGTCCTCATGAACGTCTTCGAGCGCGAGGAGCAGCCCAAGGCCATCGGCATCTGGGCGGGCGGCGTCGGCCTCGCCGTCGCCATCGGCCCGATCACCGGCGGAGTCCTGCTCGACCACTTCTGGTGGGGCTCGGTCTTCCTCGTCAACGTGCCGATCGTGCTGCTCGGACTCGCACTGATGCTCTGGCTGGTGCCGGACTCCCGCGATCCGAAACCGGGCCGGCTCGACCCCGTCGGCGTCGTGCTGTCCGTCGTCGGCCTGGTCCTGCTCGTCTACGGCATCATCAAGGGCGGCCAGCTCGCCGACTTCACCGACCCGACCGTGCTGGCGACCATCGGCGCCGGCCTCGCCGTGCTCGTGGCGTTCGTCGTGTTCGAGAAGCGCAGCGACCATCCGTCGATAGACGTCACGTACTTCAAGAACAAGGTCTTCTCGGCCGCCATCGCCGCCGTGGCGCTGGTCTTCTTCGCGCTGATGGGTGTGACCTTCTTCTCCGTCTTCTACACGCAGAGCGTGCGCGGGTACTCGCCACTTCAGACCGGGCTGCTGATGCTGCCCCTGGCCGCCGCCCAGTTGATCTTCGCGCCGCGCGCCCGGCTGGTGGTCGACCGCTTCGGCAACCGGGTCACGACCACCGCCGGCATGGTCGTCATCGCCGCCATGCTGGGCGCCTTCGCCACCCTGGACGGGGACACGCCCATCTGGATCCTGGAAGTGATCTTCTTCCTCATGGGTGCCGGCATGGCGCACATCATGACGCCGGTCAGCGTCGTCATCATGCAGGCCCTGCCCCGCGAGAAGGCGGGCTCCGCCTCGGCGCTCAGCAACACCTTCCGGCAGGTCGGCGGCGCCCTCGGCATCGCCGTCCTCGGATCGGTGCTGTCCACGGCCTACCGCACGGGCATCGAGGACAAGCTAGGCGTCCTGCCCCCGGCCCTGCGGCACACCGCCGGGGAGTCCATCGAGGCCACGCTCGGCGTCGCGGACAAGCTGGGACCGCGGGGGGAGTCCCTCGTGGCCCCGGCCTACGACGCGTTCCTGCACGCGATGCACGTCACCGCCCTGTGGGGCGCGGGCGTCGCCCTGATCGGCGCGGTCGTCGTGGCGCTGTTCCTGCCGGGCAGGCCGCCGTCGCCCCAGAGAGCGCAAGGGGACAAGGAGTTGTCGCACACGGGTTCGTAGACCTGCGGGAGAATGCACTCCCCGCGCAGCCGGGAACGGTCTCCACCCCCGTCAGGAAGGACGCAGCGACGTGAGCCTCGCCGAACGGCACACCCCGCCCGACGGCCCCGCGAGGGGGCGTCCCAGAAGCGAGGCCGTCGAGCGGGCCATCATCGAGGGCGTGATGAGGCTCCTGGAGGAGGGCGTGCCCCTCGCGGAGCTGTCCATCGAGCGCATCGCCCGCACCGCGGGCGTCGGCAAGGCCACCATCTACCGCCGCTGGAGCGGCAAGGAGGAACTCTTCGTCGACGTCGTACGCGCCGCCGAACCCCCCGACCCGCCGCTCCCCGGCACTTCCATGCGCGACGACCTCGTCGTCCTGCTGGAACAGGTGCGCCGGCGCGGCCTGGCCAACCGCTCCTCGGCGATCCTGCACAGCGTGCAGGCCCAGATGAAGAGCAGTCCGAAACTCTGGGCGGCGTACCACGCCACCGTCGTCGCCCCGCGCCGCCGGCTCGGCCTGGAGGTTCTGCGCCGCGGCCAGGAGAACGGCGAACTGCGCACGGACCTCGACCTCGAACTGCTGAACGACATATTCGTCGGCCCGATGCTCCTCCGCGCCGTGCTGCACACCGACGCCGACCTCCCCGCCGACCTCGCCGGCCAGGTCGTCGACACCCTCCTCGAAGGCCTACGCCCCGTCAGTTCCGAGTCCCACCGGCCCGGGTGAGTGTGCGCGTTTCGTCACAGACGGCGCTTTCGGCGGACGGGACCGGAACTCTCCTCGGGGGCTCGGACGTCATCGCCCCCGTACGGCCGTCGCAGGACGGCGGGAACGGAACGGATCATCCCCTAGGGTCGTAAGGACACGGGGGCGATGGTGTGCACGGCAGGCAGTGAGGCGACGGTATGGCGCAGCAGGCGTACATGACGGAGACGGACAACGGCGGCTCGGGGCCCGAGCACCGGGGAACCCGGCTTCGGCGCCTGTTCGACCGGCTGGCGGGTCCCTGGCGGGGCGACCCGCGGATCTGGCGGCGCGGACTGGTCGTCGCCGCGTGCGCGGTGCTGCTGGCCCTGGTCATGGTGCTGCACTCGCGCATCCCGAACACCATCGGCAATCTGGGCAGTCTCACCGAGACGTTCCTGCCCTGGCTGGGGCTCCTCGTCCCGGTGCTGCTCGTCCTCGCCCTGGTCCGCAAGTCCGCGACCGCGCTGATCGCGGTGGTGCTGCCGTCCGTGGTCTGGCTGAACCTCTTCGGCGGCCAGCTCAGCGACAAGACCGCGACCGGCGGCGACCTCACGGTGGTCACGCACAACGTCAACGCCGACAACCCCGACCCCGCCGGCACCGCCCGTGACGTGGCCGCCTCCGGCGCGGACGTGCTGGCCCTGGAGGAACTGACGCCGGCCGCCGTCCCGACGTACGAGAAGGCGCTGGCGCCGACGTACCGCTACCACTCCGTGCAGGGCACGGTCGGGGTGTGGAGCAAGTACCCGCTGAGCGGCGTGCGGGACGTCGACCTCGACATGGGCTGGACGCGCGCGATGCGCGCCACCGTGACCGCACCGTCCGGGCAGGTCGCGGTCTACGTCGCCCATCTGCCCTCGGTGCGCGTGAAGATGGAGGCCGGTTTCACGGCCCGCCAGCGCGACCGGAGCGCCGACTACCTCGGCGAGGCCATCGCCCACGAACCGCTGAAGAACGTCGTCCTGCTCGGCGATCTGAACGGCACGATGAACGACCGCGCGCTCAACGCCGTCACCTCCCAGATGCGTTCCACGCAGGGCGCGGCCGGCAACGGGTTCGGCTTCAGCTGGCCCGCGTCGTTCCCGATGGCGCGCATCGACCAGATCATGGTGCGGGGCCCGAAGCCGGAGAGTTCGTGGACCCTCCCGCAGACGGGCAGCGACCATCTGCCGGTCGCGGCTCGTGTGAGGGTCACCACAAGCGGCTCCTGAAAACCGCTGGTCAGGGCAGTCCGGACAGAAATCCGCAACCTCGGCGTCACCGCGTGGAATAGTGCGCCTGCGAGACTTTGTTCCGTACTTGAACATACGCGTACGGATCTCCAAGCAAGTCTCGAAAGGCTCCTTCATGCCCCTGGCCCTGCTCGCCCTTGCCGTGGGCGCCTTCGGCATCGGTACGACCGAGTTCGTGATGATGGGGCTGCTGCCCGATGTCGCGGACGACCTGAACATCTCGATACCCAGCGCCGGCCATCTGGTGTCGGCGTACGCGCTGGGCGTCGTCATCGGCGCCCCGCTGCTGGCCGCGGTTACCGCCAGGATGTCCCGGCGCACGGTCCTGATCGGCCTGATGGGGCTGTTCGTCGTGGGCAACGCGCTGTCGGCCCTCGCGCCCGACAACGGCTGGCTGCTGGCCGCCCGCTTCCTGAGCGGTCTGCCGCACGGCGCCTTCTTCGGCGTGGGCGCCGTCGTCGCGACGAACATGGTCGCCCCCGAGCGCAAGGCGCGTTCGGTCTCGCTGATGTTCCTCGGCCTGACGGTCGCGAACGTCGCGGGCGTGCCGGTCGCGACCCTGATGGGCCAGCACCTCGGCTGGAGGGCGACCTTCCTCGGCGTCAGCACCATCGGCCTGGCGGCCATCGCCGCGCTCGCGTTCCTCATCCCGCACGACCACGAGCACGCCACCGCGAAGGGCCTGCGCGGCGAACTCGCCGCCCTGCGCTCGCTGCCGGTCTGGCTGTCGCTCGGCACGACCGTCGCGGGCTTCGGTGCCCTCTTCGCCGCCTACAGCTACATCACGCCGATGCTCACCGACGCCGCCGGTTACGCCGACGCCAGCGTCACCCTGCTGCTGGCGCTGTTCGGCGTCGGTGCGACCGCCGGCAACCTGCTGGGCGGCCGCCTGGCCGACCACTCCCTGCGCGGCACGCTGTTCGGCGGCCTCACCGCACTGGTGGCGGTCCTGGCGCTGTTCCCGCTGCTGATGCGCACGGAGCTCACGGCCGCCGTGGCCGTGATCCTGCTCGGCATGGCGGCCTTCGCCACCGGCTCCCCGCTTCAGCTGATGGTCATGGAGAAGGCCTCCTCGGCGCCTTCCCTGGCCTCCTCGGCCAACCAGGCCGCCTTCAACCTGGCCAACGCCGGCGGCGCCTGGATCGGCGGCCTCGCGCTGGCCGCGGGCTTCGGTGTCACCTCCCCGGCCCTGGCCGGTGTGGCCCTGGCCGTCCTCGGCCTGGCCGTGGCGTCGCTGGCCTACGCGGTGGACCGGCGCCGGGCTCCGGTCGCCGGGCGCGAGCGGATCGTGGCGAGCCACGTCCCCCAGGAGACGCAAGCGGTGCACCACTGACGGCTTCCGGCACACGGCAGCACGCGGGACCAGGTCCCGCGTGCTGCCGTTCTCCGTCGACAGGGGTACGAGGCGGGTGCGCTATCCGACCGCCTTCGCCTGACGTCCCGTCAGTGCGCTGACCAGGTCACCCAGTCCGTCGAACCGCCCGTCGAAGTCGTCGGAGCCCGTGGGCGGGTCCCCCGCCGGCCGGTGGACGTAGGCGGTGCGCATGCCGATCGCCCGCGCGCCGCGCAGGTCCCAGGCGTGGGCGGCGACCATCAGCACGCGTTCCGGGGGGCATCCGGCGCTGTCGAGCGCGAGCCGGTAGACCTCCGGCGCCGGCTTGTAGGCCGCGGCCGCCTCGGCGGACAGGGCTTGATGCCAGCGCAGCCCGGCGTGCGCGTTGAGGTGGAGCAGGGCGGTGCGGCCGGCGTTGGACAGCCCCATCACGGGGTATCGCCGCGAGAGCCGCTCCAGCCCGGCGGCGGAGTCGTCCCAGGCGGGCAGCCGCCGCCCCGCCGTGGCGAGCCGCGCGACGGCCCCCGGGCCGGTCACCCCGGCGTGCCGGGCCACCAGCCGGGCGGCCTCGGCGTCGAGTACCTCCGTGCTCACGTACGGGCGTTGTCCCTGCCGGACGCGTTCCTGCTGCTGCTCGCAGTACCTCCGCCACAGGTCGACGAGCCCGTCGGCGGCCGTCGGGCCGGCCAGGCCGGTCGCTTCCCGTACCGCCGATCGAAGTCCGCCGGGTTCGTCGACCATGGTGCCCAGGACGTCGAAGACGACGACCTCGATGTCGTGGATCGCCGCCATCTGTTCTCCCGCGCCGGTCGGTGTGTCACCGCTTGAGCAGGTGACGATGGTGGCACCGAGTGTTGTCACCGGTCAAGGTGGTGACGGCGGTTACTGCGGCTGCGTCGCGATCTGGATCAGGTTGCCGCAGGTGTCGTCGAGGACGGCCGTGGTGACCGGGCCCATCTCCACGGGCTCCTGGGTGAAGCGGACGCCGAGGCCGGTCAGGCGCTCGTACTCGGCCCGGACGTCGGTCACGGCGAACTGGGCGAGCGGGATGCCGTCGGCGGCGAGCGCGTCGCGGTAGGGCTTGACGGCCGGGTGGCCGGCGGGCTCCAAGAGCAGTTCCGTGCCGCCGGGCTCCTCGGGGGAGACGACGGTCAGCCAACGGTCCGTCCCGCCCACCGGGACGTCGTGCTTCTTCACGAAGCCGAGGATCTCGGTGTAGAAGCGCAGGGCCTTGGCCTGGTCGTCGACGAAGACGCTGGTCAGGTGGATCCTCATAGCGGGCTCTCTTCCGGTCCGGAGGGGTCGGGCGGCGGCCACCGCTCGGTGATCTGCCGGAGTGGTGCCGTGTTCAGGTCGTGGAACTTGTAACGACCCTCCCGCCTGGTCTCCACGAGCCCGGCGGCCTCCAGCACCGCGAGGTGCTGGGAGACCGCCTGGCGCGAGATGCCGAGCCCGTGCTTCATGCTCAGCCGCGAACAGATCTCGAACAGTGTCTGCCCGGACTGCTCCGCGAGCTCGTCGAGGATGGTGCGACGGGTGGGGTCGGCCAAGGCTTTGAAGAGGTCGTCGGCCACGACCCCAGCATAGGCAAGTACTCACTTGCCTATCAAGCCCTCCCGGCCCCGTCCGTCAGCCGGCCCCGCCCCTCAGAGCGACTCCCGCCACCCGTTCGTGATCGGCAGCCGCCGGTCCTTCCCGAAGCCCTTCGGCGAGATCTTCGTGCCCGGCGGGTACTGGCGCCGCTTGTACTCGGCCGTGTCGACCATGCGCAGCGTCTTCGCGACCAGCCCCGCGTCGAACCCGGCCGCGACGATCTCGTCGGCTCCCCGGTCCCGGTCGACGTACAGCTCCAGGATCGCGTCGAGCACCGGGTAGTCGGGCAGCGAGTCCGTGTCCACCTGGCCCGGGCGCAGTTCCGCGCTCGGGGGCTTGCTGATGGAGTTCTCGGGGATCGGCGGGGTCTGGCCGCGTTCCCGGGCGGCCCGGTTGCGCCACTCGGCGAGGCGGAAGACCGACGTCTTGTAGACGTCCTTGATCGGGCCGTACGCCCCGACCGAGTCGCCGTAGAGCGTCGAGTAGCCGACCGCCAGCTCCGACTTGTTGCCCGGCGCCAGGACGATGTGGCCCTCCTGGTTGGAGATCGCCATGAGCAGCGTGCCGCGCAGACGCGACTGGAGGTTCTCCTCCGCCAGGCCCGTGAGCCCCAGCGAACCCATGTAGGCGTCGAACATCGGCTCGATCGCGACCGTGCGGTAGTTCAGGCCCGTGCGGCGGGCCAGTTCGGCGGCGTCGTCCTTGGAGTGGTCCGAGGAGTACTTCGACGGCATCGACACGCCGTACACGTTCTGCGCGCCCACCGCGTCGCACGCGATCGCCGCGACCAGCGCCGAGTCGATGCCGCCCGACAGGCCGATCAGGACCGAGCTGAAGCCGTTCTTCGCGACGTACGCCCGCAGGCCGACGACCAGCGCGGAGTAGACCTCCTCGTCGTCCTCCAGACGGTCCGCGTAGCCACCCGTGAGCTCGGGCTCGTACGGGGCGAGCGGCTCCTCCGACAGGACGACCCGGTCGATGCGCAGCCCGTCGTCGACCACGCCCGTCGGCGCGTCCGCCGACGCCGCCGGCAGGTCCAGGTCCAGGACCACGCAGCCCTCGGAGAACTGCGGCGCCCGCGCCACGACCTCGCCGTCCTTGTCGACGACGATCGAGTCGCCGTCGAACACCAGCTCGTCCTGGCCGCCGATCATCGCCAGGTAGGCCGTGGTGCAGCCGGCCTCCTGGGCCCGCTTGCGGACCAGCTCCAGGCGCGTGTCGTCCTTGTTGCGCTCATACGGGGAGGCGTTGATCGAGACCAGCAGGCCCGCCTGCGCCGAACGGGCGGCGGGGACGCGGCCGCCGTCCTGCCAGAGGTCCTCGCAGATGGCCAGGGCGACGTCCACGCCGTGCACCCGCAGCACCGGCATGCTGTCGCCGGGCACGAAGTAGCGGAACTCGTCGAACACGCCGTAGTTCGGCAGGTGGTGCTTGGCGAAGTTCAGGACCACCTCGCCGCGGTGCAGCACCGCACCCGCGTTCTGCGGCGCGCCGGCCGGCTGACCGTACTTCGGCTGGGCGGTCGCGCTGCGGTCGAGGTAGCCGACGATCACCGGCAGCTCTCCGAAGCCCTCCTCGGCCAGGCGCGCGGCGAGAGAACGCAGCGCCGCGCGGGAGGCCTCCACGAAGGACGACCTGAGCGCCAGGTCCTCGACGGGATACCCGGTCAGCACCATCTCGGGGAACGCCACGAGGTGCGCTCCCTGTTCGGCGGAGTGCCGGGTCCAGCGGACGACCGACTCGGTGTTCCCGGCGAGGTCGCCGACGCCGGCGTCGATCTGGTTCAGGGCGAGACGTAGTTGAGGCACGCCGCCCAGTGTAATCGTCAGTGCGACACAATGGGGTGGTGTGAGTCACCCCACACCACCCCATGTCCCCTTGCGGAGGTCAGCCGCGCCGGTACGACTCGACGTAGCCCTTCGCGGGTGAGCCCACGCCGGTGACGTCGTCGTAGCCCTTCACGGCGGCCAGCGAGCTGTCCTTGCCGAGACTGCGTACGGAGGTGGACAGACCGCCGGTGGCGTCGTAGCCGTTCACGAAGTCGACCCGGGCCACGGCGAGGCCGGAGCCCGTCGGGTTGTCCGTGACGTCGTGGTAGACCTTCGAACCGGCCTTTGCGTAGATCGCCGGGTTGGCGAAACCGATCGCCTTGCCGCCGCGGGCCTCCTGCGCCAGGGCCTGGATGGCCGCGATCGTCGGGGCCGCGAGCGAGGTGCCGCCGATGCGGTACTCGCTGTACGCCTGCGTCTTGCCGTCGGGCGAGGTCTGCGTCTGCCCGACCAGGAAGCCGGTGTTCGGGTCGGCGATCGCCGCGATGTCCGGGACGACCCGGTTGCCGCCCGCGCTGTTGGCCTTGGCCAGCGCGTCCGGCACGACGCCCTGCTGGTAGGAGGGCTCGGCGACGGTCCTGCTGGTGCCGCCGCCCGCGCCCGAGGTGAAGGCGCCGGGGAAGTCCGTCCAGCTCTTGCCGTCGGCCGACAGGTTCGCCTTGTCGGTGCCCCAGCCGGTCTCCCACAGGTACGTGTCGTCCTTGCCGATGGCCAGCGAGGTGCCGCCGACGGCGGTGACCCACGCCGAGTTGGCCGGGGAGTCGACCTGCTTCGTCCCGGAGCTCGCGACCTCGTCGCCGTCGTCCCCGGAGGAGAAGTAGAAGCCGATGCCCTCGACCGCGCCGAGCTGGAAGACCTGGTCGTAGGCGGCCGCGAGGTCCGGCGTCTGTGCCGCCTCGACCTCGCCCCAGGAGTTGGAGACGATGTCGGCCAGGTGGCTGTCGACGACCTTGCCGAGCGCGTCGAGCAGATCGCCGTCCATGCAGGAGGCGGCGCCGACGTAGGTGACGTCCGCGGCCGGCGCGACCGCGTGCACCGCCTCGACGTCCAGGGTCTCCTCGCCGTACCAGCCGGAGGCCGAGCAGTCCTCGGTGTTCGTGTACTTCTTCGGCAGCACCTGGTGCAGCCGGCCGGTCTTCCACGCGGCGTCACCGTTGCGCTTGGCGTAGGTGCCGGCGTCGTAGGCGATGGTCGGGGAGGCGTAGGCGTCCGTGATGGCGACCCGGACCCCCTTGCCGGTGCGCGTGCCCGCGCCGTAGGCGGCCCGCAGCTGCTTGCCCGTGTAGCCCTTCACGGCGTACGGGATCTTCTTGCCGTACGCGTCCGGGAGCGTGCTCGCGGTCTTCGAGCCGTAGTACGAGGAGAACGGCCCGGCGTTGCGGAACACGGTGTCCGGCGGCGGCAGTTGATCGTCGTGCGTGGCCATGTGCGGCGCGTTGTCCAGCCCGGTCACGGTCAGGACGGCGTCGGCCAGGCTCTGCGGCACGGAGGCGGTGCTCGCCGGGGCGCGGTAGGTCTTCGAGCCCTTGGCGAAGTTGTGCAGCTGGGTGCCGAACGCCTTCTCGGCGGCGGCCACGTCACCGCTGACGGAGACGTAGTGCCGCGTGACGCCGGTGACCTTCAGGCCGGCCGCCGTCAGCCAGGACTTCACGGCAGCCACCTGGGCCTTCGTCGCACCGAAGCGGGACTGCGCCTGCTTGGCCGTCAGGTATGTGCCGTACGAGGCCGAGTGCGGGTCGGAGACGGCCTTGGCGTAGGCGGCGAGGCCCGCCGCGTCCTTGCCGGCCAGGTAGACCCGGGCCGTCACCCGGGCGCCGTCGGAAGCGGCGCCCTTGTCCGCCTTGGCCGTGGCCCAGGCGGGCCGGGTCCCGGACAGCAGGTCGCGGACCGGGTGGTCGGCGGCGTGCGCCGCGGGTATGCCGAGCGCCAGCGCACCGGCGAGCATCGGCAGTGTCGCTGCCATGCTCACCCCGGCGCGCACCGAGGCGCGGTTGGATCTCATGGAACCCCCTGTGCGGTTCGTCGCGAGTGGATCACTCGACGGTCGCCACTCTCGCGATGAACCGTTCATGCAAGGGAATTGTGCAGCCCAAGAAGCGCTCTACGCAGACCAAGAAGAGCCCAAGAGGCCGCCCGGCAGGGCGATTTGAGGCTTACGTGCCCACCGGTGCCGGTCTAGGACCGCGGTGCGGCGCCGCGCTCCTTGAGCATGTCCGCCATCAGCAGGATCTCCGACTGCTGCGCGTCCACCATGCCCTGCGCGAGCCGCTTCTCCACGCCGACCACGCACCGGTCCACACAGCCCTCGGCCATGTGCACGCCGCCCTGGTGATGGTCCGTCATCAGCTGGAGGTAGAAGACCTCCGCCTGCTTCCCGCTGAGCTCGCCGAGCTTCTTCATCTCGGAGTTGGTCGCCATGCCGGGCATCAGCGCGCCGTCCTTGGCGGAGGCCATGCCGCCCATGTCCATCCAGGTCATCGGCGGCTTGGCGGACACCTTCGGCAGGCCCCACAGGTCGAGCCAGCCGAGCATCATCCCGCGCTGGTTGGCCTGCGTCTGCGCGATGTCGTACGCCAGGCGCCGGACCTCCTCGTCCTTCGTGCGGTCGCGCACGATGTACGACATCTCCACGGCCTGCTGGTGGTGCACCGCCATGTCCCGCGCGAACCCGGCGTCAGCGGAGTCGGCGGAGGGCGTCCTGCCGCCGCCGTCGTCCCCGGCGACGGCGTAGGTGATCGCACCGGCCGCGACGAGCGCCGTCGCCGCGGCCCCCGCGATCAGGCCGGCATGCCTCACTTGGACAGCCCGTTCGTGCAGGCGGCGCCCGGCTCGGGGGTCTGCTCGCCCTGGACGAACTTCTCGAAGAACTTGTCCACGTTCGGGTCGCTCGCGCCGGTCACCGTGCGCTGGTGGCCCCACGCCGAGAGCATGATCGGGTCCTTCTGGTCGTCCATCGGGCTCATCAGCGTGTACGGCGTCTTCTTCACCTTCGCCGCGAGCGCGTCGACGTCGGACTTCTTCGCGGCGGCGTTGTACGTCACCCACACCGCGCCGTGCTCCAGCGAGTGCACGGCGTTGGTGTTCTTCACCGGCTCGGTGTAGACGTCGCCGTTGCAGTTCATCCAGACCGGGTTGTGGTCGCCTCCCACCGGCGGTTCGGAGGCGTACTTCACGGCCTTGGTGACGTGGTTGCGGGCCAGCTTCCCCTTCCAGGTCTTGACCCCGTCCTTGCCCGTCACGAACGTGCCCTTGCCGGAGGAGTCCTTCGCCGCCGCGGTGTCACTGGCCCCGTCGTCCTGGGACTGCACGAGCACCACGCCGCCGACGACGAGTCCGGTCACGATCACGAGGCTGGCCCCGATGGTGAGGATCCGGTTGCGGCGCTCACGGGCCTGCTCGGCGCGCCGCATCTCCTCTATTCGAGCCTTGCGTGACGTGCTGGCCTTCTTGGCGGAGCCCATGAGGTGTCCTTCGTGGGAAAAGTGACGGTCGGGTGGGCTGATCGTAATGGGGGAGACGGGGCGCCTCGTAGAGCGGCCGCGGGAATGGGCCGAATCGATACGGCACCGACAGCGGGACGACAGCTGCGCCGCTCCCGGAGTCGCTCGCAGCACCGCTCCCGGAGCCGCTCCCGGCGCCCGTCTCCCGGGCTCTCCCGCCGGATGATTTGTACCGGAGATGCCCCTTACCTAGGCTGCCTGCATGCGGCTGCTGCGCTCCACCGACCTCGCCCTGCGGGTCCTGATGCGGCTCGCCGTCGCGGGCGGGTCCAGTCCGACGACCCGGGACGTCGCGGACGGCATGGACGTGCCGTACACCCACCTGGCGAAGGTCGTCGCCGAGCTCCAGCACATGGGCCTGCTCATCGCGCGCCGCGGCCGGGGCGGCGGCCTCACCCTCACCGAGCAGGGCCGGACGGCCTCGGTCGGAGCCGTGGTCCGCGCCTTCGAGGGCGGGGGCGACGTCGTCGACTGCGAGGGCCCCACCCCCTGCCCCCTCAATTCCTCCTGCCGTCTGCGCGGCGCCCTGCGCCGGGCCCAGGAGGCGTTCTTCACCTCCCTGGACCCGGTCACGGTGGAGGACATCGTGGCGGAGCCGACGGGGGCGCTGCTGCTGGGGATCTCGCGGGGTCCCGGCCCCGGTGACGTCTAGGCCTGCCCGGCCAGCCACAGGTCCGGGCCGAACACCTCGTAGTGGATGTCGGCGGGGGCCACGCCCTTCGCGATCAGCTGGGTCCGCACCGCCCGCATGAACGGGAGCGGACCGCACAGGTACGCGCGCGTGCCCGGAGCGATTGCGACGCCGGTGAGGTCGGCCAGGCCGGTGCGGGTGCCCGCCGGGGCGTCCTGCTCATACCAGAGGTGGACGGCCGCGTCGGGCAGCTTGGCCGCCCAGGCCTCGTGGTCGGCGCGCAGGGCGTGGGTCGCGGGGGAGCGGTCGGCGTGCACGACGGTGACCGGGGCGCGGTGCCCCGAGCCGGCGAGGTGCGCCAGCATCGCGGTCATCGGAGTCACGCCGATGCCCGCCGAGGCCAGCAGCAGGGGCGTGTCGGTGCCGGTGTCCAGGACCAGGTCGCCGTACGGCTCGGACAGCTCCAGGACGTCGCCCGCCCGCACGCGCGCGTGCAGGTGGCCGGAGACCTCGCCGTCGGGGGTGCCGGTCTCGCGCACGCGTTTCACGCTGATCTGCCGCAGGTCCGGGCCGGGTGCCCCGGAGAGGCTGTACTGCCGTATCTGCCGGGCGCCGTCGGCGAGGGCGACGCGGACGGAGACGTACTGGCCGGCGAGGAAGTCCCGCACCGGGCCGCCGTCGGCCGGCCGCAGCCGGAACGTGGCGACGTCAGCGGTCTCGGCGACCCGCTCGACGACCTCCCAGGTCCGCCAGGTGTGCCCGCCGCGCTCCTCGCGCAGTCGCTGCTCCACGGCGATCAGCGCGTTCGCCATCAGCCAGTAGACCTCGTCCCAGGCGGCGGCGACCTCGGGCGTGACCGCGTCGCCCAGCACCTCGGCGATGGCGGCGAACAGGTGCTCGTGCACGACGGCGTACTGCTCCGGCGCGACACCGAGCGAGGCGTGCTTGTGGGCGATGCGCTGGAGCATCGCGTCGGGACGCTGCTCCGGACGCTCCAGCAGGTGCGTCGCGAAGGCGGCGACGGAACCGGCCAGCGCCTGGCGCTGGGTGCCGGAGGCCTGGTTGCCCCGGTTGAACAGGTCCCGCAGCAGCTCCGGGTGGGCCGCGAACAGCCCGGCGTAGAAGCGCTCGGTGATCGTGCCGAGGGCCGCGCCGACGGCGGGGAGTGTGGCGCGGACGGTGGCGGCGGACTGTTCGGACAGCATCTGGGGCTCCCTCAGGGCTCGGCTGCGCGCACGCTATTTAAAGTTGCATATGAGATGCAAATTAAGTGTGTGGCGCAGCGCAAGGAACCGGCCGTTACGGATGCCGGTGCGAGCAGGCACTATGGGCGTCAGAGCAGTCCACCCGCCGTACGTGAGGCGTTCTCCCCCGGGCCGGCCGGGCGATCATGGTCCGCAACGCGTACGAAACGGAGGTGTGGTGGGATGCTCAGGTGCCCGACCGCCTCCCGTGGTACGGAAGAGAAGGCGGCCTGACCAGCAAGGATGGGGAAGCGGAAGATGGACAAGCAGCAGGAGTTCGTGCTCCGGACCTTGGAGGAGCGCGACATCCGGTTCGTACGCCTGTGGTTCACGGACGTGCTGGGCTTCCTCAAGTCCGTCGCCGTGGCCCCGGCCGAACTGGAGCAGGCCTTCGACGAGGGCATCGGCTTCGACGGCTCCGCGATCGAGGGCTTCGCCCGGGTCTACGAGTCCGACATGATCGCCAAGCCGGACCCGTCGACCTTCCAGATCCTGCCGTGGCGTGCGGAGGCCCCGGGCACGGCCCGCATGTTCTGCGACATCCTCATGCCGGACGGCTCCCCGTCCTTCGCCGACCCGCGCTACGTGCTCAAGCGCGCCCTGGCCCGCACCTCCGACCTGGGCTTCACCTTCTACACCCACCCGGAGATCGAGTTCTTCCTGCTGAAGGACCGCCCGCTGGACGGCTCCCGCCCCACCCCGGCCGACAACTCCGGCTACTTCGACCACACCCCGACCAACGTCGGCATGGACTTCCGCCGCCAGGCGATCACGATGCTGGAGTCGATGGGCATCTCGGTGGAGTTCTCCCACCACGAGGGCGCGCCGGGCCAGCAGGAGATCGACCTCCGCTACGCCGACGCGCTGTCCACGGCCGACAACATCATGACGTTCCGTCTCGTCATGAAGCAGGTGGCCCTGGAGCAGGGCGTGCACGCGACGTTCATGCCGAAGCCGTTCTCGGAGCACCCGGGCTCCGGCATGCACACCCACCTCTCCCTCTTCGAGGGCGACCGCAACGCGTTCTACGAGTCGGGCTCGGAGTACCAGCTCTCCAAGGTCGGCCGCTCCTTCATCGCGGGTCTGCTGCGGCACGCGGCGGAGATCTCGGCGGTCACCAACCAGTGGGTGAACTCCTACAAGCGCATCTGGGGCGGCGCGGAGCGCACGGCCGGCGCGGGCGGCGAGGCCCCCTCGTACATCTGCTGGGGCCACAACAACCGCTCGGCGCTCGTCCGGGTCCCGATGTACAAGCCCGGCAAGACGGGCTCGGCCCGGGTGGAGGTCCGCTCCCTCGACTCCGGCGCGAACCCGTACCTGGCGTACGCGCTGCTGCTGGCCGCCGGCCTCAAGGGCATCGAGGAGGGCTACGAGCTTCCGCCGGGCGCCGAGGACGACGTCTGGGCCCTGTCCGACGCGGAGCGCCGCGCCATGGGCATCGAGCCGCTCCCGCAGAACCTCGGCGAGGCCCTGACCCTCATGGAACGCAGCGACCTCGTCGCCGAGACCCTCGGTGAGCACGTCTTCGACTTCTTCCTGCGCAACAAGCGGCAGGAGTGGGAGGAGTACCGGAGCGAGGTCACCGCGTTCGAGCTGCGGAAGAACCTTCCGGCGCTGTAGGGGCCGGCGCAGGCTCATGAGTGCGTCGCACGGCCGGAGCGGTTGAGGCGAGGATTTTACGGCCGGGCCGGCACCGGGCCGGCACCGGGCCGGCTCCGCCCGGTGTCGGCCCGGCCGCGGTCACCAGGTGACCAGACTCGTGGACCCTCGATCGAGCCAGTCCATGAACGACACGGGCTGACCGCCCAGGTTCAGAGGAAGGATCTGATCGCAGGTGGCCCGGGCGTCGAACCACAGTGAGCCCCGGTGCGGACCGGTGACAACGAGCAGGGTCGAGAAGCCACAGCCGTTCTCCTGGATGAACACAGCGCCGGACGTCTTGTGCTCCTGGAGCACCCCGTACTCAGCGTCCCACTGCTCCCATGCCGCCCGGTGGGCGTTGGGGTCCGGGAAGTCCTGCGCCAGCGGCTCACGCGCGTCCAGCTCATCCTCGTAAGCACGGTAGGAGTCGGGATGCGGGAAGTCGGTGGTGAGCAAGTCGTAGTTGGTGCTCGAGTCCCCATACCAGCCCCAGCCGGCGGCGGATCGGTACAGGCGGTTCACCGCGCCGCCGGCGCTCTGCCGGAGCAAGTACTCCCGGTACTGGTCCGGGAACACGATGCCCAACTCCGCTTCTGCCGTGCGGATCTCCGCTTCGGACAGCGGCGGCGGGGAGGCGACCTGCCTCGCGGGTGGACGGCTGAGCTCATCCACACGCTGCCCCCGGACCACGCGTTCGTATTCGGCCATCCAATCGGTCGTCATAGTGGTGAGGGTAGACGCGAGCAATCCATCACCACCCTGCCGGGAGACGGATGCGTCCCGCTCGGTTCTTGAGGCGTGAAGATCAAGCAGGCTCGTGCCGCCATATCGCACCGTGCGCTCTGCGGCATCTCGGCTCGTCTGTTGGGATGGCTGCTCGCCGACCACTCGGAGTGACGAACACGATCAATGGCCGGCCGGCACGAACCGACTGCCGGACTCGTGCTCGTCCGTACGACGCCCAGCTGCATCACCCACCAGCCGAACGACAAGGCCGGCGCGGCCCGACATCCATCGCGGGGGAGGCCGTATGGGCCTGGCCCGCGAAGGAGCCCGTCGACACCTGTCGAAGACACAGCAGGTCAGGTGCGCCGGGCTCGGCGGACCTCCCGCGGCGCGCTCACACCGACGCGTTCTCCGACGCCGTCGTCCACGCGAACCCGTCCGGGTCGGTGAACGGCCCGGTGTCGCCCGTGATGGTCAGGCGGTGGGAGCCCGTGCCGTCGGGGGAGACGCCGGCGACCTTGGCGAGGCCGCGGCGCTTGTACAGGGCCAGCTTCACGGGGCCTCCGGTGGCGAACTCGACGTACTTGCCGCCGAAGCTCTTCCCCACGGCCAGACCGTGCTCGACGTAGAACTGCTTGCTGGCCTTCACGTCCTCGACGCCGAGCAGCAGGACGAACTCGTCGACCCGCCGGGTCGCCGGGCCGGTGTTCTTCTTCGACGAGGACGCGAGCTGCCAGATCGTCCCGTCGGGGGCCTGGACGACGCCGCCGTAGCCCCACAGCGACTTGGCGGCGGGCTTCAGCGTCGTCGCCCCGGCCCGCACGGCCGCGTCGAGGAGGGCGTCCACATCGGCCGGCTGGGCGACCACGAGCGACAGCGTGAACCCGCGGAAGCCGGAGGTCGGTGCCTCCGACGCCCGCAGGCGCAGCCGGTCGCCCAGACCGAAGGCGGCGGCGTAGAAGCGTTCGGCGGCGGCGGGGTCGGCCACCTCGACGGTGACGGATGCGATGGAAGTCATGACAACGACGCTAATCGCGCTCCCGCGCCCGTGCTTCTCGATTCCTGACCGGTTCCCCGGGGCCTCAGGCCTGCTGCCGCTTCAGGTCCGCCAGCAGCTGGTGCAGCGGCTCGGTGGCCCGGCGCCGGTACTCCTGCACCGCCCACCCGTTGCCGTCCGGGTCCTGGAAGTGCATGAACGTGGCGCCGTCGTCCGGGGAGTACTGGACCGGTTCCGAGACGTCGAGACCGCGGGCGACCAGCTCCGCGTGGGCCGCCTTGATGTCGGCGACGCACAGTTGCAGGCCCTGGTAGGAGCCCGGCGCCGGGGTGGGGCCGGGCGTCATCTGCCAGATGGACTCGCCCAGGGCGATCGAACAGCCGGAACCCGGAGGGGTCAGCTGGACGATCCGCATCCCGGGCATGACCTCCTGGTCGATGTCCACGTGGAAGCCGACCTTGTCCCGGTAGAAGTCCCGGGCGCGGTCGATGTCGGACACGGGCAGCGGGATGACTTCGAGGGTGATGTCCACGGGCATGACTCCTTCGTCCGGCCTTACGGAAACCGATCACCGGGTCCGGCTGAAGCCGGCTGAACGGCTCTTCCTCACCGAAGCCGAAAACGCCGGGCGGCGCCACCGAGTGGACGGCCGCCGGACGCGTGCCGGGGCGCAAATGGCCTTCGCGTCTCCCGGAACGCCACCAACCGCCGTACGGTGCCTCCCCCCGCCCGGCCAGGCCACCTGGCCACGCGCGCACCCCGTCCGCCTGCCGAACTCCCCGGCGCTTCCCCCGGCCCGTGCGGTTAGGCTCGAAGCCGTACGACCTTGATCGATGCATGTCCGAGGAACAGTGCGAGGGAGGCCCGGATGACGGCGGTGCCGGGGCGCAGGAGCAGTACCTTCACGAGGCTGCTGCGGCACGGTTTCACCGACGCCTCCGCCGCCGAGCGGCTCCTGGACAGCCCGGAGCTCGCGCCCCTGCGCGACGACCCGGTGCTGCTGGAGGCGCTGGGCGCCACCGCCGACCCCGATCTCGCGCTGCTCGGCCTCGTCCGGCTGCTGGAGGCCCAGCAGAGCCCCGGTGCCCGCCGGGAACTGCTCGACACCCTGATCGCGGCCAAGCCCCTGCGCGACCGCCTCCTCGGCGTCCTCGGTGCGTCCACCGCCCTCGCCGACCACCTCACCCGGCACCCGGACGACTGGCAGGCACTCGTCATGTACGAGGCGTACGACCTGCACCCCGGGGTGGAGGAGTTCGAGGCCGGACTCGCGGAGGCCACCGACCCGGTCTCCCTGCGGGTCGCCTACCGGCGCTGCCTGCTGTCCATCGCCGCCCGGGACGTCTGCGGCACCACCGGCGTCGCCGAGTCCGCCGCCGAGCTCGCCGACCTCGCCACCGCCACCCTGCGCGCCGCCCTCGCCATCGCCGGGGCGGCCGCGCCGGAGGACGCCGAGCAGTGCCGGCTCGCGGTCATCGCGATGGGCAAGTGCGGCGGCCACGAGCTGAACTACGTCTCCGACGTGGACGTCATCTTCGTCGGGGAGGCCACCGAGGGCACCGACGAGACCAAAGCCGTACGCGCCGCGACCCGGCTCGCCTCGCACATGATGCGGATCTGCTCGGAGACGACCGTCGAGGGCTCCATCTGGCCCGTCGACGCCAACCTGCGGCCCGAGGGCCGCAACGGCCCCCTCGTGCGGACCCTCTCCAGCCACCTCGCCTACTACCAGCGCTGGGCCAAGACCTGGGAGTTCCAGGCGCTGCTCAAGGCCCGCCCGGTGGCCGGCGACCTCGGCCTCGGCGAGGAGTACGTCGCCGCCGTCCAGCCCCTGGTGTGGAAGGCCGCCGAGCGCGAGAACTTCGTGCCCGACGTGCAGAAGATGCGCCGCCGGGTCGTGGAGAACATCCCCGTCGCAGAGGTCGACCGCCAGCTGAAGCTGGGCCCCGGCGGCCTCAGGGACGTCGAGTTCGCCGTGCAGCTGCTCCAGCTGGTGCACGGCCGGGCCGACACCTCCCTGCGCAGCGGCACGACCCTGGACGCGCTGGAGGCCCTCGCCGCCGGCGGCTACGTCGGCCGGTCCGACGCGGCCCAGCTCGACGACGCCTACCGCTTCCTGCGCTCCATGGAGCACCGCATCCAGCTGTTCCGGCTGCGGCGCACCCACCTCGTCCCCGAGGACGAGGCCGAGCTGCGCCGCATCGGCCGCTCCCTCGGCCTGCGCACGGACCCGGTCGCCGACCTGCACCGCGAGTGGCGGCGGCACGCGGGTGTCGTCCGCCGGCTGCACGAGAAGCTCTTCTACCGGCCGCTGCTCGACGCGGTCGCCCAGCTCGCCACCGGCGAGGCCCGGCTCAGCACCGAGGCGGCCCGCGAACGCATGGTCGCCCTCGGCTACGCCGACCCCGCCGCCGCCCTGCGCCACCTGGAGGCGCTGGCCTCCGGCGTCACCCGCAAGGCCGCCATCCAGCGCACCCTGCTGCCCGTGCTGCTCGGCTGGTTCGCCGACTCGGCCGACCCGGACGCGGGGCTGCTCAACTTCCGCAAGGTGTCCGACGCGCTCGGCAAGACCCCCTGGTACCTGCGGCTGCTGCGGGACGAGGGCGCCGCCGCGCAGAACCTCGCCCGGGTGCTGTCCGCCGGCCGCCTCGCGCCCGACCTGCTGATGCGCGCCCCCGAGGCGGTCGCGCTGCTCGGCGACGGGGACGGCGGTGGTCTGGAACCCCGGCCGCGCACCCACCTGGAGCAGGAGATACTCGCCGCCGTGAAACGCGCCGACGGCGCCGCCCAGGCGGTCACGGCGGCTCGCGGGGTGCGCCGCCGGGAGCTGTTCCGCACGGCCGCCGCCGACATCGTCGGCTCCTACGGCACCGAGGAGCAGCCCGCCGAGGCCGACCAGGGCGCCCTGGTGGACCGGGTCGGCGCCGCGGTGTCGGATCTGACCGCCGCGACCCTGGCCGGCACGCTCCGCGCCGTCGTGCGGGACAACTGGGGGGACGACCTGCCCACCCGGTTCGCGATCATCGGCATGGGCCGGTTCGGCGGCCACGAACTGGGCTACGGCTCCGACGCGGACGTGCTGTTCGTGCACGAGCCGCGCGACGGCGTCGACGAGCGGACAGCGGCCCAGGCGGCCAACAAGGTCGTCTCCGAGATGCGCCGCCTGCTCCAGATCCCCAGCGCCGACCCGCCCCTGCTCATCGACGCCGACCTGCGCCCGGAGGGCAAGTCCGGGCCGCTGGTCCGCACGCTCACGTCGTACGCGGCGTACTACCGCCGCTGGTCCCTGACCTGGGAGTCGCACGCGCTGCTGCGGGCCGAGCCCGTCGCGGGCGACGCCGATCTGGGCCGACGCTTCATCGAGCTCATCGACCCGCTGCGCCACCCGGCGGACGGGCTCACCGACGAGGCCGTGCGCGAGATCCGCCGGCTGAAGGCCCGCATGGAGTCCGAGCGGCTGCCGCGCGGCGCCGACCCCAAGCTGCACGCCAAGCTCGGTCCGGGCGGCCTGTCCGACGTGGAGTGGACCGTGCAGCTCATGCAGCTGCGGCACGGCTCGGCGGTGCCGGGCCTGCGCACCACCCGTACCCGTGAGGCCCTGGCCGCGGCCCGCTCGGCCGGGCTGATCACCGACGAGGACGCGGCGACCCTCGACGAGGCCTGGGTCCTCGCCACCCGCGTCCGCAACGCGGTGATGCTGGTCCGCGGCCGGGCCGGCGACACCTTCCCCTCCGACCCGCGGGAACTGGCGGCCGTGGGACGTTACTTGGGCTACGGCCCCGGCCACGTCGGCGACATGCTCGACGGCTACCGGCGGACCGCGCGCCGGGCGAGGGGCGTGATGGAGGAACTGTTCTACGGGGCCGCCGAGCGCTGAGGGCCGCCGGTCCGCGCCCCGGGCCCGCTGTCTCCCCCCTCCCGGGCCGCGTCCCGCCCGGGGGCCGGGGCCGTCCGGGGCAGTGCGTACGGCTGCCTTCCGTACCAGAGCCGGGCCACCGTGAACCCGAAGGCCAGGCACAGCACGCCACCGACCGCATCCAGCCAGAAGTGGTTGGCCGTGGCGACGATGACCACCAGCGTCAGCACCGGGTACAGCAGGCCCAGCACCCGCACCCAGGGGACGCTCGCCAGCGCGAAGATCGTCAGGCCGCACCACACGGACCAGCCGATGTGCATCGACGGCATCGCGGCGTACTGGTTGGACATGTGCTTCAGGTCGCCGGACGCCATGGAACCCCAGGTCTGGTGGACCATGACCGTGTCGATGAAGCCGCCGCCGTTCATCAGTCGCGGGGGAGCGAGCGGATACAGGTAGTAACCGAGCAGGGCGACGGCCGTGGTCGCGAACAGCACCAGCCGGGTCGCCGCGTAACGGCCGGGATGACGACGGTAGAGCCACACCAGGACACCCAGCGTGACGATGAAGTGGAGCGTCGCGTAGTAGTAGTTCATCCCGACGATGAGCCAATGCACCGAGTTCACGGCGTGGTTGACCGACTCCTCGACGGCGATGCCCACGTGGTGCTCGGCCCGCCAGATCCAGTCGGCGTTGCGCAGCGCCTCGGCCTTCTGCTCCGGCACGGCGTTGCGGACGAGCGAGTACGTCCAGTAACTCACCGCGATCAGCAGGATCTCGAACCAGAACCGGGGCCGGTGCGGGGTGCGCAGCCGGCGCAGCGGACCGGGCCCCGGATCGGCCGCAACAGGGTCCGGGAGGGCCGCTTCCAGGCTCTCCGGCTTCGTTACGGTCGTTTCACCCATAGGCGCAAAGTCTGCCAGAAAAGGACTTACCCACCGATCATCCCGCGGCCCCGTGCGGGCCGCATGTCCTACGGCGAAATCAAGCCGCAGGCCTCAGGAGCGGGCGCGGTCCCCGGGAGCCGAAGCGGTCGAACCGCGCACCACCAGTTCGGGCATGAACACGAACTCGCTGTGCGGCGCGGGCGTCCCGCCGATCTCCTCCAGCAGCGTGCGCACGGCGGCCTGCCCCATCGCCGGGACCGGCTTGCGGACCGTGGTCAGGGGCGGGTCGGTGAAGGCGATCAGCGGGGAGTCGTCGAAGCCGACCACGGAGATGTCCTTCGGTACGTCCAGACCGAGCTGCCGGGCCGCCCGGATCGCGCCCAGCGCCATCATGTCGCTGGCGCACACCACGGCCGTGCAGTTCCGTTCGATCAACGCGACGGCCGCCGCCTGACCACCCTCAAGGGTGTACAGGGAGTGCTGCACCAGCTCCGACTCGACGGTCGCGGCGTCGAGGCCCAACTGGTCCTGCACCGCGCGCACGAACCCCTCGATCTTGCGCTGCACCGGCACGAACCGCTTGGGCCCGAGGGCCAGACCGATCCGGGTGTGCCCCAGGGACGCCAGGTGCGTGACCGCGAGGCTCATCGCGGCGCGGTCGTCGGGGGAGATGAACGGAGCCTGCACCTTCGGCGAGAAACCGTCGACCAGGACGTAGGGCACGCCCTGCGCGCGCAGCCGGTCGTAGCGCTGCATGTCGGCGGTGGTGTCCGCGTGCAGTCCGGAGACGTAGATGATGCCCGCGACCCCGCGGTCCACGAGCATCTCCGTCAGCTCGTCCTCGGTCGAGCCGCCCGGGGTCTGGGTGGCCAGCACCGGGGTGTAGCCCTGCCGCGTCAGCGCCTGGCCGATGACCTGCGCCAGGGCCGGGAAGATCGGGTTCTCCAGCTCCGGGGTGATCAGCCCCACCAGTCCCTCGCTGCGCTGGCGCAGGCGCACCGGGCGTTCGTAGCCCAGCACGTCGAGGGCGGCCAGCACGGACTGGCGGGTGGTGGCGGCGACGCCCGGCTTCCCGTTGAGGACGCGGCTGACGGTCGCTTCGCTCACCCCCGCCTGCACAGCGATGTCGGCAAGCCGTGTGGTCACAGCACTGGACTGTAGCGGCCGGGGTTCTCCTTGCACACCGACGGGACGCCTGGTGCGCGCCGTCGCACGGCCCGCTGCGGGTGGCTTGGTCATCGCGGTCCTCGAAACTCGTGGTCGGCGTCCGATCCGCAACGGATGATTCCCCCGGCGGAGACGGATGGCAAGTGCTTGCAGAGTCTTGCACAGCTGTCCGACTCCCCGTCGATCAGCGGTAACTCCGGGCTTCAGGGTGATCGGCGTGAGGTCACGGCGGGATAACCATCCGCACCTCTTGCAAGTTTTTGCTGCAAGGTCTTTCGCAAGTCCTTCCAGCGCGGCTAATCTCACCGACGCCCGGCCGCCAACGGCGCAGTCGGCAGCACGAACGGGCTTCACCCTCAAGGAGAACTCATGCGGCGTGGCATAGCGGCCACCGCGCTGGTGGCGTCCCTCGCCCTGGCGGCGACGGCCTGCGGCGGAAGCGACAGCGGCGACGAGGCCGGCGGCCCGGTCACCATCACCTGGTGGGACACCTCCAACGCGACCAACGAGGCGCCGACGTACCAGGCCCTGGTCAAGGAGTTCGAGGCCGCCAACAAGGACATCAAGGTCAAGTACGTCAACGTCCCCTTCGACCAGGCGCAGAACAAGTTCGACACCGCCGCCGGTTCCAAGGGCGCCCCCGACGTGCTGCGCTCCGAGGTCGGCTGGACCCCCGCCTTCGCGAAGAAGGGCTTCTTCGCGCCGCTGGACGGCACCGAGGCCCTCGCCGAGCAGGACAAGTTCCAGCCCAGCCTGATCGAGCAGGCCAAGTACGAGGGCAAGACCTACGGCGTCCCCTTCACCACGGACACCCTCGCCCTCGTCTACAACAAGGCCCTGTTCAAGAAGGCCGGCATCGAGGCCCCCAAGACCTGGGACGACCTGAAGAAGGCCGCCGCCACCATCAAGGACAAGACCGGCGTCGACGGCTACTGGGGCTCCACCCAGGCCTACTACGCCCAGTCCTTCCTCTACGGCGAGGGCACCGACACCGTCGACGCCGACGCCAAGAAGATCACCGTCACCTCGCCCGAGGCCAAGAAGGCCTACGGCACCTGGCAGGGGCTCTTCAAGGGCAAGGGCCTGCACAAGGCCGACACCACCGCCGACGCCTACGCCCACATCCAGGAGGCGTTCGTCAGCGGCAAGGTCGCCTCGATCGTCCAGGGCCCGTGGGAGATCACGAACTTCTACAAGGGCTCGGCCTTCAAGGACAAGAACAACCTCGGCATCGCCACCGTCCCGGCCGGCTCCACCGGCAAGGCGGGCGCCCCGACCGGCGGCCACAACCTCTCGGTGTACGCGGGTTCGGACAAGGCCCACCAGGAGGCCTCGCTGAAGTTCGTGAAGTTCATGACCTCGGCCAAGGCCCAGGAGACCATCGCGCTGAAGAACAACACGCTCCCCACGCGCGAGGACGCCTACACCGCGAAGGTCAAGGCCGACCCGGGCATCGCCGGCTACCAGGGCGTGCTCTCCGCCGCCCAGCCGCGCCCGGCGCTGCCCGAGTACAGCTCCCTGTGGGGCCCGCTGGACGACGAGCTGATCAAGATCGCGGGCGGCAAGGTGTCCCTGGACAAGGGCCTCGGCAACGCCGAGACGGCCATCGCCAAGCTGGTGCCGGACTTCTCCAAGTGAGTGCCGGGTGGCCGCCGGATCCCCCTGTCATGAGGGAGGGATCCGGCGGCCACCGGCCCGCGCCTGCGCCTCGACCCGGGCAGCTCCCCTCCGAACTCCTTGAACTTCCAGAAGGTGTCGAACCATGACAGTCGCCATCGACCGAGCGACCGGCAAGCGGCGCGGTGAGCGGGAACCACGGCCCGGGCCGGTGCAGCGGCTGAGGAACGGCCTCCACAAGCACTGGTACGCCTACGCGATGATCGCCCCGGTGGCGATCGTCCTCGCCGTCCTCGTGCTGTACCCGCTGGGCTACGGCCTGTACCTCACCCTCACCGACGCCACCAGCCTGAACACCGCCCGTACGATCGGCGTCAACGAGATCGACGCCACCTACAAGTTCATCGGCCTGGACAACTACGCCGACATCCTGTGGGGCCCGACGGCGTACGACCGCTTCTGGTCGCACTTTTTGTGGACGATCTTCTGGACGGCGGCCTGCGTCGCCCTGCACTACGGCATCGGTCTCGGCCTCGCCCTGCTGCTCAACCAGAAGCTGCGCGGCCGCACCCTCTACCGGATGATCCTGGTGCTGCCCTGGGCGGTGCCGACCTTCGTCACCGTGTTCGGCTGGCGGTTCATGCTCGCCGACGGCGGCGTCATCAACTCCGGCCTGGAACTCCTGCACCTGCCGACGCCGTCCTGGCTGGAGGACACCTTCTGGCAGCGGTTCTCCGCGATCATGGTCAACACCTGGTGCGGTGTGCCGTTCATGATGGTCTCGCTCCTCGGCGGCCTTCAGTCGATCGACGCGAGCCTGTACGAGGCCTCCGAGATGGACGGCGCCAACGCCTGGCAGCGCTTCCGCTACGTCACCCTGCCCG
This sequence comes from Streptomyces sp. NPDC029044, assembly GCF_040637495.1. Taxonomy (NCBI): domain Bacteria; kingdom Bacillati; phylum Actinomycetota; class Actinomycetes; order Kitasatosporales; family Streptomycetaceae; genus Streptomyces; species Streptomyces sp. NPDC029044. Next base: position 294,076 of record NZ_JBEZWN010000004.1, read on the forward strand.
GCCTCAGGTCGGTGAGCACCACGGTCGTCCTGCTCGGCGTCATCTGGACGTTCAACCAGTTCGCCATCATCTTCCTGCTGTTCGGCAACACCGCCCCGGACGCCCAGATCCTCGTGACCTGGGCCTACCAGCTGGGCTTCGGGCAGCAGCCGCGCGACTACGCCCAGTCCGCCGCGTACGGAATCCTGCTGCTGTCGATCCTGATCGTCTTCACCTCCTTCTACCGCCGCTGGCTGAACCGCAACGAGCAGCAGCTCGCGATCTGAGGCAGGAGTCCGAAATGAGTACGACCACCGTCGAGACCCCCGCCGCGGCGGGCGAGCAGCGCCCCGCGGGTTCCCCCGGCAGGACGCGCCGGCGCGGCGAGCAGAGCCGCGCGGCCTCCCTCGCCTCGCACGCCGTGCTGATCGTGGCGAGCCTGACCGCGCTCTTCCCGGTCGCCTGGCTGTTCTTCCTGTCCCTCGGACCGGACAAGGACGACTACCTCCACCCCGGACGCATCTGGGGCAAGATCACGCTCGACAACTACGCGTTCGTCCTCCAGGACACCGGCTTCTTCGACTGGCTGAAGAGCACGCTGATCGTCGTGCTGGGCACGACACTGATCGGTGTCGTGGTCGCCGCGTCGACCGGATACGCGGTCTCCCGCATGCGCTTCCCGGGCTACCGGAAGCTGATGTGGGTGCTGCTCGTCACCCAGATGTTCCCCATCGCGGTACTGATCGTGCCGATGTACCAGATCCTCTCGGATCTCCAGCTCATCGACAGCTACCTTGGTCTCATCCTTGTCAACTGCACCACGATCGTGCCGTACTGCGCCTGGCTGATGAAGGGCTATTTCGACACCATCCCGTTCGAGATCGACGAGGCGGGGCGCGTCGACGGGCTGACCCCCTTCGGCACGTTCGCGCGGCTCATCCTGCCGCTCGCCAAGCCCGGGCTCGCGGTCGCGGCCTTCTACAGCTTCCTCACGGCCTTCGGTGAGGTCGCGTTCGCCTCGACGTTCATGCTGAGCGACGGCAACTACACGTTCGCCGTCGGCTTGCAGACGTTCGTGAGCGAACACGACGCGCAGCGCAACCTGATGGCCGCGACGGCTGTGCTGATCGCGATACCGGCCGCTGCCTTCTTCTACCTCGTGCAGAAGAACCTGGTGACCGGGCTCACCGCCGGCGGCACGAAGGGGTGACGCACGCTCCGCTGGTGGAGCCGAGACGGGCCGTCGCCGGGCTGCGGCGCCATCGTGGCTGGTCGCGCAGTTCCCCGCGCCCCTTGGGACGCTGCCGATCCGCCCTCAAGAAGCCCGAGGTGGCCGCGGTGCCCATCCGACCCCGCTGTGCCGCGGCCACCTCGTCACCCCACCCAGAACCGACATGACCACACCCCTGTTACGCATCAAGGACGACATGAGCCAGCACTCAGCTGCACCTGCCCCCACCCCCACGTCCGCCACGGCCGTCGCCAAGCGCCGCGACTGGTGGCGGGACGCGGTGATCTACCAGGTGTACCCGCGCAGCTTCGCCGACAGCAACGGCGACGGCATGGGCGACCTGGAGGGTGTCCGCACCCGGCTGCCGTACCTGCGCGACCTCGGCGTGGACGCCGTGTGGCTCAGCCCCTTCTACGCCTCGCCGCAGGCCGACGCCGGATACGACGTCGCCGACTACCGTGCCGTCGACCCCATGTTCGGCAACCTCCTGGACGCCGACGCGCTGATCCGCGACGCCCACACGCTGGGCCTGCGCATCATCGTCGACCTGGTGCCCAACCACTCCTCCGACCAGCACGAGTGGTTCAAGCGGGCCGTCGCCGAGGGCCCGGCCTCCTCGCTGCGGGACCGCTACCACTTCCGCCCGGGCAAGGGCGAGAACGGCGAACTGCCGCCCAACGACTGGGAGTCGATCTTCGGCGGCCCGGCCTGGACCCGCGTCACCGAACCCGACGGCACGCCCGGCGAGTGGTACCTGCACCTCTTCGCCCCCGAGCAGCCCGACTTCAACTGGGAGCACCCGGCGGTCGGCGACGAGTTCCGCTCCATCCTGCGCTTCTGGCTGGACATGGGCGTGGACGGCTTCCGTATCGACGTCGCCCACGGCCTGGTGAAGGCGGAGGGGCTGCCCGACCTCGGATCCCACGACCAGGTGAAACTGCTGGGCAACGATGTCATGCCGTTCTTCGACCAGGAGGGCGTGCACGAGATCTACCGCCAGTGGCGGCTCATCCTCGACGAGTACGCGGGGGAGCGCATCTTCGTCGCCGAGGCCTGGACGCCGACCATCGAGCGCACCGCCCACTACGTCCGCCCCGACGAGCTGCACCAGGCCTTCAACTTCCAGTACCTCAGCACCCACTGGGACGCCGAGGAGATGCGCGAGGTCATCGACCGCACCTTGGAGGCCATGCGCCCGGTCGGAGCCCCCGCCACCTGGGTGCTGTCCAACCACGACGTGACCCGGCACGCCACCCGCTTCGCCAACCCGGCAGGGCTCGGCACCCAGATCCGCCTGGCCGGCGACCGCGCACTCGGACTGCGCAGGGCCCGGGCCGCGAGCCTGCTGATGCTGGCGCTGCCCGGCTCGGCCTACGTCTACCAGGGCGAGGAGCTCGGGCTGCCCGACGTCGTCGACCTGCCGGACGAGGTGCGCCAGGACCCGGCGTACTTCCGGGGCGCGGGCCAGGACGGCTTCCGCGACGGCTGCCGGGTGCCGATCCCGTGGACCCGGACGGGTTCGTCGTACGGCTTCGGTGCCGGCGGCAGCTGGCTGCCGCAGCCCGACGGGTGGGGCGAGCTGAGCGTCGAGGCACAGACCGGCGTGCCCGGTTCGACGCTGGAGCTGTACCGGGCCGCGCTCCGTGTGCGGCGCGAGCAGCCCGACCTCGGCGCCGGCACGTCCGTGGAGTGGCTGCGGGCGCCCGAGGGGGTGCTGGCCTTCCGGCGCGGGGAGTTCGTGTGCGTCGCCAACACCACCGGCGAGTCGGTGGCGATGCCGGCGTACGGCCGGGTGCTGGTGGCGAGCGGGGAGATCGTCGAGGTCGACGACGAGGCGAAGGTGCCGGCCGACACCACGGTGTGGTGGACCACCGCGACCGCGGGCGTCCGCGCCTGATTTTCCTTTGAATTCCGTACGGCCCGCTGCCCTTTCGGGCGGCGGGCCTCTACTATCTGCGTCACCGCAAGGTTTCTGAACCTTGCAGCAAGAGCCTTCAACGAAGAAGGAAACCCCACATGGCACGCAGATACCTCGCTTCCGCCGTCGCGCTCGCCGCGGCTGCGGTTGTCATGAACCCGACTGGTGCACAGGCCTCCCCACCTGGCACCAAGGACGTCACCGCCGTCCTCTTCGAGTGGAACTTCGCCTCGGTGGCCCGCGAGTGCACCACCACCCTCGGGCCCGCCGGATACGGCTACGTCCAGGTCTCCCCGCCCGCCGAGCACATACAGGGCCCGCAGTGGTGGACCTCGTACCAGCCGGTCAGCTACAAGATCGCCGGCCGGCTCGGCGACCGCGCGGCCTTCCAGAACATGGTGAACACCTGTCACGCGGCCGGTGTGAAGGTCGTCGTGGACACCGTCGTCAACCACATGGCGGCCGGCAACGGCACCGGCACCGGCGGCTCGTCGTACACGAAGTACACCTACCCCGGCCTGTACTCGGCGCCCGACTTCGACGACTGCACGGGCCTGATCAACAACTACCAGGACCGCTGGAACGTCCAGCACTGCGAACTGGTCGGCCTCTCCGACCTCGACACGGGTGAGAACTACGTCCGCGGCGCGATCGCCGGCTACATGAACGATCTGCTCTCCCTCGGCGTCGACGGCTTCCGCATCGACGCGGCCAAGCACATGGACGCCGCCGACCTGGCGAACATCAAATCCCGGCTGAACAACCCGTCGGCGTACTGGAAGCAGGAGGTCATCCACGGCTCCGGCGAGGCCGTCCAGCCCACCGAATACACGAGTAACGGCGACGTGCAGGAGTTCCGGTACGCCTACGACCTCAAGCGGGTCTTCAACAACGAGAACCTCGCCTACCTGAAGAACTACGGCGAGGGCTGGGGCTACATGAGCAGCGGGGTCTCCGGCGTCTTCGTCGACAACCACGACACCGAGCGCAACGGCTCGACCCTCAGCTACAAGGACAACGCCACCTACACCCTGGCCAACGTGTTCATGCTGGCCTGGCCCTACGGCGCCCCGGACATCAACTCCGGCTACGAGTTCTCCGACCACGACGCGGGCCCGCCGAACGGCGGTCAGGTGAACGCCTGCTGGCAGAACGGCTGGAAGTGCCAGCACAACTGGCCGGAGATCAAGTCCATGGTCGGCTTCCGCAACGCCACCCGGGGCCAGGCCGTCACCAACTGGTGGGACAACGGGGGTGACGCGATCGCCTTCGGGCGGGGCGGCAAGGGGTTCGTGGCCATCAACCACGAGTCGGGCTCCCTGACCAGGACCTACCAGACGTCGCTGCCCGCGGGAACGTACTGCGATGTGCAGAACAACACGGCGGTGACGGTGAACTCCAGCGGGCAGTTCACGGCGACCCTCGGTTCGAACACGGCTCTGGCGATCTACGCGGGCAAGTCCGGCTGCTGAAGTCGGGCGCCGTACGCGGCCCCGGCCGTCCTGTGTCGGCCGGGGCCGCTCCTCCGGCTCAAGTCCGGTGGTTGAAAGTTCTTTCCAATGGTTTCAAGCCTCTTGCTGTAAGCGTTTCGGCGGCGATACGGTCGCGCGGGGTCGGACCCGAGAGAGCCGCGATGCAAGGAGTCCACGTCAGTGATACCGAGATGGCGTGCGCCCGCAAGGCGCCGAACTGCCCGTACCGGACGGGTCGCCGCGGTCACCGCCACCGCGCTGGCCGCAGCGCTCGTCCAGCCGCTCGCCGCCGGGGCGGCCACCCCACCGGCGCCCCCGTCCGACGCCAAGCTCGCCGCCGAGCCCGCCCGGCACGACGCCACCCGTGAGCAGTTCTACTTCGTGCTGCCGGACCGTTTCGCCAACGGCGACCCGCGCAACGACAAGGGCGGCCTGACCGGCTCCCGCCTCGCCACCGGCTACGACCCCACCGACAAGGGCTTCTACCAGGGCGGCGACCTCAAGGGCCTGACGAAGAAGCTCGACTACATCAAGGGCCTCGGCACCACCGCCCTGTGGATGGCCCCGATCTTCAAGAACCAGCCCGTGCAGGGGACCGGGGCGAACGCCTCGGCCGGCTACCACGGTTACTGGATCACCGACTTCACCCAGGTCGACCCGCACTTCGGCACCAACAAGGACCTGGAGAACCTCATCTCCAAGGCCCACGCCAAGGGCATGAAGGTCTACTTCGACGTCATCACCAACCACACCGCGGACGTCGTCGACTACGAGGAGAAGTCCTACGACTACCTGTCCAAGGGCGCGTTCCCGTACCTGACGAAGGACGGCAGGCCGTTCGACGACACGGACTACGCGGACGGCAAGCGCGACTTCCCGGAGGTCGACGGCGACTCCTTCCCGCGCACGCCGGCCGTCCCCACGGCGAAGAAGAACGTCAAGGTCCCGTCGTGGCTCAACGATCCGACGATGTACCACAACCGAGGCGACTCCACCTTCGCCGGTGAGAGCTCCGCCCACGGCGACTTCTCCGGGCTCGACGACCTGTGGACCGAGCGGCCCGAGGTCGTGCGCGGCATGGAGAAGATCTACCAGCGCTGGGTACGGGACTTCGACGTCGACGGCTTCCGGATCGACACCGTGAAGCACGTCGACATGGAGTTCTGGACGCAGTGGGCCACGTCCCTCGACGCCTACGCCGCCAAGCGGGGCCGGGACGACTTCTTCATGTTCGGCGAGGTGTACTCGGCCGACACGGACGTCACCGCCCCGTACGTCACCCAGGGACGCCTCGACGCCACCCTCGACTTCCCCTTCCAGGAGGCGGCCCGCCAGTACGCCTCACAGGGCGCGAGCGCGCAGCAGCTCGCCGGTGTCTTCGGCGACGACTACAAGTACACGACCGGCAAGGCCAACGCGTACGAGCAGGTCACCTTCCTGGGCAACCACGACATGGGCCGGATCGGGTCCTTCCTGAAGCAGGACGACCCGAAGGCCACCGACGCCGAACTCCTCGCGAAGGACAAGCTCGCCAACGAGCTGATGTTCCTCAGCCGCGGCAACCCCGTCGTCTACTACGGCGACGAGCAGGGCTTCACCGGCCCGGGCGGCGACAAGGACGCCCGGCAGACCATGTTCGCCTCGCGCACCGCCGACTACCTCGACGACGACCGCATCGGCACCGACCGCACCCACGCCGAGGACGCCTACGACACCAAGGCGCCGCTCTACCGGCAGATCAGCGCCCTCGCCAAGCTCCGCAAGGCCAATCCCGCGCTCACCGACGGCGTCCAGCAGCAGCGGTACGCGGCCGACGGCCCGGGCGTCTACGCCTTCTCCCGCACCGACGCGAAGACCGGCACCGAGTACGTCGTCGCCTTCAACAACGCCGGCGAGGCGAAGACCGCGACCTTCCCGACCGGCTCGGCCGGCATGACCTTCAAGGGCATCCACGGCACCACCGCGTCCGCGAAGAGCGACGGCGACAAGAAGCTCACCGTCACCGTCCCGGCCGGCTCGGCGATCGTCCTCAAGGCGTCCGGACGGCTCGCCAAGCCCGCCACCGCGCCCACGATCACCCTGAAGGCCCCGGCCGCGGGTGCGACGGGAACCGTCGAGGTCACCGCCGACACGGACGGCGGACAGCTGAACCGCGTCGTCTTCGCCGCGCAGACCGGCAACGGCACGTGGCAGGTCCTCGGCTCCGCCGACCACGCCCCGTACAAGGTCACCCACACCATCGGCAAGGACGTGGCGCCCGGCACGGCCCTGCGCTACAAGGCCGTCGTCATCGACTCGGCCGGCCGCACCGCGAGCGCCCGCGCCGCCTCCACCACCGGCACCCCGCCCGCCCCCGAACCGCCCACCGCCTCCTCCCGCGACTACGCGATCGTCCACTACAAGCGCGCCGACGGTGACTACGCCGACTGGGGCCTGTACGCCTGGGGCGACCTGGCCGAGGGCGAGGCCACCGAGTGGCCGAAGAGCCACCCCTTCACCGGCCGGGACGCCTATGGCGCCTTCGCCTGGGTCAAGCTCAAGCCCGGCGCCTCGAACGTCGGCTTCCTCGTCATCGACAAGAACGGCACCAAGGACGTCTCCGCCGACCGCACGATCGACGTCACCAAGACCGGCGAGATCTGGATCGAGCAGGGCAAGGAGACCGTCACCACCGAGCGCCCGGACCACCCGGCGCCCGACAAGAGCAAGGCCGTCCTGCACTACCACCGGGCCGACGGGAAGTACGACGGCTGGGGCCTGCACGTCTGGACCGGCGCCGCGAACCCCACCGAGTGGTCGAAGCCCCTCGAACCGGTCAAGACTGATTCCTATGGCGCAGTCTTCGAGGTACCGCTCACCGACGGAGCCACCAGCCTCAGCTACATCCTGCACAAGGGCGACGAGAAGGACCTGCCCACCGACCAGTCGCTCGACCTCAAGGCGAACGGCCCCGAGGTGTGGCTGGTGAGCGGCCAGGAGAAGTACCTGCTCCCGCAGCCCGCCGGCAGCGCGGCCGCCCTCGACCTGACCACCTCGAAGGCCGTCTGGATCGACCGGAACACCCTTGCCTGGAACGGTTCCGACGCCGCCGCCTCCACCCAGCTGCTCTACGCCCGCGACGGCTCGATCACGGTGCGGGACGGCGTCCTGACCGGTGACGCCAAGTGGCTGCGCCTGGCGAAGAGCGAGCTGACCGACGCCCAGAAGGCGAAGTTCCCGCACCTGAAGGAGTACGACGCCTGGACCGTCGACCCGCGCGACCGCGACCGGGTCCGTGAGGCCCTGCGCGGCCAGGTCGTCGCCACCCAGCACGCGGTGAACGGAGCGGTGCTCGCGGCGACCGGCGTCCAGCTCGCCGGTGTCCTCGACGACCTGTACTCCGGTGCGACCGAGGCCGACCTCGGGCCCACGTTCGACAAGGGCCGCCCCACGCTGTCCGTGTGGGCGCCGACCGCCCAGCAGGTGTCCCTGGAGATCGGCGGCTCCACCACCGCGATGCGGCGCGACGCCGGCACCGGCGTCTGGTCCGTCACCGGCCCGAAGTCCTGGAAGGGCAAGCCCTACCGCTACGTCGTGAAGGTCTGGGCGCCCAGCGTCCGCAAGGTCGTCACCAACAAGGTCACCGACCCCTACGCCCTCGCCCTCACCGCCGACTCGATGCGCAGCCTCGTCGTCGACCTGGACGACAAGGCGCTCAAGCCGTCCGGCTGGTCGGCGTACACCAAGCCGAAGGCCGTGCCGCTGCGGGACGCGCAGATCCAGGAGCTGCACATCCGGGACTTCTCCGTCGAGGACCGCACGGCGAAGCACCCCGGCACCTACCTGGCCTTCACCGACAAGGCCAGTGACGGCAGCAAGCACCTGCGCGAGCTGGCGAAGGCGGGCACCTCGTACGTGCACCTGCTGCCCGCGTTCGACATCGCCACCATCCCGGAGAGGAAGGCCGACCAGGCGCAGACCGACTGCGACCTGGCCTCCTTCCCCGCCGACTCCGACCGGCAGCAGGAGTGCGTCGGGAAGATCGCCGCGAAGGACGCCTACAACTGGGGCTACGACCCGTTCCACTACACGGTCCCCGAGGGCTCCTACGCCACCGACCCGGACGGCACCGCCCGCACGGTCGAGTTCCGCAAGATGGTCAGGGCCCTCAACGACGACGGGCTGCGGGTCGTCATGGACGTCGTCTACAACCACACCGCCGCGAGCGGCCAGGCGGACACCTCCGTCCTGGACCGCATCGTGCCCGGCTACTACCAGCGGCTCCTCGCCGACGGGTCGGTCGCGAACAGCACCTGCTGCGCCAACACCGCCACCGAGAACGCCATGATGGGCAAGCTCGTCGTCGACTCGGTCGTCACCTGGGCGAAGGAGTACAAGGTCGACGGCTTCCGCTTCGACCTCATGGGCCACCACCCGAAGGCCAACATCCTCGCGGTCCGAAAGGCCCTCGACGCGCTGACCCTCGCCAAGGACGGCGTCGACGGCAAGAAGATCATCCTTTACGGGGAGGGCTGGAACTTCGGCGAGATCGCCGACGACGCCCGGTTCGTCCAGGCCACGCAGAAGAACATGGCCGGCACCGGCATCGCCACCTTCTCCGACCGCGCCCGTGACGCCGTGCGCGGCGGCGGCCCCTTCGACGAGGACCCCGGCGTCCAGGGCTTCGCCTCGGGTCTGTACACCGACCCCAACTCCTCGGAGAACAACGGCACCGAGGCCGAGCAGAAGGCCCGTCTGCTGCACTACCAGGACCTGATCAAGGTCGGCCTCTCCGGCAACCTCGCCGGCTACCGCTTCACCGACACCGCGGGCAAGGAGGTCAAGGGCTCCGAGGTCGACTACAACGGCGCCCCCGCCGGGTACGCCGACGCCCCCGGCGACGCCCTCGCCTACGCCGACGCCCACGACAACGAGTCCCTGTTCGACGCGCTCGCCTTCAAGCTGCCCGCTGCGACGAGCGCGGCCGACCGGGCCCGGATGCAGGTCCTCGCCATGGCGACGGCCACCCTCTCGCAGGGCCCGGCCCTCTCCCAGGCGGGCACCGACCTGCTGCGCTCCAAGTCCCTGGACCGCAACTCCTACGACAGCGGCGACTGGTTCAACGCCGTCCACTGGAGGTGCGAGGACGGCAACGGCTTCGGCCGCGGCCTGCCCATGGCGGCCGACAACACCGACAAGTGGCCGTACGCCAAGCCCCTGCTGAGCACCGTCAAAGTGGGCTGCGAGCAGATCGAGGGCACCTCGGCCGCCTACCGTGACCTGCTGCGGATCCGGAGCACCGAGCAGGACTTCTCCCTCGGCACGGCCGCACGGGTGCAGTCCCGGCTGTCCTTCCCGCTGTCCGGCGAAGACGAGACGCCCGGCGTGATCACCATGCGCCTCGGTGACCTCGTCGTCGTCTTCAACGCCACGCCGGAGAAGCAGGAGCAGCGCGTGCCCGCACTCGCCGAGACGGGGTACCGCCTGCATCCGGTCCAGGCGGCGGGGGCGGACTCTACCGTCAAGTCCGCCTCCTACGCTGCCGAATCGGGAACCTTCGCCGTTCCGGGGCGCACGGTCGCCGTCTTCACCCGGGCCGCCGGATAGCGCACTACGTTGGGTGGGGCGGGGCCGGGGGCACCGCCCCCCCCCCCC
>NZ_JBEZWN010000005.1:0-76504 GCF_040637495.1 Streptomyces sp. NPDC029044
GTCAACGAACAGTCAGTCGGCGTGCAAGCCCATCGCGACGTTCCGAGGACGGACACCCCCCGGCGCGGCCCCGACCCACCACCCGGCGCCACGCGCCCCGCGTCAGCCCGCTACGACGCCAGCCAGTCGTCCACCCCCGCCAGCAGCTTCGTCTTCACATCCTCCGGTGCCGCCGACCCCCGCACCGACTGCCGGGCCACCTCCGCCAGCTCCGCGTCCGTGAACCCGTGATGCCGCCGCGCGATCTCGTACTGCGCAGCCAGCCGCGACCCGAACAACAACGGGTCGTCCGCGCCCAGGGCAAGCGGCACACCCGCCTCGAACAGCGTCCGCAGCGGCACGTCCTCCGGCTTCTCGTACACCCCGAGCGCCACGTTCGACGCGGGGCACACCTCGCACGTCACCTGCCGGTCCGCCAGCCGCTTCATCAGCCGCGGGTCCTCCGCGGCCCGCACCCCGTGCCCCACCCGGTTCGCTCCGAGGTCGTCCAGACAGTCCCGCACCGACGAAGGTCCCGCCAGCTCACCCCCGTGCGGCGCCGACAGCAATCCGGCCTCGCGCGCGATCCCGAACGCCCGGTCGAAGTCCCGCGCCATCCCCCGCCGCTCGTCGTTCGACAGCCCGAACCCGACCACGCCCCGGTCCGCGTACCGCACCGCCAGCCGCGCCAGCGTCCGCGCGTCCAGAGGGTGCTTCATCCGGTTGGCCGCGACCAGCACCCGCATCCCGAGCCCGGTCTCCCGCGACGTGGTCTCCACCGCGTCCAGGATGACCTCCAGCGCCGGGATCAGCCCGCCCAGCCGCGGTGCGTACGACGTCGGGTCGACCTGGATCTCCAGCCACCCCGACCCGTCCCGCACGTCCTCCTCCGCGGCCTCCCGCACCAGCCGCTGGATGTCCTCCGGCTCCCGCAGACACGAACGCGCCGCGTCGTACAGCCGCTGGAAGCGGAACCAGCCCCGCTCGTCCGTGGCCCGCAGTCTCGGCGGTTCCCCGCCGACCAGCGCCTCGGTCAGCGCGTCGGGCAACCGCACCCCGTACTTGTCGGCCAGTTCCAGCACGGTCGAGGGCCGCATCGACCCGGTGAAGTGCAGGTGCAGATGGGCTTTCGGCAGCTCAGAGACATCACGTACACGCTCCATCCAAAGATCCTGCCGCATGCCTCAGCAGTCCCGACAGCGTTTTCCCCGAACGTGGTCTTGCTCGCACGCACACACGACAAGAACGGGCCGCTCCCCGGAAGGGGAACGGCCCGCTCAAGCTACTCACATGAGTAGGTTGGATCAGTCCCTGGCCTCCGCCAGCAGCTTCTGGATCCGGCTCACGCCCTCGATCAGGTCCTCGTCACCCAGCGCGTAGGACAGCCGCAGGTACCCGGGCGTGCCGAACGCCTCACCGGGGACCACCGCGACCTCGGCCTCCTCCAGGATCAGCGCGGCCAGCTCGACCGTGTTCTCGGGCCGCCTGCCCCGGATCTCCTTGCCGACCAGCGCCTTCACCGACGGGTACGCGTAGAACGCGCCTTCCGGCTCCGGGCACAGCACGCCGTCGATCTCGTTCAGCATCCGCACGATGGTCTTGCGGCGTCGGTCGAAGGCCTCACGCATGGTCGCCACGGCGTCCAGGTCACCGGAGACAGCGGCCAGCGCGGCGGCCTGGGCGACGTTGGACACGTTCGACGTGGCGTGCGACTGAAGGTTGGTCGCGGCCTTGACGACGTCCTTCGGGCCGATGATCCACCCGACGCGCCAGCCGGTCATCGCGTACGTCTTCGCGACGCCGTTGACCACGACGCACTTGTCGCGCAGCTCCGGCAGCACCGCAGGCAGCGACACGGCGGAGGCATCGCCGTAGACGAGGTGCTCGTAGATCTCGTCGGTCATCACCCACAGGCCGTGCTCGACGGCCCAGCGGCCGATCGCCTCGGTCTCGTGCTCGCTGTAGACCGCGCCGGTCGGGTTGGACGGCGAGACGAAGAGGACGACCTTCGTCTTCTCCGTACGGGCCGCCTCCAGCTGCTCGACGGTCACCCGGTAGCCGGTCGTCTCGTCGGCGACGACCTCCACCGGGACACCCCCGGCCAGCCGGATCGACTCCGGGTACGTCGTCCAGTACGGCGCGGGCACGATGACCTCGTCGCCCGGGTCGAGGATCGCGGCGAAGGCCTCGTAGATGGCCTGCTTGCCACCGTTGGTGACCAGGATCTCCGAGACGTCCGGCTCGTAGCCCGAGTCGCGCAGCGTCTTCGCGGCGATCGCGGCCTTCAGCTCGGGGAGGCCGCCGGCCGGCGTGTAGCGGTGGTACTTCGGGTTCGAGCAGGCATCGATGGCCGCCTGGACGATGTAGTCCGGAGTCGGGAAGTCGGGCTCACCGGCGCCGAAGCCGATCACCGGCCGCCCGGCGGCCTTGAGGGCCTTGGCCTTGGCGTCCACGGCGAGGGTGGCGGACTCGGAGATCGCGCCGACTCGGGCGGAGACCCGGCGCTCGGTGGGAGGGGTTGCAGCGCTCATGGGGCCCATCGTTTCAGACCGGAAACGCGCGCGGCACGGGGGTTTCACAGACTGAACAACCTCGGGCAAACCCCTGAACAACAGTGCGGATCTCCTGCGCGGCCTGCGCGATCTTCAGCGGAATCCCGTCAGTCCGCCCGCCGTTCCGGAGGCGATCTTCCGCCAACGAGCCCTGCCGCGGGCCCTTTCTGTTCGACGACCGGCCGCGGAGCACGTACACTCTCACCTCGTTGGCCTCTCGCAGGCCGCGCCCGTTCGGTGCACACCAAGCATCCGGACGGATGCGGTACGTTGGGTGGCACACAAAGGGTCGTAGCTCAATTGGTAGAGCACTGGTCTCCAAAACCAGCGGTTGGGGGTTCAAGTCCCTCCGGCCCTGCTACACACACCTTCGCCAGGATGTGTGCGCATGTACGTACAGCAATGCACCGCCGTGCGGCTCAGACCGGGCGCGGCACGGCCACGACCCGGAATCAGGTGAGGACGAGTGACGGACGCCGTGGGCTCCATCGACATGCCTGATGCCCAGGACGAGGCGCCGGAGTCGAAGAAGACCCGCAAGGGTGGTAAGCGTGGCAAGAAGGGCCCGCTGAAGCGCCTTGCCCTCTTCTACCGCCAGATCGTCGCGGAACTGCGCAAGGTCGTCTGGCCGACCCGCAACCAGCTGACGACCTACACGACCGTGGTGATCATCTTCGTCGTCATCATGATCGGCCTGGTCACCGTGATTGACTATGGGCTCAGCAACGCCGCGAAGTACGTGTTCGGCTGAGCAGTCCGCGAAGAGCGCCGAGGTACCCGGCGCTCCTTTCGCATGTTCCACCCCCATGTATCCAGGAAGAAGCAGCCACCGTGTCTGACCCGAACGTGAACGACGCCATCGAGCCGGTCGAGTCCGTCGAGGACGAGCTCGACATCGTCGAGGGCGCGGACAACGAGGACACCGAGGCCTCCGCCGAGGTCGAGGCTGCCGACGCCGTCGAGGGCGACGCCGCCGAGGCGGAGACCGAGGACGGCGAAGAGGCCGCGGAAGAACTCGTCGAGGAAGAGCCCGAGGACGACCGCGACCCGATCGAGAAGCTCCGCGAGGAACTGCGCGTCCTGCCCGGCGAGTGGTACGTCATCCACACCTACGCCGGCTACGAGAACCGCGTGAAGACCAACCTGGAGCAGCGCGCCGTCTCGCTGAACGTCGAGGACTACATCTTCCAGGCCGAGGTGCCGCAGGAAGAGGTCGTCCAGATCAAGAACGGCGACCGCAAGACGATCAAGCAGAACAAGCTCCCGGGCTACGTCCTCGTCCGCATGGACCTGACGAACGAGTCCTGGGGCGTCGTCCGCAACACCCCCGGCGTCACCGGCTTCGTGGGCAACGCCTACGACCCGTACCCGCTGACCCTGGACGAGATCGTCAAGATGCTCGCCCCCGAGGCCGAGGAGAAGGCCGCCCGCGAGGCCGCCGAGGCCGAGGGCAAGCCGGCTCCGCAGCGCAAGGTCGAGGTCCAGGTGCTGGACTTCGAGGTCGGCGACTCGGTCACCGTCACCGACGGCCCGTTCGCCACGCTTCAGGCGACCATCAACGAGATCAACCCGGACTCGAAGAAGGTCAAGGGCCTCGTCGAGATCTTCGGTCGCGAGACGCCGGTCGAGCTCTCCTTCGACCAGATCCAGAAGAACTAACTTCCGGACTCACCGCTTCCGCGCAGGTCAGGCGATCGCTCCGGCGCTTGCCTGACCTGCTCGGTTTTTGGCCGCGCATCTATACCCGTTATCGTTGTGCGGTATGCCTGCATCCGGGTGGTCCCCGGGCGCAGGCAGGACCCGAATCGAAAGGACCCGGAGAGCTATGCCTCCCAAGAAGAAGAAGGTCACGGGGCTCATCAAGCTCCAGATCCAGGCCGGTGCCGCCAACCCGGCCCCGCCGGTCGGCCCCGCGCTGGGTCAGCACGGCGTGAACATCATGGAGTTCTGCAAGGCCTACAACGCCGCGACCGAGTCGCAGCGTGGCTGGGTGATCCCGGTGGAGATCACGGTCTACGAGGACCGTTCCTTCACCTTCATCACCAAGACGCCGCCGGCCGCGAAGATGATCCTGAAGGCCGCGGGCATCGAGAAGGGCTCCGGCGAGCCGCACAAGACCAAGGTCGCGAAGATCACGCGTGACCAGGTCCGTGAGATCGCCACCACGAAGATGCCCGACCTCAACGCCAACGACCTGGACGCCGCCGAGAAGATCATCGCCGGCACCGCCCGTTCCATGGGCGTCACGGTCGAGGGCTGAGCCCCAACCTCCATCAGCAGAAGTGGCAGGGCCTGCTCGGCCCGGACCACGACTCCTAAGAATCCACAGGAGCAGTAGTGAGCAAGCGCAGCAAGTCCCTTCGCGCTGCGGACGCCAAGGTCGACCGGGAGAAGCTCTACGCCCCGCTCGAGGCCGTCCGTCTCGCCAAGGACACCTCCACGACCAAGTTCGACGGCACCGTCGAGGTCGCCTTCCGCCTGGGTGTCGACCCGCGCAAGGCCGACCAGATGGTCCGTGGCACCGTGAACCTTCCGCACGGCACCGGCAAGACCGCCCGGGTCCTGGTCTTCGCGACCGGTGACCGTGCTGCGGCCGCGGAGGCCGCGGGCGCCGACATCGTCGGCTCCGACGAACTGATCGACGAGGTGGCGAAGGGCCGTCTGGACTTCGACGCCGTCGTCGCCACCCCGGACCTCATGGGCAAGGTCGGCCGCCTCGGCCGCGTGCTCGGTCCGCGTGGTCTGATGCCGAACCCGAAGACCGGCACCGTCACCCCCGACGTGGCCAAGGCCGTCACCGAGATCAAGGGCGGCAAGATCGAGTTCCGCGTCGACAAGCACTCGAACCTGCACTTCATCATCGGCAAGTCGTCCTTCGACGACACCAAGCTGGTGGAGAACTACGGCGCCGCGCTGGAGGAGATCCTCCGTCTGAAGCCGTCCGCCGCCAAGGGTCGCTACATCAAGAAGGCCGCCATCAGCACCACGATGGGCCCCGGCATTCCGGTCGACCCGAACCGCACCCGCAACCTCCTCGTCGAGGAGGACCCGGCCGCGGTCTGAGCCTGAGGCTCACGCAACCGGTCACGGGCCCCGCACCTCTCACAGGTGCGGGGCCCGTTCCCTTTTCCGGTACGTACGCCGGTGGCCTGGGTTAACGTGCGGGAACCGGATGCGAACGGGGGGACGTATGCAGGGCACGACCGTGCGCCGCGTGGGCCTGGTGCTCGCGGTGGCGACCGCGCTGACGGGGGTGGTGGCCTGCACGTCCCAGGACTCCTCCGACGAGCCAGGGCGGGACGACCGCGCCGCGCACGGCCGGTCCCTGGCGGCCCTGCGCTCCGCCGAGCGCGCCACCGAGCGGGCCGGGTCCGCCCGGGTCGAGTCCACGACCACCATGGGCTCGCTGATGTCCATGACCGCCGACGGCACCCTCGGCTGGAGCGACGGCATCACCGGCACCCTCACCATCACGTACACCGGCGGCACCGTGGCCGACACCATGCGCCGACTCGGCACCACCTCGATGGAGGCCCGCTACCTGCCCGACGCGTACTACGCGCGCCTGGGCGAGAAGTTCGCCGAACAGACCGGCGGCAAGCACTGGATCCGGTACGCGTACGACGACCTCGAAGCCCTCGCCGGCGGCTCCGGTCCCCACCTCGGCGACCAGATGCGCAGCACCACCCCCAACCAGTCGGTGAAGCTCCTGCTGTCGTCGGGCGACGTCAGGAAGGTCGGCGAGGAGACCGTCCGCGGGAAGGCCGCCACGCACTGGTCCGGCACCGTGGCGGCGGCCGATGTCGCCGATGCCGGACTGCGGAAGCAGCTCACCGAGGCCGGGGTCACCACGGAGACCGTCGACATCTGGGTCGACCAGCGGAACCTCCTGGTCAAGAAGGTCGAGAAGGCGCGGATGACCACGGGCCTGATGACCCAGACCGCGCACTACGCCGACTACGGCGCCGCGGTCCGGGCCGAGCGGCCCCCGAAGTCCGACACCGGGGACTTCGAGGACCTGATGCGCAAGCGGACCGGTACGCCCTGAGGCCTCCGTCAATTCGGATAGATCACTTGTGCCCCTCTGGGATAGGCTCACGGCCTTGCTGTGAAGCAAGCATGTATTCCTTGGGGGGAATCAAATGAGGACATCCATACCTGCCGCCGGCCTGGGCGCTCTGCTTCTCGCCGCCGGCGCTGTCGGCTGCGGCTCCGAGGAGTCGCCCGAGATGACGCCCGCGGCGGCCGTCGCCAAGGCGGCGAAGAACACGGAGGACATCACGTCCCTCCAGTACCGCATGAAGGGCACGGTCCCGGAGTCGGGCCGCGTCGAGGGCGAGGCGTCCATGCGTCTGAAGCCCACGATCGCCATGAGCATGAAGATGCAGGCGCCCGATCAGGCCGCCGGTGAAACCGTGGAGATCCGTCTCGTCGACAAGGCCATGTATCTCGGTGGGGGAGCCGAGATGGCCAAGGAGATGGACGGCAAGCGCTGGCTGAAGTTCGACCTCTCCGGCTCCGACGCGGCCAAGGACCTGGACAAGATGGGGTCCACGAGCCAGGCCGAGCAGAACCCGGCGGCGGAGTCCACCTTCCTCACGGGCGCCAAGGACGTGAAGGAGGTCGGCAGCGAGAAGGTCGACGGCGTCGAGACCACCCACTACACGGGCACGGTCACCCTCGCCGACCTGCGTGCTTCGCTCAAGGACAGCAAGGGCGAGACCCGCGAGCAGCGCGAGAAGAGCATCAAGCAGTACGAGAAGCTCGGCGTCGACAAGCTCACGATGGACATGTGGGTCGACGGCGAGGACCACACCAAGCAGTTCCGCATGAAGGGCCAGGCCGACAAGGGCCCGATGGACATGACCATCACCTTCCTCGACTACAACAAGCCGGTCACCGTCGAGGCCCCGCCCACGAAGGAAGTCGCGGACCTGGGCGAGATGTTCAAGGAGCTGGGGCAGGGCTGAACCGCCCGGCGCTGATCAGCCGTACGGGCGGATTTGCTTGACGGCGATCCGTTCCCGTACTCTCCTACAGAAGCCAAAGACCGCTGGTCGTTACCGCGCGCTCATCTGAGGGCGCGGTGGCCGAAGGATCCGCTGAACGGCGGACGACCCGCGCAGGTGACACTGGAGAAGCTCCCGGAAACCGCCCGCCCCGTGCGTGCGTGAGACCGGTCGAGCTACGCCCCGTGCGCTTGCGCCGGGGCGTTTCGTTTTCCCCAGTCCTCCTTCGGGTCCGCGCGGTCCGAATCACCCGGAAGGAGGCCGAGGCTCATGGCGAGGCCTGACAAGGTCGATGCCGTCGAGGAGATGCGGGACAAGTTCCGCAACTCCAACGCTGCTGTCGTTACCGCGTACACCGGTCTCACCGTCGCGCAGCTCCAGCAGCTGCGTCGTTCACTCGGTGAGAACGCTCAGTACCGTGTGGCGAAGAACACGCTGACCAAGATTGCGGCCAACGAGGCCGGGATCACGACGCTGGACGACCTCTTTGCGGGTTCGTCGGCCGTCGCCTTCGTGACCGGTGACCCGGTCGAGGCGGCGAAGGGTCTCCGTGACTTCGCCAAGGACAACCCCAACCTCGTCATCAAGGGCGGCGTCCTTGACGGCAAGGCGATGTCCGCCGATGAGATCAAGAAGCTTGCGGACCTCGAGTCCCGCGAGGTTCTGCTCTCCAAGCTGGCGGGTGCCTTCAAGGGCAAGCAGTCCCAGGCTGCTCAGCTCTTCCAGGCGCTTCCCTCGAAGCTCGTCCGCACCGTGGACGCGCTCCGTGCCAAGCAGGACGAGCAGGGCGGTGCCGAGTAACTCGGCTCGCATCCCGGCCGCCGCTGCCTGAACGCGGCGACCGTCGCGGGCCGAACGTACGCCCGCCTCACATGTACATCCGGCACCTGCCGATTTAGTGGAAGGACCGCCATCATGGCGAAGCTCAGCCAGGAAGACCTGCTCGCGCAGTTCGAGGAGATGACCCTCATCGAGCTCTCCGAGTTCGTGAAGGCGTTCGAGGAGAAGTTCGACGTCACCGCCGCCGCGGCCGTCGCCGTCGCCGGCCCGGCCGGCCCCGCCGCCCCGGCCGAGGCCGAGGCCGAGCAGGACGAGTTCGACGTCATCCTCACGGGTGCCGGCGACAAGAAGATCCAGGTCATCAAGGTCGTGCGTGAGCTGACCTCCCTGGGTCTGAAGGAGGCCAAGGACCTCGTGGACGGCGCCCCGAAGCCCGTTCTCGAGAAGGTCGCCAAGGACGCCGCCGAGAAGGCCGCCGAGTCCCTCAAGGGCGCCGGCGCCTCCGTCGAGGTCAAGTAAGACCCTCGGATCCGTCAGGATCCACAACACGTCCCGCCGGACGTGTAACGCGTAAGCGCGGAAGAGCGATCATCCATCCGGGTGGTCGCTCTTCGGCGTTCTCGGGGGTGGGCCACGGTTGCCTTGAAGCCCCGGTGACGGGGGGTATGGTGATCTTCGTCGTGTCTCCGGGCGGCCCCGGATCGGGCAGAGGGGCCTTGACGAACCGCACGCAGCGCGCAATTCTCAGGACGCGTCGTCACAGGATCCGAATCCGAGGCATGGATCGACGACGAAGAGGGCAGTACTAACGTGCGTTGAGGGCAGCGCCTTGTCGCAGGAGTGGAACAACGAGGGTGAACACGGGTTCCAGGACCCGCACTGGACATCAGTGTGCCAAGTGGCTACACTGACCCTTTGCGCTGCCTGTTAGCTGTCCCCTGCCCGTCACCAGGGGTCTGCCCTCGCCCGAGCATCGATGACAAGACATGCCTGACCTGGCCTTTCGGCCCTCAAGGCACAGCTTGTCTCCGTGTACGGGAGAGGGGCCGGTACGCGCGTAGTGAGTCCGAGCCCTCGGAAGGACCCCCTCTTGGCCGCCTCGCGCAACGCCTCGACCGCGAATACGAACAACGCCGCCAGCACTGCCCCGCTGCGCATCTCTTTTGCAAAGATCAAGGAGCCTCTCGAGGTTCCGAACCTGCTCGCGCTGCAGACCGAGAGCTTCGACTGGCTGCTCGGCAACACCGCCTGGCAGAGTCGGGTCGAGGAGGCTCTCGAGAACGGTCAGGACGTCCCCACCAAGTCCGGGCTCGAGGAGATCTTCGAGGAGATCTCCCCGATCGAGGACTTCAGCGGGTCGATGTCGCTGACCTTCCGCGACCACCGCTTCGAGCCGCCGAAGAACTCCATCGACGAGTGCAAGGAGCGCGACTTCACGTACGCGGCCCCGCTCTTCGTCACCGCTGAGTTCACGAACAACGAGACCGGCGAGATCAAGTCCCAGACGGTCTTCATGGGCGACTTCCCGCTCATGACGAACAAGGGCACCTTCGTCATCAACGGCACCGAGCGTGTCGTGGTGTCGCAGCTCGTCCGTTCGCCCGGTGTCTACTTCGACTCCTCCATCGACAAGACGTCCGACAAGGACATCTTCTCCGCGAAGATCATCCCGTCCCGGGGTGCCTGGCTGGAGATGGAGATCGACAAGCGCGACATGGTCGGTGTCCGCATCGACCGCAAGCGCAAGCAGTCCGTCACCGTCCTGCTCAAGGCGCTCGGCTGGACCACCGAGCAGATCCTCGAGGAGTTCGGCGAGTACGAGTCCATGCGCGCCACCCTGGAGAAGGACCACACCCAGGGCCAGGACGACGCGCTGCTCGACATCTACCGCAAGCTGCGTCCGGGCGAGCCCCCCACGCGTGAGGCCGCGCAGACGCTGCTCGAGAACCTCTACTTCAACCCCAAGCGCTACGACCTGGCCAAGGTCGGCCGCTACAAGGTCAACAAGAAGCTGGGTGCGGACGCTCCGCTGGACGCGGGCATCCTGACCGTCGAGGACATCATCTCGACGATCAAGTACCTGGTGAAGCTGCACGCGGGCGAGACCGAGACGGTCGGCGACAGCGGTACGGAGATCGTCGTCGAGACCGACGACATCGACCACTTCGGCAACCGCCGCCTGCGCAGCGTCGGCGAGCTCATCCAGAACCAGGTCCGTACGGGTCTGGCGCGTATGGAGCGAGTCGTCCGCGAGCGGATGACGACCCAGGACGTCGAGGCGATCACGCCGCAGACCCTGATCAACATCCGGCCGGTCGTCGCCTCCATCAAGGAGTTCTTCGGCACCAGCCAGCTGTCGCAGTTCATGGACCAGAACAACCCGCTGTCGGGTCTCACCCACAAGCGCCGTCTGTCGGCTCTTGGCCCGGGTGGTCTCTCCCGTGAGCGGGCCGGCTTCGAGGTCCGTGACGTGCACCCCTCGCACTACGGCCGCATGTGCCCGATCGAGACGCCCGAAGGCCCGAACATCGGTCTGATCGGCTCGCTCGCCTCCTACGGCCGGGTCAACGCGTTCGGTTTCGTGGAGACCCCGTACCGCAAGGTGTTCGAGGGCCAGGTCACCGACGAGGTCGACTACCTGACCGCCGACGAGGAGGAC
Organism: Streptomyces sp. NPDC029044; assembly: GCF_040637495.1. Lineage (NCBI taxonomy): Bacteria > Bacillati > Actinomycetota > Actinomycetes > Kitasatosporales > Streptomycetaceae > Streptomyces > Streptomyces sp. NPDC029044. Next base: position 10,980 of record NZ_JBEZWN010000005.1, read on the forward strand.
CGCTTCGTCATCGCGCAGGCCAACGCGCAGCTGACGGACGACCTCCGCTTCGCCGAGGCCCGGGTGCTGGTCCGCCGCAAGGGCGGCGAGGTCGACTACGTCACCGGTGAAGACGTGGACTACATGGACGTCTCGCCGCGCCAGATGGTGTCGGTCGCGACCGCCATGATCCCCTTCCTCGAGCACGACGACGCCAACCGTGCCCTCATGGGCGCGAACATGATGCGTCAGGCCGTGCCGCTGATTAAGTCCGAGTCCCCGCTCGTCGGCACCGGCATGGAGTACCGCTCCGCGGTCGACGCCGGCGACGTGGTCAAGGCCGAGAAGCCCGGTGTGGTCCAGGAGGTCTCCGCGGACTACATCACCACCGCCAACGACGACGGCACGTACATCACGTACCGGCTGGCCAAGTTCGCCCGCTCCAACCAGGGCACCTCGGTCAACCAGAAGGTCATCGTCAACGAGGGCGACCGGATCATCGAGGGCCAGGTCCTGGCCGACGGTCCGGCCACCCAGAACGGCGAGATGGCGCTGGGCAAGAACCTGCTCGTGGCGTTCATGCCGTGGGAGGGTCACAACTACGAGGACGCGATCATCCTGTCGCAGCGCCTCGTGCAGGACGACGTCCTCTCCTCGATCCACATCGAGGAGCACGAGGTCGACGCCCGTGACACCAAGCTCGGCCCCGAGGAGATCACCCGGGATATCCCGAACGTCTCCGAGGAGGTCCTCGCCGACCTCGACGAGCGCGGCATCATCCGCATCGGTGCCGAGGTCATCGCCGGTGACATCCTCGTCGGCAAGGTCACGCCCAAGGGTGAGACCGAGCTGACGCCGGAAGAGCGCCTGCTGCGCGCGATCTTCGGTGAGAAGGCCCGTGAGGTCCGTGACACCTCGCTGAAGGTGCCGCACGGCGAGACCGGCAAGGTCATCGGCGTCCGCGTCTTCGACCGCGAGGAGGGCGACGAGCTTCCCCCCGGTGTGAACCAGCTGGTGCGCGTCTACGTCGCGCAGAAGCGCAAGATCACCGACGGTGACAAGCTCGCCGGCCGGCACGGCAACAAGGGCGTCATCTCGAAGATCCTGCCGATCGAGGACATGCCGTTCCTGGAGGACGGCACCCCGGTCGACATCATCCTCAACCCGCTCGGTGTGCCGTCCCGAATGAACCCGGGTCAGGTCCTGGAGATCCACCTCGGCTGGCTCGCCAGCCGCGGCTGGGACGTCTCCGGCCTCGCGGACGACTGGGCGCAGCGCCTCCAGGCCATCGAGGCCGACCAGGTCGCGCCGGGCACCAACGTCGCCACCCCCGTCTTCGACGGTGCGCGTGAGGACGAGCTGGCCGGTCTGCTGAACCACACGATCCCGAACCGCGACGGCGAGCGCATGGTGCTCCCGACCGGTAAGGCACCGCTGTTCGACGGCCGCTCCGGCGAGCCGTTCCCGGAGCCGATCTCGGTCGGCTACATGTACATCCTCAAGCTGCACCACCTGGTCGACGACAAGCTGCACGCCCGGTCGACCGGTCCGTACTCGATGATCACCCAGCAGCCGCTGGGTGGTAAGGCCCAGTTCGGTGGCCAGCGCTTCGGTGAGATGGAGGTGTGGGCGCTGGAGGCTTACGGCGCCGCGTACGCCCTCCAGGAGCTGCTGACCATCAAGTCCGACGACGTGACCGGCCGCGTGAAGGTCTACGAGGCCATCGTCAAGGGCGAGAACATCCCCGAGCCCGGCATCCCCGAGTCCTTCAAGGTGCTCATCAAGGAGATGCAGTCCCTGTGCCTCAACGTGGAGGTGCTGTCCTCGGACGGCATGTCCATCGAGATGCGCGACACCGACGAGGACGTCTTCCGCGCTGCGGAGGAGCTTGGCATCGACCTGTCCCGGCGTGAGCCGAGCAGCGTCGAAGAGGTCTGACGGGAGTTCGGCGGCCTTCGTCATGAAGGCCGCCGGCCCCAGGACCCCCGTATCAGACCCCATGACTTACAACCCTGAGAGGGATTGACGCATAGTGCTCGACGTCAACTTCTTCGACGAGCTCCGGATCGGTCTGGCCACCGCTGACGACATCCGTCAGTGGAGCCACGGCGAGGTCAAGAAGCCCGAGACGATCAACTACCGCACGCTCAAGCCCGAAAAGGACGGACTCTTCTGCGAGAAGATCTTCGGTCCGACCCGGGACTGGGAGTGCTACTGCGGCAAGTACAAGCGTGTCCGCTTCAAGGGCATCATCTGTGAGCGGTGTGGCGTCGAGGTCACCCGCGCCAAGGTGCGCCGTGAGCGGATGGGCCACATCGAGCTGGCCGCCCCGGTCACGCACATCTGGTACTTCAAGGGCGTCCCGAGCCGGCTGGGCTACCTGCTCGACCTGGCTCCCAAGGACCTCGAGAAGGTCATCTACTTCGCGGCGTACATGATCACGTACGTCGACGAGGAGCGCCGTACGCGCGACCTGCCCTCGCTGGAGGCCCACGTCTCCGTCGAGCGCCAGCAGATCGAGCAGCGCCGCGACGCCGACCTGGAGGCCCGCGCCAAGAAGCTCGAGACCGACCTGGCCGAGCTGGAGGCCGAGGGCGCCAAGGCCGACGTGCGCCGCAAGGTGCGCGAGGGTGCCGAGCGTGAGATGAAGCAGCTGCGCGACCGTGCGCAGCGCGAGATCGACCGGCTCGACGAGGTGTGGAACCGCTTCAAGAACCTCAAGGTCCAGGACCTGGAGGGCGACGAGCTGCTCTACCGCGAGCTGCGTGACCGCTTCGGCACGTACTTCGACGGCTCGATGGGTGCCGCGGCGCTGCAGAAGCGCCTGGAGTCCTTCGACCTCGACGAGGAGGCCGAGCGCCTCCGCGAGATCATCCGTACCGGCAAGGGCCAGAAGAAGACCCGTGCGCTCAAGCGCCTGAAGGTCGTCTCCGCGTTCCTGCAGACCAGCAACAGCCCCAAGGGCATGGTGCTCGACTGCGTGCCGGTCATCCCGCCGGACCTGCGTCCGATGGTGCAGCTGGACGGTGGCCGCTTCGCGACCTCCGACCTGAACGACCTGTACCGCCGTGTGATCAACCGGAACAACCGCCTGAAGCGGCTTCTCGACCTCGGTGCGCCCGAGATCATCGTGAACAACGAGAAGCGCATGCTCCAGGAGGCCGTCGACGCGCTGTTCGACAACGGTCGTCGTGGCCGTCCGGTCACCGGTCCCGGTAACCGCCCGCTGAAGTCCCTCAGCGACATGCTGAAGGGTAAGCAGGGTCGCTTCCGCCAGAACCTGCTCGGTAAGCGTGTGGACTACTCCGCGCGTTCCGTGATCGTCGTCGGTCCGCAGCTGAAGCTGCACCAGTGCGGTCTGCCGAAGGCGATGGCGCTGGAGCTCTTCAAGCCGTTCGTGATGAAGCGCCTGGTCGACCTGAACCACGCGCAGAACATCAAGAGCGCCAAGCGCATGGTCGAGCGCGGCCGCACGGTCGTGTACGACGTGCTGGAAGAGGTCATCGCGGAGCACCCGGTTCTGCTGAACCGTGCGCCCACGCTGCACCGCCTCGGCATCCAGGCCTTCGAGCCGCAGCTGGTCGAGGGCAAGGCCATCCAGATCCACCCGCTCGTCTGCACCGCGTTCAACGCGGACTTCGACGGTGACCAGATGGCCGTGCACCTGCCGCTGTCCGCGGAGGCGCAGGCCGAGGCCCGCATCCTGATGCTGTCCTCGAACAACATCCTCAAGCCGGCCGACGGCCGTCCGGTGACGATGCCGACCCAGGACATGGTCCTCGGTCTGTTCTTCCTCACCACCGACGGCGAGATGCGCGACCTCAAGGGCGAGGGCCGTTCCTTCGCCTCGGTCGCCGAGGCGATCATGGCCTTCGACGCGGGCGAGCTGTCGCTCCAGTCGAAGATCGACGTCCGTTTCCCGGTCGGCACCATCCCGCCGCGCGGCTGGACCCCGCCGGCGCGCGAGGAGGGTGAGCCCGAGTGGCAGCAGGGTGACAGCTTCCGGCTGAACACCACCCTGGGCCGCGCGCTCTTCAACGAGCTGCTGCCCGAGGACTACCCGTTCGTCGACTACGAGGTCGGCAAGAAGCAGCTCTCCGAGATCGTCAACGACCTCGCCGAGCGCTACCCGAAGGTCATCGTGGCGGCGACGCTCGACAACCTGAAGGCGGCCGGCTTCTTCTGGGCGACCCGTTCCGGCGTCACCGTGGCCATCTCCGACGTCGTCGTTCCCGAGGCGAAGAAGGAGATCGTCCGCGGGTACGAGGCGCAGGACGAGAAGGTCCAGAAGCAGTACGAGCGCGGTCTGATCACCAAGGACGAGCGCACGCAGGAACTCATCGCGATCTGGACCAAGGCGACCAACGAGGTCGCCGAGGCGATGAACGACAACTTCCCGAAGACCAACCCGATCTTCATGATGGTGAACTCGGGTGCACGAGGCAACATGATGCAGATGCGTCAGATCGCCGGTATGCGTGGTCTGGTGTCGAACGCGAAGAACGAGACGATCCCGCGTCCGATCAAGGCGTCCTTCCGTGAGGGCCTGTCCGTGCTGGAGTACTTCATCTCCACGCACGGTGCCCGTAAGGGTCTGGCGGACACCGCTCTGCGTACCGCCGACTCGGGTTACCTCACCCGTCGTCTGGTCGACGTCTCCCAGGACGTCATCATTCGCGAGGAGGACTGCGGCACCGAGCGCGGTCTGCGCCTCAAGATCGCGGACCGGAACGCCGAGGGCGGTCTGGTCAAGACCGAGGACGTCGAGACGTCCGTGTACGCGCGCTGCCTCGCCGAGGACATCGTGGTCGACGGTCAGGTGCTGGCCCCGGCCGGCACCGACCTGGGCGACGTCCTCATCGAGGAGCTCGTCCAGCGCGGCGTCGAGGAGGTCAAGACCCGCTCGGTCCTGACCTGCGAGTCCGCCGTCGGTACCTGCGCGATGTGCTACGGCCGTTCGCTGGCCACCGGCAAGCTGGTCGACATCGGTGAGGCGGTCGGCATCATCGCCGCCCAGTCCATCGGTGAGCCCGGTACCCAGCTGACGATGCGTACCTTCCACACCGGTGGTGTGGCCGGTGACGACATCACCCAGGGTCTGCCGCGTGTCGTCGAGCTCTTCGAGGCCCGTACCCCGAAGGGTGTCGCCCCGATCTCCGAGGCCCAGGGCCGCGTGCGGATCGAGGAGACCGAGAAGACCAAGAAGATCGTCGTCACCCCGGACGACGGCAGCGACGAGACGGCGTTCCCGATCTCCAAGCGTGCCCGTCTCCTGGTCAGCGAGGGTGAGCACGTCGAGGTGGGCCAGAAGCTCACCGTGGGTGCCACCAACCCGCACGACGTGCTGCGCATCCTGGGTCAGCGTGCCGTCCAGGTCCACCTGGTCGGCGAGGTCCAGAAGGTCTACAACTCGCAGGGCGTGTCGATCCACGACAAGCACATCGAGATCATCATCCGGCAGATGCTGCGCCGCGTGACGATCATCGAGTCGGGCGACGCCGAGCTGCTGCCCGGCGAGCTGGTCGAGCGCTCGAAGTTCGAGCACGAGAACCGTCGTGTGGTCCAGGAGGGCGGTCACCCGGCTTCGGGTCGTCCGCAGCTCATGGGTATCACCAAGGCCTCGCTGGCGACGGAATCCTGGCTGTCGGCCGCCTCCTTCCAGGAGACGACCCGAGTCCTGACGGACGCGGCGATCAACGCCAAGTCCGACAGCCTCATCGGCCTCAAGGAGAACGTCATCATCGGTAAGCTCATCCCGGCCGGTACGGGTCTGTCCCGCTACCGCAACATCCGGGTCGAGCCGACCGAGGAGGCCAAGGCCGCGATGTACTCGGCCGTCGGCTACGACGACATCGACTACTCGCCGTTCGGCACGGGCTCCGGCCAGGCCGTTCCGCTGGAGGACTACGACTACGGTCCGTACAACCAGTAAGCGAGTCGCTTGAGTCGAAGGGCGGTCACCCTGCGGGGTGGCCGCCCTTCGGCGTGTCCGCCGTCCGGCCGACAGGCGGTGCCCTGTCGTGGACGCCACCTGTGCCGGAATCCCCGCTTCGGCGCATGATGGAAGGACGTCCGGCCCCGGGGAGGTGCTCCGTGTCGCAGCCCTATCCGTCCTGGCAGCCCTGGCAGGGCTCCGGTGCCCCGTCGATGCTCGCGTCGCACGCCGACCGGGAGCGGGCCGTGGACGTGCTCAGAGCCGGGTACGGCGAGGGGCGTCTGGAGCACGGTGAGTTCGAGAAGCGGGTGGGGCGGGCCTACGCGGCGCGGACGGTGGGGGAGCTGGCGCTGCTCGTCGCGGATCTGCCGCAGGGGCCGCTGCCGCGCCCGGCCTCGTTCGCGCCCGTGCCGGCGTCGTACCTGCCCGTGCCGCGGCCACGGACCAACGGGAAGGCCGTCGCGGCCGGGGTGTGCGGGCTGCTGTGTGTGCCCACCATGGGGCTGACAGGGATCCCGGCCGTCGTGCTGGGGCATGTGGCCCGGGCCGAGATCCGCAACCGGGGGGAGCTGGGGGACGGGCTCGCGCTGACCGGCCTGGTGCTCGGGTGGTTGTCGACGGCAGGTTGGGCACTCGTTCTGGTGTTGCTGACAGTGGTGTCTGTCGTAGCATCCTGAAGGTATGCATATCGGACACTCGCCGACGAATTGAAGATCGACAACGGCCGAGGGGCTTGACATGTCCCGCCTGGCGATGCGGGCGGTGCCCATTTGTTTTGACCGCAGCGAATGCGGTAGGTACGCTCAGACCTTGTGCCTGGGGTGTGCCCTGGCTTGCGTGTGTGCCATGAACCGCACGGCGAGCCTGATACCGGCCACCGCAATCTGCGTGTTTTCTGCCTGGCGGCGGGAGTCCGCGGGATTCGACACACCCGACCGCGTGGGTCGGCGACGTTCCAGGTTAGCTTCACCATTCGGCACACAGAAACCGGAGAAGTAGTGCCTACGATCCAGCAGCTGGTCCGCAAGGGCCGGCAGGACAAGGTCGAGAAGAACAAGACGCCCGCACTCGAGGGTTCCCCTCAGCGTCGCGGCGTCTGCACGCGTGTGTTCACGACCACCCCGAAGAAGCCGAACTCGGCCCTGCGTAAGGTCGCGCGTGTGCGTCTGACCAGCGGGATCGAGGTCACAGCTTACATTCCGGGTGAGGGACACAACCTGCAGGAGCACTCCATCGTGCTCGTGCGCGGCGGCCGTGTGAAGGACCTGCCGGGTGTTCGCTACAAGATCATCCGCGGATCGCTCGACACCCAGGGTGTCAAGAACCGCAAGCAGGCCCGCAGCCGCTACGGCGCCAAGAAGGAGAAGTAAGAATGCCTCGTAAGGGCCCCGCCCCGAAGCGCCCGGTCATCATCGACCCGGTCTACGGTTCTCCTCTGGTGACCTCCCTCATCAACAAGGTGCTGCTGAACGGCAAGCGCTCCACCGCCGAGCGCATCGTCTACGGCGCCATGGAGGGTCTGCGTGAGAAGACGGGCAACGACCCGATCATCACGCTGAAGCGCGCGCTGGAGAACATCAAGCCGACCCTCGAGGTCAAGTCCCGCCGTGTCGGTGGTGCGACGTACCAGGTTCCGATCGAGGTCAAGCCCGGTCGCGCCAACACGCTCGCGCTGCGCTGGCTGGTCGGTTACTCCCGCGCCCGTCGCGAGAAGACCATGACCGAGCGTCTGCTCAACGAACTTCTCGACGCCTCCAACGGCCTCGGTGCCGCTGTGAAGAAGCGCGAGGACACCCACAAGATGGCCGAGTCCAACAAGGCCTTCGCGCACTACCGCTGGTAGTCGCTACCCACATCGAGACCGAGAGAAGACTGAAGCCTTATGGCTACCACTTCACTTGACCTGGCCAAGGTCCGCAACATCGGGATCATGGCCCACATCGACGCGGGCAAGACGACCACCACCGAGCGGATCCTGTTCTACACCGGTGTGTCTTACAAGATCGGTGAGGTCCACGACGGCGCTGCCACCATGGACTGGATGGAGCAGGAGCAGGAGCGTGGCATCACGATCACGTCTGCTGCGACCACCTGTCACTGGCCGCTCGAAGACAACGACTACACCATCAACATCATCGACACCCCGGGTCACGTCGACTTCACCGTCGAGGTGGAGCGCTCCCTGCGCGTGCTCGACGGTGCCGTGACGGTGTTCGACGGTGTCGCCGGTGTCGAGCCGCAGTCCGAGACGGTGTGGCGTCAGGCCGACCGCTACGGCGTGCCGCGCATCTGCTTCGTCAACAAGCTGGACCGTACCGGCGCCGAGTTCCACCGCTGCGTGGACATGATCTCGGACCGCCTGGGCGCGCAGCCGCTGGTCATGCAGCTGCCGATCGGTGCGGAGGCGGACTTCAAGGGCGTCATCGACCTCGTGACGATGAAGGCCCTGGTCTGGTCGGCCGAGGCGACCAAGGGCGAGATGTACGACACCGTCGACATCCCGGACACCCACGCCGAGGCTGCCGAGGAGTACCGCGGCAAGCTGCTCGAGGCCGTTGCCGAGAACGACGAAGAGCTGATGGAGCTGTACCTGGAGGGCACCGAGCCCACCGTGGAGCAGCTCTACGCCGCGATCCGTCGTATCACCATCGCGTCGGGCAAGAGCGGCGGCACCACCGTCACCCCCGTGTTCTGCGGCACCGCGTTCAAGAACAAGGGCGTTCAGCCCCTGCTCGACGCGGTCGTGCGCTACCTGCCCACCCCGCTCGACGTCGAGGCCATCGAGGGCCACGACGTCAAGGACCCGGAGCAGGTCATCGCGCGCAAGCCGTCCGAGGACGAGCCCCTCGCCGCGCTCGCCTTCAAGATCATGAGCGACCCGCACCTCGGCAAGCTCACCTTCGTCCGGGTCTACTCGGGCCGCCTGGAGTCCGGCACCGCCGTGCTGAACTCCGTCAAGGGCAAGAAGGAGCGCATCGGCAAGATCTACCGTATGCACGCGAACAAGCGTGAGGAGATCGACTCGGTGGGCGCCGGCGACATCGTCGCCGTCATGGGCCTGAAGCAGACCACCACCGGTGAGACGCTGTCCGACGACAAGAACCCGGTGATCCTGGAGTCCATGGACTTCCCGGCGCCGGTCATCCAGGTCGCCATCGAGCCCAAGTCCAAGGGCGACCAGGAGAAGCTGGGTGTCGCCATCCAGCGCCTGGCCGAGGAGGACCCGTCCTTCCAGGTCCACTCGGACGAGGAGACCGGCCAGACCATCATCGGTGGTATGGGCGAGCTGCACCTCGAGGTGCTGGTCGACCGTATGCGCCGTGAGTTCAAGGTCGAGGCCAACGTCGGCAAGCCGCAGGTCGCCTACCGCGAGACGATCCGCAAGGCCGTCGAGCGCGTCGACTACACGCACAAGAAGCAGACTGGTGGTACCGGCCAGTTCGCCAAGGTGCAGATCGCGATCGAGCCGATCGAGGGCGGCGACGCGTCGTACGAGTTCGTGAACAAGGTCACCGGTGGCCGTATCCCGAAGGAGTACATCCCTTCGGTGGACGCCGGTGCGCAGGAGGCCATGCAGTTCGGCATCCTCGCGGGCTACGAGATGACGGGCGTCCGCGTCACGCTCATCGACGGTGGCTACCACGAGGTCGACTCCTCCGAGCTCGCGTTCAAGATCGCCGGTTCGCAGGCCTTCAAGGAGGCCGCGCGCAAGGCGTCCCCCGTGCTCCTTGAGCCGATGATGGCCGTCGAGGTCACCACGCCCGAGGACTACATGGGTGAGGTCATCGGCGACATCAACTCCCGCCGTGGTCAGATCCAGGCCATGGAGGAGCGGGCCGGTGCCCGCGTCGTGAAGGGCCTCGTGCCCCTCTCGGAGATGTTCGGTTACGTCGGCGACCTGCGCAGCAAGACGTCCGGCCGTGCGAGCTACTCCATGCAGTTCGACTCCTACGCCGAGGTTCCCCGGAACGTCGCCGAGGAGATCATCGCGAAGGCCAAGGGCGAGTAACGCACCGCGTCTACACGCCGTAGGCTTGACTCCGGAGCCTTGAGGGGCATTCCGCCGCAATCGCGGTGAGAGTGCCCCGGGGCCCGGGCTTTCCAGCAAAGATCACCTGGCGCCGATGAGTAAGGCGTACCAGAACCACTCCACAGGAGGACCCCAGTGGCGAAGGCGAAGTTCGAGCGGACTAAGCCGCACGTCAACATCGGCACCATCGGTCACATCGACCACGGTAAGACGACCCTCACGGCCGCCATTACCAAGGTGCTGCACGACGCGTACCCGGACCTGAACGAGGCCTCGGCCTTCGACCAGATCGACAAGGCTCCTGAGGAGCGCCAGCGCGGTATCACCATCTCCATCGCGCACGTCGAGTACCAGACCGAGACGCGTCACTACGCCCACGTCGACTGCCCCGGTCACGCGGACTACATCAAGAACATGATCACGGGTGCGGCGCAGATGGACGGCGCCATCCTCGTGGTCGCCGCCACCGACGGCCCGATGCCGCAGACCAAGGAGCACGTGCTCCTGGCCCGCCAGGTCGGCGTTCCGTACATCGTCGTCGCCCTGAACAAGGCCGACATGGTGGACGACGAGGAGATCCTGGAGCTCGTCGAGCTCGAGGTCCGTGAGCTCCTCTCCGAGTACGAGTTCCCGGGCGACGACCTGCCGGTCGTCAAGGTCTCGGCGCTCAAGGCGCTCGAGGGCGACAAGGAGTGGGGCAACTCCGTCCTCGAGCTCATGAAGGCCGTGGACGAGAACATCCCGCAGCCCGAGCGCGACGTCGACAAGCCGTTCCTGATGCCGATCGAGGACGTCTTCACGATCACCGGTCGTGGCACCGTCGTCACCGGTCGTATCGAGCGTGGTGTCCTCAAGGTCAACGAGACCGTTGACATCGTGGGCATCAAGCAGGAGAAGACCACCACCACGGTCACCGGCATCGAGATGTTCCGCAAGCTCCTCGACGAGGGCCAGGCCGGTGAGAACGTCGGTCTGCTCCTCCGTGGCATCAAGCGCGAGGACGTCGAGCGCGGCCAGGTCATCATCAAGCCGGGCTCGGTCACCCCGCACACCGAGTTCGAGGCGCAGGCCTACATCCTGTCCAAGGACGAGGGTGGCCGCCACACGCCGTTCTTCAACAACTACCGCCCGCAGTTCTACTTCCGCACGACGGACGTGACCGGCGTGGTGACCCTCCCCGAGGGCACCGAGATGGTCATGCCGGGTGACAACACCGAGATGAAGGTGGAGCTCATCCAGCCCGTCGCCATGGAAGAGGGCCTGAAGTTCGCCATCCGTGAGGGTGGCCGGACCGTGGGCGCCGGCCAGGTCACCAAGATCAACAAGTAAGTCTTCGGACTGGCTTGAGGGTCCACTGACCTGAGTGGCTCGAAGGGGCCCGCACGACTTCGGTCGTGCGGGCCCTTTTGCGTTGTCCTGCAACGGGCGCCGGCGAGCTGCGTCTCGTGTGGCGAGTCAGAAGCCCACGTATGTGATCTGGACGACGTAGATCCGCTCGCTGCGGACGACGACCTGATACGGGTTCGGTTCGACTGGCGCGGCAGTCGCGGCAGTGGCCGGATCGAGGTGCGCGGAAGGCGCGGTCGCAGCCGTCGCAGGTCTGGAGGAAGTGACGGGCGGGCGGAGGGGGTGCCTGCGGTGGGGCGAAGGGCGGTGGGGGTGGCAGTTGGGCTGTGAGGCGGTGGGCCAGGAGGGCCGCCGGGCGGTGGAGGGGCTCGGGTGGGAGGTCCGTCGTCAGGGCGTGCCGTACGGCGGCCGGGGAGACGTCGCACTCCAGCCAGGCGGCGACGCCCGGGGCGAGGTGGGCGGTGTCGGTCGCGGAGAGGAGGAGGCGGGGGTCTTCGCGGCGGAGCCGGCCGAGGAGGTCCGTGGCCTGCTGGAGGAGGGCGGGGGCGGGGTGGGGCGGGCGCGGTACGGCGGGGAGGGGCTTGCCCCCTGGGGTGCCTCGGTCGCTTCCTCACAGTTGGGCGGGGGGTGTCGGGACCGCTGTGCCCCGGCTGGTTGCAGGAGGTCGTTCGGGTGATGATCCGGCCGTCCGGGACGCGTTCGCGGGTGCGGCGCAGGTAGCCGTGTGCCTCCAGCTCGCGCAGGGCCGCGGCGATGCGGGTCGTGCCCTCCGGGAAGCGGGCCGCGAGGGACTTGATGTCGATGCGGGCGCCGGCCGGATTGCCGTCCCGGCGGGGGCCGTCGCATGTCTGCGGTTGTGTGGTGACGTGTTGCGCTGAGCTTCGTCCAGGAGGAGGCGACGCTGCTCCGACCGGTCGGAGGCACATTGGTGTGGCGTCAGCAGCTTGAGCGTCTGCTGGAGGTGGGGCGGTTGCGTAACGTCAGGCTTCAGCTGATGCCGACGAGCAGCGAGGCACACCCCGGTCTGAACGGGAGGGTCGAGGTGCTGAAATTCGGGGACGGCACTGCGGTGGGCCGGTCCGACGGCGCTTTCACCGGCCGGCCGACCACTGATCCGAAGCACATCCGGATCCTCGAATTGCGCTACGGCACCATCCGCGGTCAGGCCCTTCCCCCGCGGGAGTCGCTGGCCTTCATCGAGCAACTGCTGGGAGAGACATGATCCGCAACGCTGAACCGGCGTGGTTCAAGAGCAGCTACAGCAGTGGGCCCGACGGCGACTCCTGCGTCGAGATCGCCATAGCCCCCACACCATCCACGTCCGGGACTCCAAGCACACCGAAGGTCCCCGGCTCGCGCTCACGCCGGAGGCCTGGTCTGAGTTTCTGGCCTCCGTCTAGTCGGCGTTCCGAAGGATGCCGGTGCCGTCGGAGGTCCGGCCCGAGCGGTGCCCGGCACCGCCGAAGGACTCCCCCTTCTGGACGTGGGGGCAGCTTCGGGAGCTCAGTGAGCCAGTCGAGGGCCCAGGAGCGGCAGAAGCCGGTCCCTGAGGAGGCCGCGCGCGGGCTCCATGGACATCCAGAGCAGTTTGTGGCGCGACCCGTCGGCCATGGAGAGCGACATTCCGGAGGTGGTCAGGCCGCCGTGGATCCGGACGTGCGTGATCTCGGCGAGGGGGAGCACCTTGTTGGTGCGGTGGGCGGAGCGGATGGCGTCGGGGTCGTGGGCGAGCGTCCGGAACGTGGCCGGGGTCGCCAGTTCGGGCCCGAGGAGCCCGACCGTCAGGGTGGCCGGTATGCCGCCGCGGATGCGGAGCAGCTGATCGGGGAGCAGCCACAGCTCGCCGTGGATCCAGTCCAGCCAGCCGGTCGTGCAGGTACGGGCGATGAGCTGCGCCGGCTGAAGGCTGATCCGCCCGGCCCGGGCCACCGCCTCGTCGAGCAGCGCACCGACCGCCTCCACGGAGGCGACCCGGCGGGGCTCCTGGACGGCCTGGCCCTCGCCTCCGAGCTCGCTCTCGCTCGTCGAAGCGAAGTGCAGGCGCGCGTGACCGCTGCGGTGCACCTCCACCAGCAGCCGCACGGCCCAGCACGCAGCGCTGAAGTGCACTACCAGCCACTCGCGATCGTCGGCCCAGGGCACGGAGGACACCTGGATCCCGTCCGTATTCCACTGCGACCTGCGCCGCTCGATCTCCGCACCGGCCATGTCCATGGCTATCGCCTGTCTCGTCCGTCTCACGCCGCTGATCTTGTCGTACCTCGTCCTCGCGCAGTGGGACGATGGTCGGACTTGTGATCGAGTGAACGGGAGGCCGGCGCCATGGCCCGCTACATGGAGACCCTGACCGTCGAGCGGGGCGGTTTCCGGATCAAGGTGCCGGAGTCGTGGTGGGAGTTCGACGTACGGCCGGAGTCGCGCGACGACTCGATCCGGCGGATGGTGAACGAACGGGTGCAGCAGCGACCGGAGTTGGAGCAGTACCGGGACGCGTATGTCGACTTCCTCCGGAGGGCCGCCGCGGACGCGTGGAAGTCGGGCGCGATGTACTGCGGCTGTATGGCGGAGAGCTTCGGCGGGGACACGCCGATCACGGGTTCGGTGACCGTTTCACTCGTGGGCGGCCGCAACGAGCGCGGTGAGCCGTTGTCGAACGACCCGGCCGTCATCGCGAGTCAGCTCGCGGTCAAGGAGGCCAAGCGAGAGGGCGACTCCTGGCGCAAGGTGACGACGGTGGACATCCCGGGTGTCGGCCCGGCCGCGCGCACGCAGGGCATCGAGGACATCGCCGTACCGGGCGACGCGCTCAACCGCACGATCAGGGCTGTGCTGATGCAGACGTACATCCCCGTGCCTGGCCAGGAGGGCAAGGTCGCCCTGGTCGCCGGCAGCAGCCAGGTCCTGGATCTCGCGGACTCCTTCTTCGACATCTTCGACGCGATCACGTCGACGTTCCGTTTCACGGACTGACGCGCCCGTGTCTCTCGGCTGGGACTGGGACAGCGGTGAGGGCCTGCTGGGGCTGGACGACCCGGGGGAGTGGGACGTGGCCTTCGAGCGTGGCGAGGCGCATCTCGGGACGGCGGTGATCGGCCTGGCGTTCCACTGCTCACCGGCGGAGGCATCTCCGCGGATCGCCCGGGCCATGCGGCTGCCGGACGCCGCCCAGCGGGGGTTCGCCTTCACGGCGGCGGGTCACGCGGCCCGCCTGAACGGGGAGTTGACGCCCGAGCTGTACGCGGCCCTGCGCGCGGAGGGACCCGGCGGAGTCGCCGAGCACCCCATCAGGGACACCTTGACCTTCGTACCGTTCCGGAAGCTGCCGCCGTGGTTCAAGCGGCGGTGGGTGTACGTGGCGGTGCGGGACAGGCTGGAGGTCTGGTGGCTGCGGTGCGCCTACGCCGTCGCGGATGCCCGGCGGGCGGTACGCGGACACATCTCCTGACGCCGGTCTCCGCAGTCTCCGCCGACAGTACCGCCTTTCCGTCGAACGGCTGTGCCTTGTAAGTTCACGTGTGCATACGGTTGTTGACGTTGGTGTACGCGTGGCGGGGGTTGCGGTATGGCGGGGCACAGGCCTGCGGACTGGCATGTCCTGGACTTGGACAAGGATCCGACCCCTGGCGATCCGCAGCGGGTGCGCACACTCGCGAAGCACCTGCACGACTTCGCCGACGACGTCTCCGACGCGCTGCGTCTGGTCAAGGGCATGGCGGGGGAGGGCACGCTTCTGGAGTGGGCGGGCAAGTCGGCGGATGTCTTCAAGGAGGACTTCGCCGACGTCCCGAAGAACCTCAAGAAGCGGAAGAAGTCCTATGAGATGTGCGGGGATGCGCTGGCGGACTTCTGGCCGAAGCTGGAGCGTGCGCAGTCGCTGGCGGACAAGGCGCTGCGCAAGGGCCGGGAGGCGCGCGACAGCCTTTCCTCGGCGCAGTCCCGTCTCACCTCGGCCGACTCGTGGGTGACGCGGGCCGGCAAGGAGGCGGACAAGTACAAGGACGACCCGACCGGCAGCAAAGGCGCCGAGAAGCCTGATGAGGCCAAGGTGCGGTCGGCGACGCGGGACGTGCAGCATGCCAAGTCCGCCCAGAGCAAGGCGCAGTCGGACGTATCCGACGCGCAGGACGCGCTCGCCGCCGCGAAGAAGATGGCCGAGGACGCGCGCAAGATGCGTGACGACGCGGCGCGGGAAGCCAAGTCGAAGATCGACGAGGCCTCCGACGCGGGTATCCAGAACCGGTCGTGGTGCGGCGACTGGTTCACCGACAACTGGGACAGCATCGTCGCCGCCTGCAAGATCGTCGTCGCGGTCGTCGGCATTGTGGCGATGATCATCGGCGGTCCGATCCTGGGCGCGATCGTGCTGATCGCGGCGCTCGTGGTGCTTGCCGACACGCTCTACAAATACTCGAAAGGCCAAGCGTCCCTGTGGGATGTGGGGCTGGCTGCGCTGGACTGCATACCGGGCATGAAGGGCCTGACCACCCTCGGCGGACTCGCCAAGGGCATGAAAGCGCTCGGCAAGACCGGCCTCAAGGGCATGGCCATGGGCGTCAAGGGCTTCGGCAAGGGCGCGAGCGCCTTCGGCCGGCAGATGAAGAAACTCATCACCCGCGGCGACCCCGTCGATCTGGCGACCGGGGAGATGGTCATGTCCGCCACGGACGTGACACTGGCCGGTGTGCTCCCGCTCGTCCTGGAACGCCATCACCGTACCCGCGTCCGCAGCGGCCGGCTCCTGGGGCCGAGCTGGACCTGCACGCTCGACCAGCGCCTCCTGCTCGACGAGAGCGGTGTGCGGTTCACCGTCGACGACGGCATGGTGCTGCACTATCCCGTCCCTGACGTGGATGCCCCGGTCCTGCCGGTGGCAGGCCCGGCCTGGCCGCTGAGCTGGGACGGGAGCGCCCAAGGCGAGCTCGTCGTGCACCGGCCCGAGACCGGTCACACCTTGCGGTTCCGACCGCTGCCCGACCGGCCGGTCGCCGAACTTCCGCTGGCGGAGATCCGCGACCGCAATGGCAACACGGTCGGCGTGACGTACCGGTCGGACGGCACACCGGAGGAGGTCGTCCACCACGGGGGCTACCGCATCGGCGTGACCTGCGAAAGCGGCAGGATCACGGAGCTGACCCTGGACAGCCACCCCGACCGGCCGACACTGGTCCGCTACGGCTACGACGCACGCGGCAACCTCGCAGCCGTCCGCAACTCCTCCGGCCTGCCCCTGCGCTTCGACTACGACGACAACCGGCGCATCACGGGATGGGAGGACCGCAACGAAGTCCGGTACCGCTTCGAATACGACGAGCAGGGCCGCTGCGTGGCCGGTCACGGCAAGGACGGTTTTCTCTCCTACACCTTCGCGTACGACGACGAGGCCCGGCACACGGTCGCCGTCGACTCGCTCGGGCATGCCACGCACTACCAGTTCAACGGCGCTTACCAGCTGATCGCGGAGACCGACGCGCTCGGTCACACGGTCACCCAGGAGTGGGACGACCGGGACCGGCTGCTCAGGCGCACCGACCAACTGGGCCGCGAGCTCCGCTTCGAGTGGGACGACGCGGGCCGCCCGACCACCGTGAGGCTGCCTGACGGCTCCGTCTCGACGACCCGCTACAACGAGCTCGGACTGCCGGTGGAGATCACCGAGTACGACGGCGGTGTCATCCGTCAGGAGTGGGACGCGCGCGGCAACTGCACGTCGCTGACGACCGCCGACGGAGCCACCACTGTGTTCGCCCGCGAGGCGACGGGAGCGCTGACCTCCCTGACGGATGCGACAGGTGCGACCTACCGGTTCTCCAACAACCGTGCCGGGCAGGCGACTTCGGCCACCGATCCGCTCGGTGCGGTCTCCACGTACGTGTACGACCCGTTCGGCCGGTGCGCCACGGTCGTCGACCCCTTGGGCGGCCGGACCCGACGGACCTGGTCGGTGGAAGGCCTCCTCACGTCCCGGACCGACCCCGACGGCAGCGTCCAGCGGTGGAGTTACGACGGCGAGGGCAACCAGCTCACCCACACCGACGCACTCGGCCGGACCACCACCTGCACATACGGTGCCTTCGATCTGCTCACCTCGCGCACGACACCGGACGGCGTCCGTCACACCTTCACTCACGACACGGAACTGCGGCTCCTCCGCGTGACCGACGCACGCGACCTGACCTGGGACTACCGCTACGACGCGGTCGGCAACACGGTGGCGGAGACGGACTTCGACGGTCATACGCTCACTTACACCTATGACCCCGCCCGCCAGCTGCTGAGCCGCACCAACGCAGTCGGGCAGACAGCCGCGTTCTCCTACGACGAGGTCGGCAACCGGATCCGGGCGGTACTGGACGGCCAGGTGACCACATTCCTCCACGACCGCTCCGGCCGTCTCGTGCGAGCCGCGGGGCCGGACGCCACGGTCGCGTACGACTACGACCGTGGAGGGCGGGTCACCGCCGAGACCGTCGACGGGAGGGTCCTCGCCACGGCGTACGACCTCGCGGGCCGCCCGACACGCCGGACCACGCCGAGTGGTGCCGTCACGACGTACACGTACGATCCCGCCGGGCACCGCATCCGGCTCGCCGCCGTCGGCCACACCCTCGCCTTCGCCCACGACGGCCTCGGTCGCGAGACGAGCCGGAGCATCGACTCGGCCCTCACGCTCACCCAGGGCTGGGACGCGGGAGACCGGCTCAGCACACAGCAGCTGACCTCCCTGGGCAGCCTGTCACCGCTCACGCATCGCAGCTACACATACCGCCCCGACGGTCACGTCACCGCATGCGAAGACCGCTCGACCGGACGCCGTACCTTCGCCCTCGACCTGGTGGGACGCGTCCTCGGCGTTCGCGCGGGGGAGTGGACGGAGTCCTACGCCTACGACGGGCAGGGCAACCAGACACGGGCGGCCTGGCCGGACCGCTACGGTGCCGAGGAGGCCCGCGGCGAACGCCTCTACCAGGGCAACCGCGTGCTGCGCGCGGGCGACGTCCACTACGAGTACGACGCCGCCGGGCGGGTCGTGCTGCGCCGCAGGACAAGGCTGTCACGCAAGCCCGACATCTGGCGCTACACCTGGAACGCCGACGATCGTCTCACCTCGGTCATCACCCCTGACGGAACGGAATGGCGCTACCTCTACGACCCGCTGGGACGCCGTATCGCCAAGCAGCGGCCGGCCTCCGACGGACAGGGCGTCGCCGAGGAGACCCGGTTCACCTGGGACGGCGCACATCTGGTGGAGCAGACGACCGTCCGCGCCGATTCAGCTGAGGTGTCCACTCTGACCTGGGAACGAGACGGCACTCGCCCACTGACCCAGACGGAGCGCACCACCCTCGCCGACGCGCCTCAGGAGGTTGTCGACGAGAGGTTCTTCGCGATCGTCACCGATCTTGTCGGCACCCCGACCGAGCTGGTCTCGGAGGCCGGTGACATCGCCTGGCGCTCCGATGCCACCCTCTGGGGACTCACGGCACCGGACGGGGCGTACGACACCTCCACCCCGCTGCGCTTCCCCGGCCAGTACTTCGACACCGAGACGCAGCTCCACTACAACTTCTTCCGGTACTACGACCCGGTCAACGCGGCTTACATCAGCTCTGACCCGCTCGGGCTGGACGCGGGACCGAACCCGAGGGCGTACGTACCGAACCCGCTGTCATGGCTCGACTACCTCGGGTTGCTGACCTGTGCCGAGAACGCCGACCTGCTGGCGAAGAACCTGGCGAGGGAAGGGCGGGGGAAGGGTGTGGGCGAAGCCGCCGCCCACATCGTGCCGTCCGGTATGAAGCGCAACAGGGCGGCGGAGAGCCGGGCCCTGCTGGAGAGGTACGGCGTCGACATCAACGACGCGGTGAACGGGATCCCGCTGGGGCATCCGAGGCCGCACAACTTCACACACCGCAAGCCGTTCCTGTTGCGCCTGAACACGCATCTGGAGACCACGGTGGACCGCATGACGGCGGCCGGATACGGAGCCCGTGCCATCCGCGGCGCGCTGCGCTCGGAACTTCGCTCCATCGGACAGCAGGTCGAGAGGGAGCTGGCGAGCGGGCAACCGGCGGCGAACGCCGTGTGGACGGCACCGTGATGGACTGTGCCGGTGTGACGACGGACAAGGATGGTGACGCGATGACTGACGTGCCCGGTGGAGCGCTGTCGGTATACCGGCTCCTGCCGAGCCTCAGTGAGTACCGGCAGCTGCATCTCGACAGCGTCGGAGTGCGTCAGCTCATGCGCTGGCAGAGTGCCGGTGCCGGTGCGGAGCCGCCCGCACGGCTGAGCGCGGAGTGGATGGGCGAGCGGCGCTGGGCCAGGAGCGAGTTCCCCTCCGGCAGACCGGGCGCTCCCGTGCTCAGCCGGCGTCTCGCCGACGGCCTGGGGGAAGCGTTGTCGTCGGCCGGTCGTCTGGTGCCGGTCGACATCAAGGGCGCCAAACACGATGAGTACTTCGTCTACCTGGTGGAACAGGTGGTCGACTGCCTCGATCTGCGCAGGTCGTCGAAGCCGAAGCGGCTGGACGGGGAGGTCAAGAAGCCCGTGTACCGCGTCGAGGCGCTGCCGACGCGTCTTCCCGCCTTCCGGCTGCCGCAGTTTCCTGGTGCGGTCCAGTGGAACGGCTGGGCGGCCGACCGGCTCGTCGACCTCACCGGGGACCAGATCGAGAAGCGTCTGACCTGGTCCCAGGATCCGGCCCTCAAGCCACACCCCGACCCTTGGGGCATCTGACAGAGCACTCGGGGTACCGGGTCGGAGCGGCTCAGCGGCGGACCGCGCCCGTCCACCGGTTTGACCTACGTCACCCCCGGGGTATTCTCCTCGGCTCGATTGGCGTAGCCCCCGCCCCATATGGCAGACTGTCCGAGTTGCTCGGTCGAGTGTTGATGCTGCGCGCCTCCCGCCGGGAGGACCGGAAGCGAGTCCCACAGTACTCGTCGCCCTAACTGCCACCACGGCAGCGCTGGGGCGGACGTACGGGAATCTTCCGGGAAGTGTCAGCGCGGCACCGACCAGGCACCCGGTGGGCCTTCGCCCCCGGCCTGCGGTTCCGGAAGGGCCGTGTGCATTCCCAGCAGGGATGTTCGAACAAGGGACATCTGTGTCAGCGGGAGCGCGACACGCCCGACCGCGTGGGTCGGAGGAACGAAGGCAGCAGAAGGAATCCGCCGGGTTCCAGAGCGTTAGAGAGACAGGACTACTGAGTAGCCATGGCGGGACAGAAGATCCGCATCCGGCTCAAGGCCTACGACCACGAGGTCATCGACTCCTCGGCGAAGAAGATCGTCGAGACGGTGACCCGCACTGGTGCGTCGGTCGCGGGCCCGGTGCCGCTGCCCACTGAGAAGAACGTGTACTGCGTCATCAAGTCGCCGCACAAGTACAAGGACTCGCGCGAGCACTTCGAGATGCGCACGCACAAGCGCCTGATCGACATCCTCGACCCGACCCCCAAGACCGTTGACTCTCTGATGCGACTCGACCTCCCGGCCGGTGTCGACATCGAGATCAAGCTCTGAGGCCGGTGATCTGAACGATGGCTAAGCAGATCAAGGGCATCCTGGGCGAGAAGCTCGGCATGACGCAGGTGTGGGACGCGAACAACCGCGTTGTTCCGGTCACCGTCGTCAAGGCCGGCCCCAACATCGTCACCCAGGTCCGCACGAACGACGTCGACGGCTACGAGTCCGTCCAGATCGCGTTCGGCGAGATCGACCCGCGCAAGGTGAACAAGCCCCTCAAGGGCCACTTCGCCAAGGCCGACGTCACTCCCCGCCGCCACCTCGTCGAGATCCGTACCGCTGACGCCAGCGAGTACACCCTCGGCCAGGAGATCACCGCCGAGGTGTTCGAGGCCGGCATCAAGGTCGACGTGACCGGCAAGAGCAAGGGCAAGGGCTTCGCCGGTGTCATGAAGCGTCACAACTTCAAGGGCCTCGGCGCCGGACACGGCACCCAGCGCAAGCACCGCTCCCCCGGTTCCATCGGTGGCTGCGCCACCCCGGGCCGCGTGTTCAAGGGCCTCCGCATGGCGGGTCGCATGGGCAACGAGCGTGTCACCACCCAGAACCTGACCGTCCACGCCGTTGACGCGGAGAAGGGTCTGCTGCTCATCAAGGGCGCGGTTCCCGGTCCGAACGGCGGCCTCGTCCTGGTCCGCACCGCGGCCAAGGGGGCCTGAGGTACCGATGAGCACTGTTGACATCCTTTCGCCTGCGGGCGAGAAGACCGGTAGCGTCGAGCTCCCCGCGGAGATCTTCGGCGTGGAGAAGATCAGCATTCCGCTGATCCACCAGGTCGTCGTCGCGCAGAACGCCGCTGCCCGTCAGGGCACGCACAAGACCAAGACCCGCGGCGAGGTTCGCGGTGGCGGCAAGAAGCCGTACCGCCAGAAGGGCACCGGCCGCGCCCGCCAGGGTTCGACCCGTGCGCCGCAGTTCGCCGGCGGTGGCGTCGTCCACGGCCCGCAGCCGCGTGACTACTCGCAGCGGACCCCGAAGAAGATGAAGGCCGCGGCCCTGCGCCACGCCCTCACCGACCGGGCCCGCCACAACCGCATCCACGTCGTCTCCGGCGTGGTCGAGGGCGAGACCCCCTCCACGAAGGCCGCCAAGACGCTGTTCGGCAAGATCTCGGAGCGCAAGAACCTGCTCCTGGTCGTCGACCGCGCCGACGAGGCCGCGTGGCTGTCCGCCCGCAACCTGCCCCAGATCCACATCCTGGAGCCGGGCCAGCTGAACACGTACGACGTTCTCGTCTCGGACGACGTGGTCTTCACCCAGGCCGCCTTCGAGTCCTTCGTGTCCGGCCCGAAGGCCAATGACACCGAAGGGAGCGAGGTCTGATGGCTATCCGTCACCCCGCTATCGCCTCCAAGGCGGCGAAGAAGGCCAAGGCCGCGCGCGTCGCCAAGGCGCGCCGCCACGCCGCCGAGGGCAAGAACACCGTCGAGACCCCGCTGAGCAAGTCCTTCACGGACCCCCGTGACGTGCTGCTCAAGCCGGTCGTCTCCGAGAAGAGCTACGCGCTTCTCGACGAGGGCAAGTACACGTTCATCGTGGACCCGAGCGCCAACAAGACCCAGATCAAGCAGGCCGTGCAGTCGGTCTTCTCGGTCAAGGTCACCGGGGTCAACACGATCAACCGCCAGGGCAAGCGCAAGCGGACCCGCACCGGCTTCGGCCAGCGCGCGTCCACCAAGCGCGCGATCGTGACCCTCGCTGAGGGCGACCGTATCGACATCTTCGGCGGTCCGACCGCCTGAGGGCGGTCCGGATCGTCCGATATCGGACGAGGACTGAGAAATGGGAATCCGCAAGTACAAGCCGACTACGCCGGGCCGTCGTGGCTCCAGCGTCGCCGACTTCGTCGAGGTCACGCGGTCCACGCCGGAGAAGTCGTTGGTCCGCCCCCTGCACAGCAAGGGTGGCCGTAACAACTCCGGTCGTGTGACCGTCCGCCACCAGGGCGGTGGCCACAAGCGCGCCTACCGCGTGATCGACTTCCGTCGTCACGACAAGGACGGCGTGCCGGCGAAGGTCGCGCACATCGAGTACGACCCCAACCGCACCGCGCGCATCGCGCTCCTGCACTACGCGGACGGCGAGAAGCGCTACATCCTCGCGCCGCGTGGCCTGAGCCAGGGCGACCGCGTCGAGAACGGTCCCGGGGCCGACATCAAGCCGGGCAACAACCTTGCCCTGCGCAACATCCCGGTCGGTACCACGCTGCACGCCATCGAGCTGCGTCCGGGCGGCGGTGCGAAGTTCGCCCGCTCCGCCGGCGCCTCGGTGCAGCTGCTCGCGAAGGAGGGCTCGATGGCCCACCTGCGCATGCCGTCCGGTGAGATCCGCCTGGTCGACCAGCGCTGCCGCGCCACGGTCGGCGAGGTGGGCAACGCCGAGCAGAGCAACATCAACTGGGGTAAGGCGGGCCGTAAGCGCTGGCTGGGCGTCCGCCCGACCGTGCGTGGTGTGGTCATGAACCCGGTGGACCACCCGCACGGTGGTGGCGAAGGCCGTACCTCGGGTGGTCGCCACCCGGTGTCCCCCTGGGGCAAGAAGGAAGGCCGTACTCGTTCGCCCAAGAAGGCGTCGAACAAGTACATCGTCCGCCGCCGCAAGACGAACAAGAAGCGCTAAGGACGGGTTGAGATGCCTCGTAGCTTGAAGAAGGGGCCCTTCGTCGACGACCACCTGATCAAGAAGGTGGACGCCCAGAACGAAGCCGGCACCAAGAACGTCATCAAGACCTGGTCCCGTCGCTCCATGATCGTGCCGGCCATGCTCGGCCACACGCTCGCGGTGCACAACGGCAAGACCCACATTCCGGTGTTCGTCACCGAGTCGATGGTCGGCCACAAGCTCGGCGAGTTCTCGCCGACGCGCACCTTCCGGGGTCACGTCAAGGACGACCGGAAGTCGAAGCGCCGCTAAGCGCGGGGTGGAATGACCATGACAGACACTGGAAGGACAACCATGGAAGCCAGGGCCCAGGCGCGGTACATCCGCGTCACGCCCATGAAGGCCCGCCGCGTGGTGGACCTCATCCGTGGCATGAGCGCCACGGAGGCTCAGGCGGTCCTGCGTTTCGCCCCGCAGGCCGCGAGCCAGCCGGTCGGCAAGGTGCTGGACAGCGCCATCGCCAACGCCGCGCACAACTACGACCACACCGATGTCGACAGCCTCTTCGTCTCCGAGGCCTACGTCGACGAGGGCCCGACCCTGAAGCGGTTCCGTCCGCGCGCCCAGGGCCGTGCCTACCGGATCCGCAAGCGGACCAGCCACATCACCGTGGTCGTCAGCAGCAAGGAAGGAACCCGGTAATGGGCCAGAAGGTAAACCCGCACGGGTTCCGGCTCGGTGTCACGACCGACTTCAAGTCGCGTTGGTACGCCGACAAGCTGTACAAGGACTACGTCAAGGAAGACGTCGCCATCCGTCGGATGATGACGTCCGGCATGGAGCGCGCCGGCATCTCCAAGGTCGAGATCGAGCGCACCCGTGACCGCGTGCGTGTGGACATCCACACCGCTCGTCCGGGCATCGTCATCGGCCGCCGTGGCGCCGAGGCCGACCGCATCCGCGGTGACCTCGAGAAGCTCACGGGCAAGCAGGTCCAGCTGAACATCCTCGAGGTCAAGAACCCCGAGACCGACGCTCAGCTGGTTGCCCAGGCCGTCGCCGAGCAGCTCTCCTCCCGCGTCTCCTTCCGCCGCGCCATGCGTAAGAGCATGCAGTCGGCGATGAAGGCCGGCGCCAAGGGCATCAAGATCCAGTGCGGTGGCCGCCTCGGTGGCGCCGAGATGTCCCGCTCGGAGTTCTACCGCGAGGGCCGTGTGCCCCTGCACACGCTCCGCGCGAACGTGGACTACGGCTTCTTCGAGGCCAAGACGACCTTCGGCCGCATCGGCGTGAAGGTCTGGATCTACAAGGGCGACGTCAAGAACATCGCCGAGGTCCGCGCCGAGAACGCTGCGGCCCGTGCGGGTAACCGCCCGGCCCGTGGTGGCGCCGACCGCCCGGCCCGTGGTGGCCGCGGTGGCGAGCGTGGCGGGCGCGGTCGCAAGCCGCAGCAGGCTGCCGGCGCCGAGGCCCCCAAGGCCGAGGCTCCCGCCGCCGCCGCTCCGGCTGAGAGCACCGGAACGGAGGCCTGACCGTCATGCTGATCCCCCGTAGGGTCAAGCACCGCAAGCAGCACCACCCCAAGCGCAACGGCATGTCCAAGGGTGGCACGCAGGTCGCGTTCGGCGAGTACGGCATCCAGGCGCTGACCCCGGCGTACGTGACGAACCGCCAGATCGAGGCCGCTCGTATCGCCATGACCCGCCACATCAAGCGTGGCGGCAAGGTCTGGATCAACATCTACCCGGACCGCCCCCTCACCAAGAAGCCCGCCGAGACCCGCATGGGTTCCGGTAAGGGTTCTCCTGAGTGGTGGATCGCCAACGTCAAGCCCGGACGCGTGATGTTCGAGCTGTCGTACCCCAACGAGAAGATCGCGCGCGAGGCCCTGACCCGTGCGGCTCACAAGCTGCCGATGAAGTGCAAGATCGTCAAGCGCGAGGCAGGTGAAGCGTGATGTCGGCCGGTACCAAGGCGTCCGAGCTGCGCGAGCTGGGCAACGAGGAGCTCCTCAACAAGCTCCGCGAGGCCAAGGAAGAGCTGTTCAACCTCCGCTTCCAGGCGGCGACGGGCCAGCTCGAGAACCACGGCCGGCTCAAGGCCGTCCGTAAGGACATCGCGCGGATCTACACCCTGATGCGTGAGCGCGAGCTGGGCATCGAGACGGTGGAGAGCGCCTGATGAGCGAGAGCAACGTGACTGAAGAGACCAAGACGGACCGCGGTTTCCGCAAGACCCGTGAGGGTCTGGTCGTCAGCGACAAGATGGACAAGACCGTCGTCGTCGCCGTCGAGGACCGCGTCAAGCACGCGCTGTACGGCAAGGTCATCCGCCGTACGAGCAAGCTCAAGGCCCACGACGAGCAGAACGCCGCGGGTGTCGGCGACCGCGTCCTCCTCATGGAGACCCGGCCGCTGTCCGCGACCAAGCGCTGGCGCGTCGTCGAGATCCTCGAGAAGGCCAAGTAATCCCTCCTAGGGGGACCCCCTAGGAATCGTTCCGCCAGGCTCGGGGC
Organism: Streptomyces sp. NPDC029044; assembly: GCF_040637495.1. Classification (NCBI taxonomy): domain Bacteria; kingdom Bacillati; phylum Actinomycetota; class Actinomycetes; order Kitasatosporales; family Streptomycetaceae; genus Streptomyces; species Streptomyces sp. NPDC029044. The sequence continues at coordinate 36,914 of NZ_JBEZWN010000005.1, forward strand.
GGGTGTGTAAGTTGCGCACCCGCCCCGGGAACCGGCAGACAATCAGGAGATAGACGTGATCCAGCAGGAGTCGCGACTGCGTGTCGCCGACAACACTGGTGCGAAGGAAATCCTTTGCATCCGTGTGCTCGGTGGCTCCGGTCGCCGCTACGCGGGTATCGGTGACGTCATCGTCGCCACCGTCAAGGACGCGATCCCCGGCGGCAACGTGAAGAAGGGTGACGTCATCAAGGCGGTCATCGTTCGTACCGTCAAGGAGCGCCGCCGTCCGGACGGCTCGTACATCCGCTTCGACGAGAACGCCGCCGTCATTCTGAAGAACGACGGCGACCCTCGTGGCACCCGTATCTTCGGCCCGGTCGGCCGGGAGCTGCGCGAGAAGAAGTTCATGAAGATCATCTCGCTCGCGCCGGAGGTGCTGTAAGCATGAAGATCAAGAAGGGCGACCTGGTCCAGGTCATCACCGGTAAGGACAAGGGCAAGCAGGGCAAGGTCATTGCCGCTTACCCGCGCGACGAGCGCGTCCTGGTCGAGGGTGTCAACCGGGTCAAGAAGCACACCAAGGCCGGTCCGACGGCTCGCGGTTCGCAGGCCGGCGGCATCGTCACCACCGAGGCGCCGATCCACGTCTCCAACGTCCAGCTGGTCGTGGAGAAGGACGGCAACAAGGTCGTGACCCGCGTCGGTTACCGCTTCGACGACGAAGGCAACAAGATCCGCGTTGCCAAGCGGACGGGTGAGGACATCTGATGGCTACCACCACCACTCCGCGTCTGAAGCAGAAGTACCGTGAGGAGATCACGGGCAAGCTGCGTGACGAGTTCAAGTACGAGAACGTCATGCAGATCCCCGGTCTCGTCAAGATCGTGGTCAACATGGGTGTGGGCGACGCCGCCCGCGACTCCAAGCTGATCGACGGCGCCATCCGCGACCTCACCACGATCACCGGTCAGAAGCCGGCCGTCACCAAGGCCCGCAAGTCCATCGCGCAGTTCAAGCTGCGTGAGGGCCAGCCGATCGGTGCCCACGTCACGCTTCGTGGCGACCGCATGTGGGAGTTCCTGGACCGCACCCTGTCGCTCGCGCTGCCGCGCATCCGCGACTTCCGCGGCCTGTCCCCCAAGCAGTTCGACGGCCGTGGCAACTACACCTTCGGTCTCACGGAGCAGGTCATGTTCCACGAGATCGACCAGGACAAGATCGACCGCACCCGGGGTATGGACATCACCGTGGTGACCACGGCGACCAACGACGCTGAGGGCCGCGCGCTCCTTCGTCACCTCGGCTTCCCCTTCAAGGAGGCGTGAGCGAGATGGCGAAGAAGGCTCTGATCGCTAAGGCTGCTCGCAAGCCCAAGTTCGGTGTGCGTGGCTACACCCGCTGCCAGCGCTGCGGCCGCCCGCACTCCGTGTACCGCAAGTTCGGCCTCTGCCGCGTGTGCCTTCGTGAGATGGCTCACCGTGGCGAGCTGCCGGGCGTGACCAAGAGCTCCTGGTAATCCCCCTCATCAGGGATTCGCAGGGCTCTCGGTAAGCAAGTAGGGGTGGCAGGACGTCCGACCCGCATGCCTTAGGCTTGTGGGGTTGGGCGTCTGCCGCCGCCCTTACGCCGCGGACACCTGTCCGCTCATTGAATGCTTACTACGCCGTAGGTCCACCGCGCCGCACCCGTCCCGTCTCGGATCGGGGAGAGGGATGGCGCACCAGGAAACCCCGGCGAGAGAGGCCGAAGGCCAATTCATGACCATGACTGATCCGATCGCAGACATGCTGACGCGTCTGCGGAACGCGAACTCGGCGTACCACGACTCCGTGACGATGCCGGCGTCCAAGATCAAGTCGCACATCGCGGAGATCCTCCAGCAGGAGGGCTTCATCACGGGCTGGAAGGTCGAGGACGCCGAGGTCGGCAAGAACCTCGTCCTGGAGCTGAAGTTCGGCCCCAACCGTGAGCGCTCCATCGCGGGCATCAAGCGGATCTCCAAGCCCGGTCTCCGGGTGTACGCGAAGTCCACCAACCTGCCGAAGGTTCTGGGCGGCCTGGGCGTGGCCATCATCTCCACGTCGCACGGGCTCCTGACCGACAAGCAGGCGCAGAAGAAGGGCGTGGGTGGGGAAGTCCTCGCCTACGTCTGGTAATTCGGGAACGGAGGAGAGACAGCAATGTCGCGTATCGGCAAGCTCCCCATCCCGGTTCCCGCCGGCGTGGACGTCACCATCGACGGCCGTACGGTCGCGGTCAAGGGCCCCAAGGGCGAACTGACCCACACCGTCATCGCGCCGATCGACATCGCGAAGGCCGAGGACGGCACCCTTCAGGTGCTGCGGCCGAACGACGAGCGGCAGAGCAAGGCCCTGCACGGCCTGTCCCGCACGCTGGTGGCGAACATGATCACCGGTGTGACCCAGGGATACGTCAAGAAGCTCGAAATCAGCGGTGTCGGTTACCGTGTCGTGGCCAAGGGCTCCAACCTGGAGTTCTCCCTCGGCTACAGCCACCCGATCCTGGTCGAGGCCCCCGCGGGCATCACCTTCAAGGTGGAGTCCCCGACCCGTTTCTCGGTCGAGGGCATCGACAAGCAGAAGGTCGGCGAGGTTGCGGCCAACATCCGCAAGCTGCGCAAGCCCGACCCGTACAAGGCCAAGGGCGTCAAGTACGAGGGCGAAGTCATCCGCCGCAAGGTCGGAAAGGCGGGTAAGTAAGCCATGGCATACGGACAGAAGATCCTTAAGGGCGACGCCTACAAGCGCGCCGCGATCAAGCGCCGCCACATCCGGATCCGTAAGCACATCAACGGTACGGCGGAGCGTCCGCGTCTGGTCGTTACCCGCTCGAACCGCCACATCGTGGCCCAGGTGATCGACGACATCAAGGGTCACACCCTGGCGTCGGCGTCCACCCTGGACACCTCGATCCGCGGTGGCGAGGGCGACAAGTCCGCGCAGGCCAAGCAGGTCGGCGCCCTGGTCGCCGAGCGCGCCAAGGCCGCCGGTGTCGAGGCCGTCGTGTTCGACCGCGGTGGTAACCAGTACGCGGGGCGCATCGCCGCCCTGGCGGACGCCGCCCGCGAAGCCGGGCTCAAGTTCTGAGCCTGCCGTAGCTAGCGGAAACAGAGAGAGGTAATTCCAATGGCTGGACCCCAGCGCCGCGGTGGCGGTGCCGGTGGCGGCGAGCGGCGGGACCGGAAGGGCCGTGACGGCGGCGCTGCTGCCGCCGAGAAGACCGCGTACGTTGAGCGCGTTGTCGCGATCAACCGCGTCGCCAAGGTTGTGAAGGGTGGTCGTCGCTTCAGCTTCACCGCGCTGGTCGTGGTGGGCGACGGTGACGGCACCGTGGGTGTCGGATACGGCAAGGCCAAGGAGGTGCCGGCCGCCATCGCCAAGGGCGTTGAGGAGGCCAAGAAGCACTTCTTCAAGGTCCCCCGCATCCAGGGCACCATCCCGCACCCCATCCAGGGTGAGAAGGCTGCCGGCGTGGTGCTCCTGAAGCCCGCGTCGCCCGGTACCGGTGTTATCGCCGGTGGTCCGGTGCGTGCCGTGCTCGAGTGCGCCGGTATCCACGACGTGCTGTCGAAGTCGCTCGGCTCCGACAACGCGATCAACATCGTGCACGCGACCGTGGAGGCCCTGAAGGGTCTGCAGCGTCCCGAGGAGATCGCGGCCCGCCGTGGTCTGCCGCTCGAGGACGTCGCCCCCGCGGCTCTTCTCCGTGCGCGTGCCGGGGCGGGTGCGTAATCATGGCGCAGCTCAAGATTACGCAGGTCAAGTCCTACATCGGCAGCAAGCAGAACCACCGTGACACCCTGCGTTCCCTTGGTCTCAAGGGCATCAACACGCAGGTCGTCAAGGAGGACCGCCCCGAGTTCCGCGGCATGGTGCACACCGTCCGCCACCTCGTGACGGTCGAGGAGGTCGACTGATCATGGCGGAGCAGAACCCGCTCAAGATCCACAACCTCCGTCCCGCCCCGGGCGCCAAGACCGCCAAGACCCGTGTGGGTCGTGGTGAGGCGTCGAAGGGTAAGACGGCCGGTCGTGGTACCAAGGGCACGAAGGCCCGTTACCAGGTTCCGGAGCGCTTCGAGGGTGGCCAGATGCCCCTCCACATGCGTCTCCCGAAGCTGAAGGGCTTCAAGAACCCGTTCAAGACCGAGTTCCAGGTCGTGAACCTCGACAAGCTGGCCGCGCTCTACCCCGAGGGTGGCGAGGTCACCGTCGAGGGTCTGGTGGCCAAGGGGGCCGTTCGGAAGAACAGCCTCGTCAAGGTCCTCGGCCAGGGCGAGATCTCCGTGGCGCTGCAGGTGACGGTCGACGCCGTCTCCGGCTCCGCCAAGGAGAAGATCACCGCCGCCGGCGGTTCCGTCACCGAGCTCGTCTGAACACCACAGGCGTCTCGATGACCTGAGCGATCCCGACCGGGGATACCCCACAAATGGGGTATCCCCGGTTGGTCGTTCCTAGGGCGGCAGTCTCGCCGGTAAGGTGGCCTGCACTGCCCACTTTTCACTGGGTGCTTCACTTCGGGCACTCTCAGCGGCAGTTGACCGTTACCTATTCGTCGAACCTCAAGACCGTCACCCTTGACGCAGTTGCGCGGGGGTCGCAGGAGGCACCGTGCTCACCGCGTTCGCCCGGGCGTTCAAGACGCCCGACCTGCGCAAGAAGCTGCTCTTCACGCTCGGCATCATCGTGGTCTACCGGGTCGGTACGCACATCCCGATCCCAGGCGTCGATTACCGGAACGTCCAGACCTGTATCGACAACGCACAGGCCAACCAGGGAATCTTCGGCCTGGTGAACATGTTCAGCGGTGGCGCGCTGCTGCAGATCACGATCTTCGCGCTGGGCATCATGCCGTACATCACGGCGAGCATCATTCTGCAGCTGCTGACCGTGGTGATTCCGCGCCTGGAAGCCCTGAAGAAGGAGGGCCAGGCCGGCACGGCGAAGATCACGCAGTACACCCGCTACCTGACGATCGCCCTCGCCATCCTCCAGGGCACCGGCCTCGTCGCCACCGCCCGCAGCGGCGCTCTCTTCACGGGCTGCCCGGTGGCCAGCCAGATCGTCCCCGACCAGTCGATCTTCGTCACCATCACCATGGTCATCACCATGACCGCCGGTACGGCCGCCGTGATGTGGCTCGGTGAGCTCATCACCGACCGCGGCATCGGCAACGGCATGTCGATCCTGATGTTCATCTCGATCGCCGCCACCTTCCCGTCCGCGCTGTGGGCCATCAAGCAGGAGGGCTCCCTGGCCGGCGGCTGGATCGAGTTCGGCACGGTCATCCTGGTCGGCTTCGCCATGGTCGGCCTGGTGGTCTTCGTCGAGCAGGCCCAGCGCCGTATCCCGGTGCAGTACGCCAAGCGCATGATCGGCCGCCGTTCCTACGGCGGTACGTCCACCTACATCCCGCTCAAGGTGAACCAGGCGGGTGTGATCCCCGTCATCTTCGCCTCGTCGCTGCTCTACATTCCGGCACTGATCGCTCAGTTCGCCGGTGGCACCTCGGGCTGGAAGACCTGGATCGAGCAACACTTCGTCAAGGGCGACCACCCGTATTACATCGCCACGTACTTCCTGTTGATCGTTTTCTTCGCGTTCTTCTACGTGGCGATCTCGTTCAACCCCGAGGAAGTCGCCGACAACATGAAGAAGTATGGTGGCTTCATCCCGGGCATCCGGGCTGGCCGACCGACCGCTGAGTACCTGAGCTACGTACTCAACCGGATCACCTGGCCGGGTTCGCTGTACTTGGGGCTGATCGCTCTCGTGCCGACGATGGCGTTGGCAGGTTTCGGGGCAAACCAGAACTTCCCGTTCGGCGGGACCAGCATCCTGATCATCGTGGGTGTCGGTCTCGAGACCGTGAAGCAGATCGAGAGCCAGCTCCAGCAGCGCAATTACGAAGGGTTCCTCCGCTGATGCGTATCGTCCTCGTCGGGCCGCCGGGTGCCGGTAAGGGAACGCAGGCCGCGTTCCTGGCCAAGAACCTGTCGATCCCGCACATCTCCACGGGCGACCTGTTCCGAGCCAACATCAGCCAGCAGACGGAACTCGGCAAACTGGCGAAGTCCTACATGGACGCGGGCAATCTCGTGCCCGACGAGGTCACCATCGCCATGGCGAAGGACCGCATGGAGCAGCCGGACGCCGAGAACGGCTTCCTGCTGGACGGCTTCCCCCGCAACGTGTCGCAGGCCGAGGCGCTCGACGAGCTCCTCGAGACCGAGAGCATGCAGCTCGACGCGGTGCTGGACCTGGAGGTCCCCGAGGACGAGGTGGTCAAGCGGATCGCCGGCCGCCGTATCTGCCGCAACGACTCCTCGCACGTCTTCCACGTGACGTACAAGCAGCCGGCCAAGGACGGCGTCTGCGACGTCTGCGGCGGTGAGCTGTACCAGCGCAACGACGACTCCGAGGAGACGGTCCGCACGCGCCTGGAGGTCTACCACACCCAGACCGAGCCGATCATCGACTACTACAAGGCCCAGGGCCTGGTGGTCACGATCTCGGCGCTCGGCAAGGTGGAGGACGTCACGACCCGCGCCATGGAGGCGCTGAAGCGTGGCGAGGGCGAGAAGTAGTCGTCCGTACGCAGCTCCGGCCGCGGTTCCCCTCGGGGAGCCGCGGCTGCTGTGTGGACGGGGCCGGTCGCGCGGCCCCGTATCGTTGAAGGCGTTCGTTGTCGTCGAAGGTCCAGAAAGGCCGTAGCTCCCATGGTGCAGATCAAAAGCCCCGAGCAGATCGCCAAGATGCGTGAGGCGGGGCTGGTCGTCGCCGCCATTCACGCGGCGACCCGTGAGGCCGCCGTGCCCGGGGCCACGACGAAGGATCTGGACCAGGTCGCCCGCAAGGTGCTCGCCGAGCACAACGCCAAGCCGAACTTCCTCGGCTACGGCGGCTTCCCGGCGACGATCTGCACGTCGGTGAACGAGGTCGTCGTGCACGGCATCCCGTCCGACGACGTCGTCCTCAAGGACGGGGACGTCATCTCCATCGACTGCGGCGCGATCATCGACGGCTGGCACGGCGACGCGGCCTTCACGGCCTTCGTGGGGTCCGGTCACTCCCCGGAGCTGGTGGAGCTCTCACGGGTGACGGAGGAGTCCATGTGGGCCGGCATCGCCGCGATGAAGCAGGGCAACCGTCTGGTCGACGTCTCCCGGGCCATCGAGACGTACATCCGTCGCCAGCCCAAGCCGGGCGGCGGCAAGTACGGGATCATCGAGGACTACGGCGGGCACGGCATCGGCACCGAGATGCACATGGACCCGCACCTGCTGAACTACGTCGACCGGCGGCGTGGCAAGGGTCCGAAGCTGGTGCCCGGCTTCTGCCTCGCCATCGAGCCGATGGTGTCCCTGGGGACGCCGAAGACGGAGGTCCTCCAGGACGACTGGACCGTCATCACGACGGACGGTACGTGGTCCTCGCACTGGGAGCACTCGGTCGCTCTGACGGAGCAGGGCCCGCTGGTGCTGACGTCTCCCGACGGGGGGAAGGCGAAGCTCGCCGAGCTGGGGATCGTGGCTGCGCCGGATCCCCTGGGCTGAGCGCCTTCAGGGGTGGGCGGTTCTGCGGGGCGGCGGCCGCGGGCTCGTTGCGGCTCGTCGCGCAGTTCCCCCGCGCCCCCGCGCCCCTGGGGCACGCGCTTAAAGCTGTTCGTGCCGGGGCAGACTCTCTCGATTCGTGTTTCCGGGAGCCCTGACGTAGACTGACTCGTCGGCTCTTGTGTACCCGCATGCCTGCATGCGCCCGCACAGAGTCGATCAAGGTAGTCGATTCGAAGGGCGAAGCGTGGCCAAGAAGCAAGGTGCCATCGAGATCGAGGGCACTGTCGTCGAGTCTCTTCCGAACGCCATGTTCAAGGTCGAGCTCCAGAACGGCCACCAGGTCCTGGCACACATCAGCGGCAAGATGCGCATGCACTACATCCGCATCCTCCCTGACGACCGGGTCGTGGTGGAGCTGTCTCCGTACGACCTGACCCGTGGCCGGATCGTCTACCGCTACAAGTAGATCTTGCCCGCATCCTGCCCTCCGGCGGGGTGGTGGCACTGACCCGGAGAACCTCACCCAATGAAGGTCAAGCCGAGCGTCAAGAAGATCTGCGACAAGTGCAGGGTGATCCGCCGTCACGGCCGGGTCATGGTCATCTGCGACAACCCGCGCCACAAGCAGCGCCAGGGCTGACGCACGACCGATCCCTCTGCCATCGCAGAGATTCGCGCGACGCAAGCTGAATATGTTCATACGCAGGACCCAGGGGAACGAGCGTTCGCCTGACACCCCCGGTTCGGAGGCTGGGGACCCGGTTCGTACCTGGTACGGCGGCTGGGAGTCGGTTCTGTGGAAGACCTCCGACAAGTAACTGGAGCCATTGAATGGCACGCGTTTCCGGTGTTGACATCCCGCGCGAAAAGCGCGTGGAGATCGCCCTCACCTACGTGTTCGGCATCGGCCGGACCCTCTCCCAGCAGACGCTGGCCGCCACCGGCGTGGACCCGAACACCCGTGTTCGGGACCTCTCCGAGGAGCAGCTGGTCGCGATCCGCGAGTACGTCGACAACAACATCAAGACCGAGGGTGACCTCCGTCGCGAGATCCAGGCCGACATCCGCCGCAAGGTCGAGATCGGTACCTACCAGGGTCTCCGTCACCGTCGTGGTCTGCCCGTCCGCGGTCAGCGCACCAGCACCAACGCTCGTACCCGCAAGGGTCCGCGTCGCGCCATCGCCGGCAAGAAGAAGCCGGGCAAGAAGTAGTCCACAGCGGACGCCTGTCCACGGTCTTCGCTGTAGGACCGACCACCTCCCGTAGGAGTTATAGATGCCCCCCAAGGGTCGTCAGGGCGCTGCCAAGAAGGTGCGCCGCAAGGAAAAGAAGAACGTCGCTCACGGCCACGCGCACATCAAGAGCACGTTCAACAACACGATCGTCTCGATCACGGACCCGTCCGGCAACGTGATCTCCTGGGCCTCCGCCGGCCACGTCGGCTTCAAGGGCTCCCGCAAGTCCACGCCGTTCGCCGCGCAGATGGCCGCCGAGTCGGCTGCCCGCCGCGCCCAGGAGCACGGCATGCGCAAGGTCGACGTCTTCGTCAAGGGCCCGGGCTCCGGTCGTGAGACCGCGATCCGCTCCCTCCAGGCCACCGGCCTGGAGGTCGGCTCGATCCAGGACGTCACGCCGACCCCGCACAACGGCTGCCGTCCGCCCAAGCGTCGCCGCGTCTGATCTTGGACGCAGGCCGTTTGGTCTGAGGTTTCCGGGCGGTATGGCTCTTCGGGGCCATATCGCCCGTACCCTTGTTTCACATCAGGGCGTCAAATAGCGGGCGCCCCTGACAGAAGGATCACAACATGCTGATCGCTCAGCGTCCCTCGTTGACCGAAGAGGTCGTCGACGAATTCCGCTCCCGGTTCGTGATCGAGCCGCTGGAGCCGGGCTTCGGTTACACCCTCGGCAACTCCCTGCGCCGGACCCTCCTCTCCTCGATCCCGGGTGCGGCGGTCACGTCCATCCGCATCGACGGCGTGCTGCACGAGTTCACCACCGTGCCGGGCGTCAAGGAGGACGTCACCGACCTGATCCTCAACATCAAGCAGCTGGTCGTCTCCTCGGAGCACGACGAGCCGGTCGTGATGTACCTGCGCAAGCAGGGCCCGGGTCTGGTCACCGCCGCCGACATCGCGCCCCCGGCCGGTGTCGAGGTGCACAACCCCGACCTGGTCCTCGCCACGCTCAACGGCAAGGGCAAGCTGGAGATGGAGCTGACCGTCGAGCGCGGTCGCGGCTACGTCTCCGCCGTGCAGAACAAGCAGGTGGGTCAGGAGATCGGCCGGATCCCGGTCGACTCGATCTACTCGCCGGTGCTCAAGGTCACGTACAAGGTCGAGGCCACGCGTGTCGAGCAGCGGACCGACTTCGACAAGCTGATCGTCGACGTCGAGACCAAGCAGGCCATGCGCCCGCGTGACGCCATGGCGTCCGCCGGTAAGACCCTGGTCGAGCTGTTCGGTCTCGCCCGCGAGCTGAACATCGACGCCGAGGGCATCGACATGGGCCCGTCCCCCACGGACGCCGCCCTGGCCGCCGACCTGGCGCTGCCGATCGAGGAGCTGGAGCTCACCGTTCGGTCGTACAACTGCCTCAAGCGTGAGGGCATCCACTCCGTGGGTGAGCTCGTGGCGCGTTCCGAGGCGGACCTGCTCGACATCCGCAACTTCGGTGCGAAGTCGATCGACGAGGTCAAGGCGAAGCTGGCGGGTATGGGCCTGGCGCTCAAGGACTCGCCTCCCGGGTTCGACCCGACCGCCGCCGCCGACGCGTTCGGTGCGGACGACGACGCGGACGCCGGTTTCGTCGAGACCGAGCAGTACTGAGAGCTCGGGCCTTCCGGTCCGTACTCGGGTGCGGGTGCGCTGTGGCGTGTCGCGCAGTTCCCCGCGCCCCTTCCGAGCAGCCCCTTCGGGGCTGCTCGGATCTCCGACAGGCAAACCCGCCTGCTCGGATACTGACCCCGGTACCTGATACGGCCGGGGCAGACACCTAGGAGAAGCACCATGCCGAAGCCCACCAAGGGTGCCCGTATGGGCGGCAGCGCCGCGCACGAGAAGCTGATGCTCGCGAACCTCGCGAAGTCGCTCTTCGAGCACGGCCGCATCACCACCACCGAGGCGAAGGCCCGCAAGCTGCGGCCGTACGCCGAGCGTCTGGTCACCAAGGCGAAGAAGGGCGACCTTCACAACCGCCGTCAGGTGCTCCAGGTCATCACGGACAAGAGCATCGTGCACACGCTCTTCACCGAGATCGGCCCGCGCTACGAGAACCGTCCGGGTGGCTACACCCGCATCACCAAGATCGGTAACCGCCGTGGCGACAACGCGCCCATGGCTGTCATCGAGCTGGTCGAGGCTCTGACGGTGGCGCAGGAGGCGACGGGCGAGGCCGAGGCCGCGACCAAGCGCGCCGCGAAGGACGCCGAGGCCACCGAGGCTCAGGTCGACACGACCAAGGCCGAGGACGCCGAGGAGTCGAAGGACGCGTAAGCGTTCTGCCGGGGAGCTGTGCGTCGGCGGCTGCGGGTTCGTCGTGGTTGTTCGCGCGGTTCCCCGCGCCCCTGAGGGTGCGTTGGCGGGCCCGTTCCTTTTCAGGAGCGGGCCCGCCTTCGTGGTGCTGAGAGGATCTGTGCGTGAGTGACGAAGTAGCGGCCGGCCACGTCCGGGTCCGGCTCGATCTGTCGTATGACGGGAGCGAGTTCTCCGGGTGGGCCAAGCAGGCCGGGGGGCGGCGGACCGTGCAGGGGGAGATCGAGGACGCCCTGCGGACCGTGACGCGGTCGCGGGAGACCTACGAGCTGACCGTCGCGGGGCGTACCGATGCGGGCGTGCACGCGCGCGGGCAGGTCGCCCATGTCGACCTGCCGCGTGAGGTGTGGCACGAGCACCACCAGAAGCTGCTGAAGCGGCTCGCCGGGCGGCTGCCGCGGGACGTCCGGGTCTGGGCCCTCAGGGAGGCGCCCAGTGGCTTCAACGCCCGCTTCTCGGCGGTCTGGAGGCGGTACGCGTACCGGGTCACCGACAACCCCGGGGGCGTCGACCCGCTGCTGCGCGGCCATGTGCTGTGGCACGACTGGCCCCTCGACGTGGACGCCATGAACGAGGCGGCCCGCGGCCTGCTGGGCGAGCACGACTTCGCCGCCTACTGCAAGAAGCGGGAGGGCGCGACCACCATCCGCACGCTCCAGGAGCTGAGCCTGGTGCGGGGGGACGACGGGATCATCACCGCCACCGTGCGGGCCGACGCCTTCTGCCACAACATGGTGCGCTCGCTCATCGGGGCGCTGCTGTTCGTGGGGGACGGGCACCGGCCCGCCGACTGGCCGGGGAAGGTGCTGGCGGCCGGCGTGCGGGACTCGGCCGTGCACGTCATACGGCCGCACGGGCTGACGCTGGAGGAGGTCGGCTACCCGGCCGACGACCTGCTCGCCGCGCGCAACAAGGAGGCGCGGAACAAGCGGTCGCTGCCGTCGGCGGGCTGCTGCTGACGTCCGGCTATTCGTTCGCTGCGGCCGAGGCCTGGACCTCGCCGCGGCGGCGGATCTGGTCGAACGTGAACTGGGCCAGGTCGTCCCCGGTCTTGTAGACCGGGATGTCCTTGGGCGTCACGTCCTTGCCGTTGGTGAAGCCGGCGTTGGTGAAGTAGGCGTAGCGGCCGTAGGAGTTGGTGGTCAAGCGGCAGAACCCGGATTCGCAGAAGGGCTTCACGCCGCCGCCGGAGAGCGACTTCACGAAGCTCTTCTTGGTGCTCTGGCCCTTGGCCTTCACGGCCTGCGCCTCGGTGTCGAAGACGGCCACGCCGACCGTCACCGCGATGCCGTCCTTGACGTAGGTGGCGCGTATCAGGCGCGTGCAGTCGTTGGCCGTGAGGATCTTGGGGAGCGTGCCGCCGGCCGCCGAGCCGCAGTTGCGGGTGTCGGCGGTGGGGCCCTTCTTGTACAGCGTCCCGGCCTCGGTCAGCTGGGTGCCGGGGAACAGGGTGTCGGGGCTGAGCGGGGCCTTGTCCTTCTTGGCGCTGGCGATGAAGTCCTTCGGGTCCAGCGGGGGAGGGGCGCTGGTCGGGGCGAAGGACGGGGCCGATGCGGTCTGGCTCGGGATGTCCGCCGACGGCAGGGAGGTCGGGTTCCCCTGCTTGTCGCCGCCCGCCGAGACGACGGCCACCGCGACGGCGGTGCCGATCGCGACGGTGGCGAACGCGCCGCCGCCGATCAGCAGCAGCCGGCGTCGCTTGTTGCGGGCCTCTGAGGCTTCAGCGAGCGCCGCCCAGTCCGGCGACTGGCCGCCCCCGCTGTTCCAGGGCTGCTGCGACTGCGGTTTCCAGGGATCCCACTGGGACTGAGGTCCCCCCTGCTGCCCAAAGCTCATGGGCCGCATCTTAGACGGGACAAGGGGTGTGCTGGTCCGCCCGGACGGGCTCTGAAGCCCCTAGCGTTCCTCCCATGCGCACGGGCAAAGGCGACATCTCCGGGTGGTTGGGGCGAGTGCTGCCGGCGGTGGTGCTGCTGGGGTGTCTGCTGTCCTGGCCGGCCCTCGCGGCCGGGGTGTGGCCGTCGGTCCTGGTGGGGGCACTGGGGGCGGGCCGTCGTCCGCGCGCCGGGCGGTCCGTGGTGCGGTGGGGTGCGGGCCTCGCCGTGGATGTCGCGGTCTCGGTGGTGTTCCCGTACGTACGGCCGCCGCGGCGGCGGACGCTGCGCAGGGCCGTCACGCTCTGCGCCGTCCTGTACGTGTCCGTGACCGAGCGGCTTCGGTGATCCCGCGTTTTGACCCTTGTGGTGTACCCCGGTATTCTGCTTGTTCGTTGTGTATTGGCTTGCTCATTCTCACGGGACGGGCCCTTACACCGGTCCACCGGGCCGATGACCAGCGACCCCACGTACGCGGTATGCGTCGCCGCAGTGCGGTCCAGGCTGTCGTGATCGTTTCGGTGACCAGTTATGGACCATTCACTCGAAGCGAAGGCTACGAACCGTGCGTACGTACAGCCCCAAGCCCGGCGATGTGACGCGCCAGTGGCACGTCATCGACGCTCAGGACGTTGTCCTGGGTCGTCTCGCCACCACTGCCGCGACGCTCCTCCGGGGCAAGCACAAGCCGATCTACGCGCCGCACGTCGACGCTGGTGACTTCGTCATCATCATCAACGCCGACAAGGTGCACCTCTCCGGCAACAAGCGGACCCAGAAGATGGCGTACCGCCACTCCGGCTACCCGGGTGGTCTGCGCTCCGTCCGCTACGACGAGCTGCTGGACAAGAACCCCGAGAAGGCCATCGAGAAGGCCGTCAAGGGCATGCTCCCCAAGAACACGCTGGGCCGTCAGATGCTCTCGAAGCTGAAGGTCTACAAGGGTGACCAGCACCCGCACGGCGCGCAGCAGCCGCAGCCGTTCGAGATCACCCAGGTCGCGCAGTAAGTCCGGCCACCCCCTAAGACTGAAGAGAATCTGAGGAGCATCGTGGCCGAGACCACTGCCGAGCAGCCGCTCGAAGAGATCGACATCGACAGCTACACCACCGAGTCCGAGGTCCCCGTCGAGGGTGAGTACACCTCGGAGTCCATGGCGTCCCGCTTCGGCGAGCCCCAGCCGGCCGCCGGCCTGGGCCGTCGCAAGAACGCCATCGCCCGCGTCCGGATCGTCCCGGGCACCGGCAAGTGGAAGATCAACGGTCGCACCCTCGAGGACTACTTCCCGAACAAGGTGCACCAGCAGGAAGTCAACGAGCCGTTCAAGGTTCTCGAGCTCGAGGGCCGCTACGACGTCGTCGCCCGCATCGCCGGTGGCGGTGTCTCCGGCCAGGCCGGTGCGCTCCGTCTCGGTGTCGCCCGTGCGCTGAACGAGGCGGACGTCGACAACAACCGCGGCCCGCTGAAGAAGGCCGGCTTCCTCAAGCGCGACGACCGTGCGGTCGAGCGCAAGAAGGCCGGTCTGAAGAAGGCCCGCAAGGCTCCGCAGTACAGCAAGCGCTAATCGCGTCGCCCGTCCTTGCGACTGGCTTCGCAACGATCGCCCCGGCGGCACGGTTGTGCTGCCGGGGCGGTTTCGTTTACACAACCCCTACGGCCCCCGGACAGTCTCAAGGGGTGCACATCGGGGATGTGAGCCGCATTCTCTTCAGCAATATCGGAGGACACCACTGTGGGACGACTCTTCGGCACGGACGGCGTGCGCGGTGTCGCCAACGCGGATCTGACGGCGGAGATGGCCCTGGGCCTCTCCGTGGCCGCGGCACACGTACTGGCCGAGGCGGGCACGTTCGAGGGACACCGGCCGACCGCCGTGGTCGGGCGTGACCCCCGTGCGTCCGGGGAGTTCCTGGAAGCCGCCGTGGTCGCGGGTCTCGCCAGTGCCGGTGTGGACGTCCTGCGGGTCGGCGTGCTGCCGACGCCCGCCGTGGCGTACCTGACCGGGGAGCTGGGCGCCGACCTCGGTGTGATGCTCTCCGCCAGCCACAACGCCATGCCCGACAACGGCATCAAGTTCTTCGCCCGCGGTGGTCACAAGCTCGCCGACGAGCTGGAGGACCGGATCGAGTCCGTCTACGAGGAGCACCGCACCGGCGCCCCGTGGGACCGGCCGACCGGGTCGGGCGTGGGCCGCGTGCGCGACTACGGAGAAGGCGCCGACCGGTACGTCGCCCATCTGCTGGGTGCCCTGCCGAACCGGCTCGACGGGCTGAAGGTCGTCCTGGACGAGGCGCACGGCGCCGCCGCCCGGGTCTCGCCGGAGGCGTTCCGGCAGGCCGGTGCCGAGGTCGTCACGATCGGGGCCGAGCCGGACGGGCTCAACATCAACGACGGGTGCGGCTCGACGCACCTGGACAAGATCAAGGCCGCCGTCGTGGAGCACGGTGCCGACCTCGGCATCGCGCACGACGGCGACGCCGACCGGTGCCTCGCCGTCGACCACACCGGCGCGGAGGTGGACGGGGACCAGATCCTCGCCGTGCTCGCGCTGGCGATGCGGGAGCGCTCCGTGCTGCGGTCCGAGACGGTCGTGGCCACGGTGATGTCGAACCTCGGGTTCAAGCTCGCCATGGAGCGCGAGGGCATCCGGCTGGTGCAGACCGCCGTCGGTGACCGGTACGTGCTGGAGGAGATGAAGGAGCACGGGTTCGCCCTCGGGGGCGAGCAGTCCGGGCACGTGATCATCCTCGACCACGCGACGACCGGCGACGGGACGCTGACCGGGCTGATGCTGGCGGCCCGGGTCGCTCGGAGCGGACGCGCGCTGGCGGATCTCGCCGGTGTCATGAAGCGGCTGCCGCAGGTGCTGATCAATGTGCCGGATGTCGACCGGACGCGGGTGGGGACGTCCGCGGAGCTGTCGGCGGCCGTCGCGGATGCGGAGCGGGAGCTCGGGGAGACGGGGCGGGTGCTGCTGCGGCCCTCCGGGACCGAGCCGTTGGTCCGGGTGATGGTCGAGGCGGCCGATATCGAGCAGGCTCGGTCTGTCGCGGGGCGGTTGGCCGATGCGGTGAAGTCCGCGCTCGGCTAGGGAACCGGCTCGGGGGTGGGGGGCTGCGGTTGGCTGCGGGCTGACCGTCCGTCATGGCTTGTCGCGCCCACGCGGCGGAGCCGCATATATCGGCACAGCCCCGCGCCCCTCTAGGCGTTGGCCTTCCCGCGTTGTCTCGACCAGAGCCACTTCTGGATCAGCAGGGTGGCCGTGCCCGCGACGATGATGCCCAAGAGGTTCAACAGGAGCTGTTCCGTCGAGCCCCACGTCTGTTTCGTGTCGCCGTAGCTCAGGGCCACTGCCGCGTTCGCCGCTGCCGGGACCGTGGTGACGGAGATGGCGACGCCCACCAGCGCGCCCGACTTGGCGGAGGTCAGGGAGAGGGTGCCGGCGATGCCGGCCAGGACCGCCACGACGAAGGAGAATTTGTCGGGGGCGTAGATGAAGCCGGTGTTGGGGCGGTCCGCCTCCAGACGGCTCTCGGTGAACTGGCCGGCCGCGTCCATCAGGAGGCTGAAACCGACCGTCACCGCCATCGCCACCGCGAAGCCCACCAGCAGCGCGATCAGCGAGCGAAGGGCCAGGCGCGGCCGGCGCCGGACGATCGCGGTGCAGATGCCGGTGAGGGGACCGAACTCCGGGCCCACCGCCATGGCGCCCACGATCAGGATCGCGTTGTCCAGGACCACACCGCAGGCGGCGATCATGGTGGCGAGCGTGATGAAGGCGAGGTAGGTGACGGAGAGGGTCGACTCCTCGTGTGTCGCCTCGGTCAGCTGCTCCCACAGGACCGCGTCCGCGCCCTCACCCGGTGCGTCGGCCTCGGCCCGGTCGGCCCGCTCGGACAGGGACAGGTCGATGGACTCGACGGCGATGGAGCCGGTGGTGTCGATGCCCAGTTCCCGCAGACCGGCGAGCAGTTCGTCGCCCGCCTCACGCGCGACGTCGCACATCACCACGTCACCGGCGGGGTCGCGGGCGGCGCCCGGCAGCACGACGAGGTGGGTGGTGCCGACCGTCTTCTCGATCAGCATGACCACTTCACCGGTCCGGTCGGACGGTGTGATCAAGCGCAGGTGGAGCATGGCGCCCATCTAACCCGCCTTTTCCCCTGCCGTCACAGCTTGCGCAGGCTCAGCCGCTGCACCTTGTGGTCCGGGCCCTTGCGCAGGACGAGGGCGGCGCGGCCCCGGGTGGGGGCGATGTTCTCCACCAGGTTGGGCCGGTTGATGGTGCGCCACATCGTCCGGGCGTAGTCGAGGGCCTCCTCCTCCGAGACCTGCGTGTACTTGCGGAAGTACGAGGACGGGTTCTGGAAGGCGGTCGCGCGCAGCTTGCGGAAGCGGTTCAGGTACCAGGTCTCGATGTCCTCGACCCGGGCGTCGACGTACACGCTGAAGTCGAAGTAGTCGGCGAGACCGACGCGGGTGCGGCCGTCCTTGCCGGGCAGGGCCGGCTGGAGGACGTTCAGGCCCTCGACGATCAGGATGTCGGGGCGGCGGACCGTGAGCCTCTTGTCGGGGACGATGTCGTAGATCAGGTGGGAGTAGACCGGCGCGGTGACCTCGTCCTTGCCGGCCTTGATGTCGGCGACGAAACGGGTCAGGGCGCGGCGGTCGTAGGACTCGGGGAAGCCCTTGCGCGACATCAGGCCGCGGGCCTGGAGTTCCTTGGTGGGGAGCAGGAAGCCGTCGGTGGTGACCAGCTCGACGCGCGGGTGCTCGGGCCAGCGCGACAGCAGGGCCTGGAGGAGGCGGGCGACCGTCGACTTGCCCACGGCGACCGAACCGGCGACCCCTATGACGAACGGGGTGCCCGACTGGGAGCCCTGCTCGCCCAGGAACGTGTTCAGTGCGCCTCTGAGGCCGTCGGTGGCACCGACGTAGAGGTTGAGGAGGCGGGAGAGCGGGAGGTAGATGTCCCGCACCTCGTCGAGGTCGATCACGTCGCCGAGACCGCGCAGCTTCTCGACCTCCTCGGCCGTCAGCGGAAGCGGCGTCTTGTCACGCAGCGCGCTCCACTCGGTTCGGGTGAGGTCGACGTAGGGAGTCGCCTCCGGGCGGGGCCGGTGGGCGCTCCGGGGCATCGAGGAGACCGGAGAGATCACAGTCCATTGTTACGGGCGTACGAACGGATGGTGAGGTGGGATCCGTCACGCGGGGTGTTCGCCCCGGTTCCTCCCGAGTAAAAGTGGTGCGGGAGGAATGTCAGTGGTGTGCGTCACAGTTGTGGGAGAGGTGGGCTCGGTCCGGGGTCCACGAACGCCTGGGGGTACCCATGACGTACGCGATAGAGGCGGAAGGCCTGGTCAAGCGGTTCAAGGAGACCGAGGCGCTGGCCGGCGTCGACCTGGCGGCGCGCAAGGGCACGGTGCTCGGGCTGCTGGGGCCCAACGGTGCGGGGAAGACGACCGCGGTGCGGATCTTCGCGACACTGCTGCGCCCGGACCGGGGCAGGGCCCGGGTGGCCGGCCACGACGTGGTCCGGGAGGCCGGGGTCGTCCGCTCCCTCGTCGGGCTGACCGGGCAGTACGCGGCGGTCGACGAGAACCTGACCGGCACGGAGAACCTGCTGCTCATCGGCCGGCTGCTGGGTCTGCCGAGGCGCGAGGCGAAGGCGCGGGCCGGTGACCTGCTGGAGCGGTTCCAGCTGACCCACGCGGCCGGGCGGGCCGCGAAGACCTTCTCGGGCGGCATGCGCAGGCGCCTGGACCTCGCGGCCAGCCTCGTCGGCCGGCCCAGCATCCTCTTCCTCGACGAGCCGACCACGGGGCTCGATCCACACAGCCGCGGTGAGCTGTGGGACCTGCTGCGCGGGCTGGTCGCGGACGGTGCGACCGCCCTGCTGACCACGCAGTACCTGAACGAGGCCGATGTCCTGGCCGACGACATCGTGGTGATCGACAAGGGCCGCGTGATCGCCGAGGGCACGCCGGACCAGCTGAAGGCGCAGGTCGGCGGACAGGTGCTGGAGCTCAGGCCGATCGCCGGGCAGGACCTCGCGCGGGCGCACGCGCTGGTGGCCGGGGCCGCCGGGCCGCAGGCCCGGATCGAGGGCGAGACGGTCACCGCCCCGGTGAAGGACCCCGAACTGATGCCGGCCGTGGTGCGCGCGCTGGACCGGGAGGGCATCGCGGTCGGGGAGCTGGCCCTGCGCCGCTCCTCGCTCGACGAGGTCTTCCTCTCCCTCACCGGCCACCGCGCCGAGCCGGGCGAAGCCGAGGAGGACGGCGGTGCGGCCGTCCGGGAGGGCGAGGAACTGGAGAAGGCGGTGAGCCGGTCATGACCGCCACCGCCACGACCCTCACCGCACCCGTCACCGGGTCGGGCCGGGTGCCGCCCCTCGCCGGGCTGCGGCAGACCTTCACCATGGCCTGGCGGAGCCTGGTCGCCGTCAAGCACAACCCGCTCGAACTGGTCGACTACAGCATCACGCCGATCATGTTCGTGTTCCTGTTCACCTACGTGCTGGGCGGGCAGATGGCCGGCTCGCCCGATGCCTACCTGAAGTACGCGCTGCCCGGGATCATCGTGCAGAACACCCTGTTCATGACGATGTACACGGCGATGGCCCTCAACACCGACCTCACCAAGGGCGTCTTCGACCGGCTGCGCAGCCTGCCCATCGCCCGCTCCGCCCCGCTCATCGGCCGGATCACCGCAGATCTCGCGAAGCACGTGTGGGCGCTGCTGCTGATGATCGGCCTCGGCCTTGCGCTCGGCTTCCGCATCACCGGCGGATTCGGCGGCTTCCTGCTCGGGACCCTGCTGGTGGTGGTGTTCGCCGCGGCCGTGTCCTGGAGCGCGGTGCTGATCGGGATGCTGGCCGGTGACGCCGAGAAGGTCCAGGCGTTCGCCTTCACGCTCATCTTCCCGATCACCTTCACCAGCAGCGCGTTCGTCGTCGTCGACACGATGCCCGGCTGGCTCCAGGCGTGGAGCGACGTCAATCCGGTGACCCACCTGTCGGATGCGTTCCGGGGGCTGCTGCTCGGTGGGGCGGTGGCGGAGCCGGTGCTGTGGTCGCTGGTGTGGGCGGCGGGTATCGCCCTGGTGTTCTATCCGCTGGCCATGCGGGCCTACCGGGCGAAGGTCTGAGCCGCTGAGGGCCCCGGCTGCACCTGCTGGTCCCCCCGCCAGGTGACCTTGGTCAGTGAGGCGAGACCGCCGTTGGCGATGCCCCGGTACGTCACCGTCCGGGCCGGGCCGAGTTCCCGGGCCAGACGCCTCGACAGCTCCTCTCCTTCCAGGAACAGGAGCCGCCACCGGTCGTCGTCGCCGTCCGCCGTCAGCGTCGTCTCGATCTCCATCGCCCAGCGGTGGAACGCCGCCGCGAGGCCGTCGGTCAGACGAAGGCCGGCGGCCGGGTCGTCCGGAGCGAAGCTCGCGAAGCCTTCCGCGTGCAACGGATACAGCCCGTACTCGCCTTCGACGGCGACGGCGAGCGGGTGCGCAGGGGCAGGCGGGCCCTGCGGGCCGACGGTTCCGTGGAACCGGTCGCATCCCCAGCACGCGAACTTCTGGTGCCGGTGCCGCTCGTCCCAGAAGCGCACCGCCCATTCGGGGCCGAGGTGCTTCGCCACCAGCCCGGCGATCTCCCACCCCTGCCTGACGTGCTTGCGCAGCGCCGGGCGGAGCCCGAAGCCGCCGGCGGGACGGTTCCGGTTCCACTCGGTCAGCCTGCGCGCCACGTCGCCGGGCAGTGCGAGTGCTTCGTCGTCGACCGGGACGGTACGGGTGAAGGCCTCGACATCGGTGAGCGCGTCGGCGTCCGTGACGTAGAGGGGTGAGAGGTCGCCGCGGGCGCGGACGAGGAGGTGCTCGGGTTCGTCGCCACTCATCCCGGACGCGCTCCTCTCGGCCTTGAGGCTGCATTATTTCCGATTCCGGGCACGCTGGAGGGGTTTCCCTGGAGCATCGGCCCTTAGGCTGCGGCCCATGTGCGGAATCGTGGGATACGTGGGGCCGCAGTCGGCGCTCGATGTGGTGATGGCCGGGCTGAAGCGGCTGGAGTACCGGGGGTACGACTCGGCGGGCGTCGCCGTCCTGGCCGACGGCGGGCTGGCTGCGGCGAAGAAGGCCGGCAAGCTCCTCAACCTGGAGAAGGAACTGGACGGCAGACCGCTGCCGAGCGGCGCCACGGGCATCGGACACACCCGCTGGGCCACGCACGGCGGGCCGACGGACACCAACGCCCACCCGCACCTCGACAACGCGGGGCGGGTCGCGGTGGTGCACAACGGCATCATCGAGAACTTCGCCGAGCTGCGGGCCGAGCTGGCGGAGCGCGGCCACGAGCTGGCCTCCGAGACGGACACCGAGGTCGTCGCGCATCTGCTCGTCGAGGAGTTCTCCTCCTGCGCGGATCTCGCCGAGGCGATGCGGCTGGTGTGCCGGCGGCTGGAGGGCGCGTTCACGCTGGTCGCGGTGCACGCAGACGAGCCGGACGTGGTGGTGGGCGCGCGGCGGAACTCACCGCTGGTGGTCGGCGTCGGTGAGGGCGAGGCCTTCCTCGCCTCGGACGTCGCCGCGTTCATCGCCCACACGCGGTCGGCGATCGAGCTCGGCCAGGACCAGGTGGTGGAGCTGCGCCGGGACGGCGTGACGGTGACCGGCTTCGACGGCAGCCCGGCCGACGTCCGTTCGTACCACGTCGACTGGGACGCGTCGGCCGCCGAGAAGGGCGGCTACGACTACTTCATGCTCAAGGAGATCGCCGAGCAGCCCAAGGCGGTCGCCGACACCCTGCTGGGGCGGATCGACGGTTCCGGGTCGCTGACGCTGGACGAGGTCCGGATCCCTCCGGGCGTGCTGCGGGAGATCGACAAGGTCGTCATCGTCGCGTGCGGCACGGCCTTCCACGCCGGGATGATCGCCAAGTACGCGATCGAGCACTTCACGCGGCTGCCCTGTGAGGTGGAGCTGGCGAGCGAGTTCCGCTACCGGGACCCGATCCTGGACGCGCAGACGCTCGTCATCGCCATCTCCCAGTCCGGCGAGACCATGGACACGCTGATGGCACTGCGGCACGCCCGTGAGCAGGGCTCCAAGGTGCTGGCGATCTGCAACACCAACGGCTCGACGATCCCGCGCGAGTCGGACGCGGTGCTCTACACGCACGCCGGGCCGGAGGTGGCCGTCGCCTCGACGAAGGCGTTCCTCACGCAGCTCGTGGCGTGTTATCTGGTCGCGCTCTACCTGGGCCAGGTGCGGGGCACGAAGTGGGGCGACGAGATCCGGGCGGTGATCCGCGACCTGTCGTCCATCGCCGGTGCGGTGGAGCAGGTGCTGGGGACGATGGAGCCGGTGCGGGAGCTGGCACGCACCCTGGCCTCGAAGAAGACGGTGCTGTTCCTGGGCCGGCACGTCGGATACCCGGTGGCGCTCGAAGGCGCGCTGAAGCTCAAGGAACTCGCCTACATGCACGCGGAGGGGTTCGCGGCCGGGGAGCTGAAGCACGGGCCGATCGCCCTCATCGAGGAGGACCTGCCGGTGGTCGTGGTGGTGCCGTCGCCGCGTGGGCGCTCGGTGCTGCACGACAAGATCGTGTCCAACATCCAGGAGATCCGGGCGCGGGGTGCGCGGACGATCGTGATCGCGGAGGAGGGCGACGAGGCGGTCGTGCCGTACGCGGACCATCTGGTCCGGATTCCCGCCACGCCGACCCTGTTGCAGCCGCTCGTCGCGACGGTGCCGCTCCAGGTGTTCGCGTGCGAGCTGGCGACGGCCCGGGGGAACGAGGTGGACCAGCCGCGGAACCTGGCCAAGTCGGTGACGGTGGAGTGAGGAGGGGCGAACGGCTGTCCTCCGTTCGCCCCTCGGTCAGCCGGTCAGGCTGTCGGGTACTCGCCTCAGATGGGCAGGCAGGTCGCCGGGACCCAGCCTTCCTTGCTGCTGCTGTTGGGCCCGCCGAAGTACCACTTGTTGCTCGTCTTGCCGCAGGCCGTGTAGCTGCCGCCCTTGGTGGGCTTGAGGTCGCCGAAGCAGACACCGCCCTTCTTGCCCTTGCCCCAGGTGCCGAGCGCCGTGGAGCTCGTCTTGGGCTGGCTGCGGAGGTTGACGGTCTGCTTGGGCTTCACGTTGACCAGCGCGCTGCTACAGTCCGGCTTCGTCGCCGCGGCGGCGGTGCCGGCGGTGGCGACGGTGCCGGTGAGCGCCGTGGCGAAGAGGGCTATGGCGGTGGCCGCGGTCCCCAGCGACTTGAACTTCATGGTGTCCTCCCGTTTGCGTGCGATGCCGTTTGCTCATCGCGGTCAGCGCGAACTCTATAGCGGACAGGTGAAGTTGAGGATCATGGGGTGGCCCGGGCGGCGCAGCGGACGCCGTTTCCGCCGGATCCCGCGCGTCACCGTAGGGTGCTGCCCATGAGCATCATCGGGGTCGGCATCGACGTTGCCGAGATCGAGCGGTTCGCGGCTTCACTGGAGCGTACGCCCGCGCTGGCCGGGCGGCTGTTCGTGGAGCGGGAGTTGCTGCTGCCCAGCGGGGAGCGGCGGGGGGTCGCCTCGCTCGCCGCGCGGTTCGCGGCCAAGGAGGCCCTGGCCAAGGCGCTCGGTGCACCGCCCGGCCTGCTCTGGACCGACGCCGAGGTGTGTGTCGAGGACAGCGGGCAGCCTCGGTTGCGGGTGACCGGCACGGTGGCCGCGCGGGCCGCCGAACTCGGCGTGCGGACCTGGCACGTGTCGCTGAGTCACGACGCGGGCGTCGCCTCGGCGGTGGTCATCGCCGAGGCGTGAGGCGCACCCCCGAGAGGCGTGAGGCGCACCCCCGAGGCGTGAGGGGCAACCCCCGAGACATGAGGGGCACCCCCGAGGGTGCCCGCAACTCCTAGGCCAGGCTCCAGAGCAGCGTGACCGTGCCGATGAAGCCGACCGCGCCCAGGGCCGTACCGACCGCCGCCGGCCACAGCCGGCCCATTCCCCTGCGGGCGTAGTGGAGGCCCATCGCTCCGAAGGTCACCGCGAGCGCTCCGGCCAGAACCGTCCACGGGAACAGGAACGCCCAGGTGCCCACGGCCGAGAAGACACCGAGGATCAGGGCCGTGGGGCCGAGGGCGGTGGCGGGGCTGTCCTTGGCCCCGGGTGCTGTCGAGCTGGTCATGTCTCGTCGATCCCCCTTTTTGAACGAGTTCAAAACACGGCTCGATCATACGCCTCCAAAGGGCGGCCCGGGGGAGGGGGCCCGGAGCCCCCGCCGAGTGGGGTGGCGGGGGCTCCGGGAGCACGGTCAGCAGACCGACTGGCTGGTGTTCACCCGCGTGATGTTGCGGAACGTCGTGTTCTCGCCGCACGGGTTCTCCCTGATGGCCGAGTTGGTGACCGTCAGGTTCTGGATGGTGATGTCCTTGTTGTTGGCGAACTCCGAGCGCGCCGCCAGGCGCAGTTCCCCGCCGCCCGTGATCGTGCCGCTCTGTGCCGCGAGGTTGACGTTGTAGCAGTTCTCGATCAGGACCGAGTTGTTGCCGGTGTTGGAGAGCGTCACCTTGTCGATGACGGCCCCGCCGCTCTCCGAGACGCAGAACACGCCGCGTCCGCCGCCGCGCGCGACGACCTCGCCGACGCGGATGTTGGTGGGGTAGCCGCTGCCGATCCGGCCGTTGCGGTTGGCCATGCGGAAGGCGGCGTAACCGGTGCCCGTGCCGGCGTTCTCCGCGTCCACCTTGGTGACCCTGGCGTTGATGGTCTGGTTGAGCAGCAGGCCCGACTCGCCGACGTTGCGGGCCGTCACCGTGCCGATGGTGATGCCGTCGACGCCGTAGGTCTCGACCGCGTGGCTGGACGCGCCGGAGACGTAGACGTTGTCGATGCGGACGTTGCGCGTCCACTGGCTGGTGTCGCCGCGGTTGTCGATGCGGACGCCCAGGCCGCGGGAGAGGCGCATGTCGATCTGGCCGAGCACCACGTTCTGGACGTTGCGCAGGAAGATGCCGTACAGCGGGGTGCCGGTGAGCTTGAGGTTCTGGACCTCGATGTCGCGGGTGCCGCGCGAGTAGACCGGCGCCTGGTCGCCCGAGCCGCTGCCGGTGACGTTGATGGTGCCGCAGACGTCGAGGACGGTGTAGCTCGGCAGCGAGATGCGGGAGCCCGCCGGGATCGAGCCCGAGCCGCGGACCACGACCCGTTCCTTCGCGGTGCGCCCGGCGGTGAGGCTGTTGACGGCCGCTTGTACGGCCGCGCGCATGTCGGTGCCGGTGTAGACGGTGCTGCCGCCGCGCCGGGCGGTCCAGGTGGCGCCGCTCTGCACGGCCTCGGCCTGGTAGGAGCCGTCTCCACAGGCCAGGGCGCGCGTGGGGGCGGCCGTGGCGGGGGCGGTCAGGGTGCCGGCGGCGGTGAGGAGGGCGGTGGCACCGGCGGCGGCCAGTAATGCGGCTCTGCGTCCCATGGGGGCCTCGGTTTCGTCGAACGTGGGGGTGTGTGCAAGCGCTTTCTGCGCGGCGGGAGTCTGGCAAAGGGGCGGCAGAGCGTCAATGGATGCGACACGGTTCACGGCGGGGCCGCCCTGCGCGGGATGCGGGAGGTGCGTGTGAGGGGGAGTGGCCCGGCGGTCGTACGGGAAACTCGACCGCATGCGTACTGCGTACAGCGTGGAGACGGTCCGGAACGCCGAACGGGAGCTGATGGCGCGGCTGCCGGAGGGGGCGCTGATGCAACGCGCCGCCGCCGGGCTCGCCGCGGCCTGCGCCGACCTGCTGGGGCGGGTGTACGGCAGCAGGGTCGTGCTGCTGGTCGGCAGCGGCGACAACGGGGGTGACGCCCTGTACGCCGGTGCCCGGCTGGCCCGTCGGGGCGCCGGGGTCACGTCGGTGCTGCTCGCGCCGGAGCGGACGCACGCGGCGGGGCTCGCGGCGTTGCGGCGGGCCGGGGGGCGGGTCGCCCGGCCCGGTGAGGGCGAGGCGCTCGTGGAGGGCGCGGACCTCGTCCTCGACGGGATCGTCGGCATCGGCGGGAAGGGCGGACTGCGGCCGGATGCCGTGCCGTTGGCCGCTGCCGCCGGGCGGTCGAGGGGGGCCGTCGTCGCGGTCGACCTGCCGAGCGGTGTCGACGCCGGCACCGGGGAGGTGCACGGGGCCGCCGTACAGGCCGATCTGACCGTGACGTTCGGGACCCACAAGCCGGGGCTCCTGATCGATCCCGCCCGGGAGTACGCGGGGTCGGTACGCCTGGTCGACATCGGGCTGGAACTGCCCGCCGAGCCGGAACTGGAGGCGTTGCAGCACGATGACGTGGCCCGGCTGCTGCCGGTGCCGCGGGCGGAGAGCGACAAGTACCGGCGGGGCGTGGTGGGGATCGCCGCCGGGTCGGCGCGGTATCCGGGGGCCGCTGTGCTCGCCGTGTCGGGTGCGCTGCGGGGTGGCGCCGGGGCCGTGCGGTACGTCGGGCCGGCCGGGGACGCCGTCATCGCGCGGTTCCCCGAGACGCTCGTGTCCGACCAGGGGCCGAAGCACGCGGGCCGGGTGCAGGCGTGGGTCGTCGGGCCGGGGGCCGGGGACGACGCGGCGACGGTCGCGGAAGTGCTGGCGGCGGACGTGCCCGTGCTGATCGACGCGGACGGGTTGCGGCTGGCGGAGGCGGAGGTCGTGCGGGGGCGGCGGGCGCCGACGCTGATGACGCCGCACGCGGGGGAGGCGGCGGCGCTGCTGGGTGTGGAACGGGGAGAGGTCGAGGGCGGTCGGCTGGCGGCGGTGCGGGAGCTGGCGCGGCGGTACGGGGCGACCGTGCTGCTGAAGGGGTCCACGACGCTGGTGGCCGACTCGGGGGGTGGGGCGGTGCGGGTGAATCCGACGGGGACGGGGTGGCTGGCGACGGCCGGGAGCGGGGACGTGCTGTCCGGGCTGGGCGGGTCGCTGCTGGCGGCGGGGTTGTCGGCGGTGGATGCGGGGAGTGTCGGGGCGTATCTGCACGGGCTGGCCGGGCGGTTGGCGGCGGAGGGGGCGCCGGTGGGGGCGCATGATGTGGCCGACGCGGTGCCGGAGGCTTGGCGCAACGTTCTGGGGTGAGGGGGAGGTGTGCGGGGGAAGAGGGCTGCTTGCGGGTGCGGGTGCGGGTGCGGGTGCGGGTGGGTGCGGGTGCGGGTCGGTGGGGGCCGGTGTGGGGGTGGGTCGCCCCCTCCGCCCCCTCCGCCCCTTCCCGCCCCGAACCGGGGGCTGCCGCCCCCGCGCCCCCGCTTCGGCCTGAACGGCCTCGTCCTCAAGCGCCGGACGGGCTGGTGGGTGGCTGAGGTGGCGTCGTCGGGTGTGGGTGACGGGCTGGTGGGTGGCCGGGTGGCGTTGTCGCCGGGACCCGAACGCCGCCGGGAACCGCCCGGTGCGGACCTACCCCGTGGCGTGCGTGGATCTCGCCCGCCGACTGATGTGGGTGCAGATGGGCCGGCAGGTCGTGTTCGGGGCGGGCCCATCCGCAGCGGGCGGGCGGGGTACCGGACCCGGGCCGGGTGGCACACGGTCTGCTGGCGGCACAAGAACCACTGGTCGACGCTGTACAACACGCCCATGCCGTACTCCCGGTTCTTCAGCGGCGGGCAGGCCTTCCACGGCGTCCACGGCTTCTTTCACACCGCCGTCGGCTCGATGGGCTGCGTCCATCTCACCGTGGGCGACGCGCGGCGGCTGTGGGGCGTGCTGAAGAAGGGTGACCGGGTGTTCGTGTGGGGGCGGCGGCCCGGGACGTAGCGGATCTGCTGCCGGAGCCCTCTGAGACACTGGGCGCGATGAGCGAGAGAACAGCCCCGACCGCGCCCCTGCGGGCCCGTGCCGAGATCGACCTGGCCGCCCTGCGGGCCAATGTGCGGGCCCTGCGCGCCCATGCGCCGGGCGCGGCCGTGATGGCCGTGGTCAAGTCCGAGGCGTACGGCCACGGGGCTGTGCCGTGCGCCCGCGCGGCCGTCGCCGCGGGGGCGACCTGGCTGGGGACGGCCACGCCCGAGGAGGCCCTGGCCCTGCGGGCCGCCGGGCTGCCGGGCCGCATCATGTGCTGGCTGTGGACGCCCGGCGGGCCCTGGCACGAGGCGATCGAGGCCGATCTGGACGTGTCCGTCAGCGGGATGTGGGCCCTGGCGGAGGTCGTCGGGGCGGCCAGGGGAGCCGACCGGCCCGCCCGCGTGCAGCTCAAGGCCGACACCGGTCTCGGGCGGGGCGGCTGCCAGCCCGGGGAGGACTGGGCGGCACTGGTCCGGGAGGCGCTGCGGGCCGAGGCCGAGGGGCTGCTGCGCGTCACCGGGCTGTGGTCGCACTTCGCCTGCGCCGACGAGCCCGGGCACCCGTCCATCGCCGGCCAGCTCGCCGTGTTCCGGGAGATGGTCGCGTACGCCGAGGGGCAGGGCGTGCGGCCCGAGGTCCGGCACATCGCCAACTCGCCGGCCACCCTCACGCTCCCCGAGAGCCACTTCGACCTGGTCCGCACCGGCATCGCCACCTACGGCATCTCGCCCAGCCCCGAGCTGGGCACCCCGGCCGACTTCGGGCTGCGCCCGGTGATGACGCTGTCCGGCTCGCTGGCCCTGGTCAAGCACGTGCCGGGCGGGCACGGCGTCAGCTACGGCCACCGGTACGTGACGCCCGGCGCGACCACCCTCGGCCTGGTGCCGCTGGGCTACGCCGACGGCATTCCGCGGCACGCCTCCTCGGCCGGGCCGGTCCTGGTCGAGGGAAAGTGGCGCACGATCGCCGGGCGGGTCGCCATGGACCAGTTCGTGGTGGATCTGGGGGGCGACGAGCCCGCGGCCGGGGCGGAGGCGGTCCTGTTCGGACCCGGGGACCGCGGCGAGCCCACGGCGGAGGACTGGGCCCAGGCGGCCGGAACCATCGCCTACGAGATCGTGACCCGGATCGGAACGCGTGTTCCTCGCGTCTATGTGAATGAGGAACGGGACGGGTAACCCGCACGGGGAACCCGTCACGCGAGGAACATCAGTCACTCTGGCAACAGCAGGACCGTCCGGCCCACCGGTTCACTCGACCGGGTGAGCCACCCGACCAGCACCCGGCGAAGAGGAGCGGCACGTGAGCGAGAGCAGTGCGGAGGTCGTCGCGGACGTCGCCTCCGCGGCCGTCGCGGTCTCGGCCGCGGGGGCCGCGGGGGGCTGGCGCCGGGCGACCGGTATCGCAGGCGTGGCGATAGGCGTGGTGGCCGCGGGCGCGGCCGCCGGTGTCGCCCTGGAGCGCATGACGGTCGGCCGCGGCATGCGGCAGAAGGCCCGGCTCGCCCTGGACTCGGCGGGGCCGTACGGCTCCCTGCGGGGCATGCCCGGCAAGGCGTTCGCCGACGACGGCACGGAGCTGTACTACGAGGTCGACGACCTCGACGAGGAGGCCGCTCCCGCCGCCATCGGCCCCCGCCGCCGACGGCTCTTCGGCCGCAAGTCACCCGCTCCCGTCACCGTCGTCTTCAGCCACGGCTACTGCCTCAGCCAGGACTCCTGGCACTTCCAGCGGGCTGCCCTGCGGGGCGTCGTCCGGACCGTGCACTGGGACCAGCGCAGCCACGGCAGGTCCGGGCGGGGCGTGGCCCAGGGGCGGGACGACGAGCCGGTCACGATCGAGCAGCTGGGCCGGGACCTGAAGGCCGTCATCGACGCGGCCGCCCCCGAGGGGCCGCTCGTGCTCGTCGGGCACTCCATGGGCGGCATGACGGTGATGGCGCTGGCCGACCAGTACCCCGAGCTGATCCGGGAGCGCGTCGTCGGGGTCGCCTTCGTGGGGACGTCGTCGGGGCGGCTCGGCGAGGTCAACTACGGCCTGCCCGTCGCCGGGGTCAACGCGGTGCGGCGGGTGCTGCCCGGGGTGCTGAAGGCGCTGGGGCAGCGGGCCGAGCTGGTGGAGAAGGGGCGCCGGGCGACTGCGGACCTGTTCGCCGGGATCATCAAGCGGTACTCGTTCGCGTCCCGGGACGTCGACCCGGCCGTCGCCCGGTTCGCCGAGCGCATGATCGAGAGCACGCCGATCGACGTGGTCGCCGAGTACTACCCGGCGTTCAACGACCACGACAAGACCGAGGCGCTCGCCCACTTCACGGACCTGCCCGTGCTCGTCCTGGCCGGCGTGCAGGACCTGGTCACGCCCAGTGAGCACAGTGAGGCCATCGCCGATCTGCTCCCCGACGCCGAGCTGGTGCTGGTGCCGGACGCCGGGCACCTGGTGATGCTGGAACACCCGGAAGTGGTCACCGACCGCCTCGCCGACCTGCTCACCCGCACGGGTGCCGTGCCCGCAGGGGCTACCGTGAAGGGCTATGGAAGCACCAGCACCGCACAGCCCGGCTGAGCCCGGCTCCGTCCAGATCGTCGTCACGTCCCCCGAGCAGATGCGGGAGCTGGGCCGCCGGCTCGCGAAACTGCTGCGCGCGGGTGACCTGGTGATGCTCAGCGGAGAGCTCGGCGCGGGCAAGACGACGCTGACCCGTGGGCTGGGCGAGGGGCTCGGCGTGCGCGGGGCCGTCACCTCGCCGACGTTCGTGATCGCCCGGGTGCACCCCTCGCTGGGCGACGGGCCGCCGCTGGTCCACGTCGACGCCTACCGGCTTTCCGGCGGCCTGGACGAGATGGAGGACCTCGACCTCGACGTCTCGCTGCCCGACTCCGTGGTCGTCGTGGAGTGGGGCGAGGGCAAGGTCGAGGAGCTGACGGAGGACCGGCTCCAGGTCGTCATCCACCGGGCGGTGGGCGACACGACCGACGAGGTCCGGCAGATGACCGTCACCGGTGTGGGGGAACGCTGGGCCACTGCGGATCTGAGCGTCCTCGCTGCGTGATTCCCGCTCTCCCGGGGCCCGGGTGTGCGGTCATTCGATGAACGTTCCGACAAGACGTCGGCAAGATGTTGCGTTCGGCCTCTCGTGCGTGGTCACATGGTATCCAGTCCGTAGTTAGGTGTACCTAACTTCGTCGGCCCCGGTCCTTCGGGAGGCGTCCATGTCGGCTACAGAGAGCAAGGGGCAGCCGCAGCGGTTCGCGGTCGCCGGGGTGTCCATGCGCGACCTGCTGGCGGCCGGCGAGGCAGCGGCGCTGGTCTCCACGCCCCCGCGCGCTCCCGGCCCGGAGTTCTCGGAACGGACCCCCGAGCACCGGGAAGCGGCCTAGCCCCCATCAAGCCGAAGGGCCCTAGCGGACGACCACCACCGTGCGGCCGATCGTCGCGAACGTCCACATCGCGTCGCCGTCCGCGCGGGACTCGCGGATGCCGCCCGTGCGGACCTTCGGGTCGGGGGCGGGGGCCGGGGCGGCCGACTCGTTCACGGCCGCACTGAAGCCGATGACGACGCCGTCCACACTGGCGAAGCGCACCACGTGCTCGACCGGGACGCCGTCGGAGCCGGTGACCGCGTTCGAGCGGGACGTCACCGAGTAGCTGCCGGGGGCCGGGTCCACCGCGCTCGGCTCGACCTCGAACGTGCGGCTCACCGCCTCGTCCCCGGCGACCAGCCACACCCGGTCGCCGCGCAGCGAGTAGACGACCCGGGCGCCCTTGCCGGATGCAGGGGGCAGTGCGGTGGGATCCCTCTTGACCTGGGGCGCCTTCGACGTACCGGCCGCCGGTACGGCGCCCGTCCGCGCCGCTCTGCCCAGGCCGGCCGGGAGGGTCTCGGCCGCCTGGTGGGCGAGGTAGCCGACCGTCGCGAGGGCCGCGGCGGTGAGCCCGGCCACGATTCCCGAGCTGCTAGCTGCCACCCGCGTTCACCTCACGTCGTGCATCCCTGTCGTGACGGTAGGTGACGGTAGCAGCACGTGACGACCCGACAGGCGCGGCCGTGCCGGGCGCCGGGGAGCCGTAGGCTGTTTGCGTGCTCTTGCTCGCTCTGGATACCGCCACGCCCGCTGTCACCGTCGCCCTGCACGACGGACGCGATGTCATCGCCTCGTCGAGTCAGGTGGACGCGCGGCGCCACGGGGAACTGCTGCTGCCGGCGATCGACCGGGTGCTCGCCGAGGCCGGTCTGCGGCTCGACGCCGTCACCGGGATCGTCGCCGGGATCGGTCCGGGACCGTACACCGGGCTGCGCGTCGGCCTGATGACCGCGGACACCTTCGGCCTCGCGCTCGGTGTCCCCGTGCACGGCGTGTGCACGCTGGACGGCCTCGCCTACGCCGCCGACCTGGAGGGCCCGTTCGTCGTCGCCACCGACGCCCGCCGCAAGGAGGTGTACTGGGCCCGCTACGCCGACTCCCGCACCCGGGTCACCGACCCGGCCGTGGACCGGCCCGCCGACATCGCCGAGCAGGTCGCGGGGCTGCCCGCCGTCGGCGCCGGCGCGCTGCTGTACCCGGACACCTTCCCCAAGGCGCACGAGCCGGAGCACGTGTCCGCCGCAGCGCTCGCCCGGCTGGCGGCGGAGCGGCTGGCCGCCGGTGAGGAACTCCCGGCGCCCAGGCCGCTGTACCTGCGCCGCCCCGACGCCCAGGTCCCCAAGAACTACAAGGTGGTCACCCCCAAGTGACCGAGCCCGTGACGTGCACGCTGCGCGAGATGCGCTGGTGGGACATCGACCCGGTGCTGGAACTGGAACGGGACCTGTTCCCCGAGGACGCCTGGTCCCGGGGGATGTTCTGGTCCGAGCTGGCCCATGCGCGCGGACCCGAGGCCAACCGGCGGTACGTGGTCGCCGAGTCCGGCTCCGGGATCGTCGGCTACGCCGGTCTCGTCGCCACCGGCGAGCAGGCCGACGTCCAGACCATCGCCGTCTCCCGCGACCTGTGGGGCACCGGCCTCGGCGGACGGCTGCTGGCCGAACTGCTGCGGGCGGCCACCACCTTCGAGTGCGCCGAGGTGCTGCTGGAGTGCCGGGTCGACAACGTCCGCGCCCAGAAGCTCTACGAGCGCTTCGGCTTCGAGCCCATCGGCTTCCGGCGCGGCTACTACCAGCCCGGGAACGTGGACGCCCTCGTGATGCGCCTGACCTCCCCCGAGAACTCCGTACAAGGAACCGAGATCAATGGCTGACGAACCCCTCGTACTGGGAATCGAGACGTCCTGCGACGAGACCGGCGTCGGCATCGTCCGGGGCACCACCCTGCTGGCCGACGCCGTCGCCTCCAGCGTCGACGAGCACGCCCGCTTCGGCGGTGTCGTCCCGGAGGTCGCGAGCCGCGCCCACCTGGAGGCGATGGTCCCCACCATCGACCGCGCGCTGAAGGAGGCGGGTGTCACCGCCCGCGACCTCGACGGCATCGCCGTCACCGCCGGTCCCGGCCTCGCGGGCGCCCTGCTGGTCGGCGTCTCCGCGGCGAAGGCCTACGCCTACGCGCTCGGCAAGCCCCTCTACGGCGTGAACCACCTCGCCTCGCACATCTGCGTGGACCAGCTGGAGCACGGCGCGCTGCCCGAGCCGACCATGGCCCTGCTGGTCTCCGGCGGCCACTCCTCGCTGCTGCTGTCCTCGGACATCACCTCCGACGTCCGCCCGATGGGCGCCACCATCGACGACGCGGCCGGCGAGGCCTTCGACAAGATCGCCCGCGTGCTGAACCTCGGCTTCCCCGGCGGCCCGGTCATCGACCGGTACGCGAAGGAGGGCGACCCGGCCGCGATCGCCTTCCCCCGGGGCCTGACCGGCCCGCGCGACCCGGCCTACGACTTCTCCTTCTCGGGGCTGAAGACCGCGGTGGCGCGCTGGATCGAGGCCAAGCGGGCGGCGGGCGAGGAGGTGCCGGTGCGCGACGTGGCGGCGTCCTTCCAGGAGGCGGTCGTGGACGTGCTGACCCGCAAGGCCGTCCGGGCCTGCAAGGACGAGGGCGTCGACCACCTGATGATCGGCGGCGGTGTGGCCGCCAACTCCCGGCTGCGCGTCCTCGCCCAGGAGCGCTGCGACGCGGCCGGCATCCGGCTGCGCGTGCCGCGGCCCAAGCTGTGCACGGACAACGGCGCGATGGTCGCCGCCCTCGGCGCCGAGATGGTCGCCCGGAACCGGGCGGCGTCGAGCTGGGACCTGTCGGCCGACTCCTCGCTGCCGGTGACGGAGCCTCATGTCCCGGGCGACCACGACCACGTGCACGAGGTCAGCAAGGAGAACCTCTACTCGTGACGGTCGCGTTGATGTGGGAGGCCCGGGCCGTACCCGGGCGCGGCGAGGACCTGCTCGCCTGGGCCCGCGCCCAGGAGCTGCCCCACGCGCCGCTGCGCCGGGAGACCCTGCGCGCTCCCCAGGACCGGGTCCTCGTCCTCACCTGGTGGGACGCCCCCTACGACGCCGAGCTGCCCGAACTGCCCGAGCCCGACAGGGAGTTGGTCACCAGGGCGGTGCATCGCTGGCGCTTCGAGTCGGTGGCGGTCGACTGACCGGCCCGGTCACCCGAGGGCCGGGGACACCTCCGTCTCGCAGCGCAGCCGCCGGTCCGCTCCGGTCTCGCGGACCGGGCCCGTGAGCGTGAGGTGCGCCGTGTGGCGTACGTCCGTGCTGGACGCCGCCAACCGCAGTTCCAGGGCACCCGGTTCGACCACCCTGCGGCCCGAGCGGTCGGTGAAGGACGACAGGTCCGCGTGGAAGCGGAACGTGACCCTGGCCGCCTCGCCCGGTGCCAGTTCCACCCGCTGGTAGCCGATCAGCCGTACGTCGGGGCGGGTCACCGAGGCCACCGGGTCGTGCAGGTACAGCTGCACGACCTCCGCGCCCGCGCGCTCGCCCGTGTTGCGGACGGTCACCGACACGTCGTGGGAGCCGTCGGTGCCGAGCTCGGCCGGTTCGGCCGCCGGGCAGTCCTCCCAGGCGAACGCCGTGTACGAGCGGCCGTGGCCGAAGGCGTACAGCGGGGTCGGGTCGAGGTTGCTGACCTCGCCCGCCAGGCCCAGGGGCGGCTGGAGGTAGGTCCAGGGCTGCCCGCCGGGGACCTGCGGGACGCTGACGGGCAGGCGGCCCGAGGGGTTCACGCGGCCCGAGAGGACGCCCGCGACCGCCGGGCCGCCCTCCTCGCCCGGGAAGAACGCCTGGACGACCGCGCCGAGCCGGCCGTGCCAGCGGCCCAGGGCGTAGGGCCGGCCGGTCAGCAGCACCAGCACCACGGGGACGCCGGTGGCGACCAGCGCGTCCAGCAGGTCGCCCTGCACGCCCGGCAGTCCGAGATCCGTCGCGTCGCAGCCCTCGCCCGAGGTGCCGCGGCCGAACAGACCCGCCCGGTCGCCGAGGACCGCCACGCAGACGTCCGCCTCGGCGGTGCGGGCGATGGCCTCCTCGAATCCCCCGGCGTCCGGGTCCGTCACATCGCAGCCCCGCGCGAACGTCACCTTGGCGTCGGGGAGTTCGGTGCGCAGGGCGTCCAGGACGGTCGGGATCTCGATGCCGGCCGGCACCTCGGGGTGGTGGGTGAGGACGTGGGACGGGAAGGAGTAGCAGCCCAGCATGGCCAGGGCGTCGGCCGCCCGGGGGCCGACCACCGCGATCCGGGTATCGGGGGCCAGCGGGAGCAGGCCGTCGGGGTTGTCGAGCAGCACCACCGACTCCTCGGCCAGACGGCGGGCGAGGATGCGGTTGCCCGTCGAGTCGAGGTTGATCGCGGTGGCAGGCTCGGGGGTCCAGTCCTCGTCCAGCAGGCCCAGTTCGCACTTCTGGAGCAGGACGTTGCGGGCCGCCCGGTCCACGAGCTCCTCGGCGACCGCGCCCGAGCGGACCGCCTCCAGCAGCGGCCGGCCGTAGCACCTGACGGTGGGCAGTTCGACGTCGATGCCGGCGGTGAGGGCCGCGTGGGCCGCCTCGGCCGGGGTGCCGGCCACGCGGTGGAGGGTCTGGAGGAACGCGACGCCGAAGTAGTCGGCGACGACCGTGCCGGTGAAGCCCCACTCCTCGCGCAGGAGACGGGTCAGCAGCCCCGGGTCCGCGGAGGCCGGGACACCGTCCGTCTCGGTGTAGGCGGCCATCACCGAGCGGGCCCCGCCCTCGCGCAGGGCCATCTCGAAGGGCGGCAGGGTGACGTCGGCGAACTCGCGGACGCCGGCCCGCACCGGGGCGAGGTTGCGGGCACCGGCCGAGGAGGCGTACCCGGCGAAGTGCTTGAGCGTCGCGACGACCCCGGCCGACTCCAGGCCCCGCACGTACGCGGTTCCGACCGTGCCGACCAGGTACGGGTCCTCGCCGATCGTCTCCTCCACGCGGCCCCAGCGCGGATCGCGTACGACGTCCAGCACCGGCGCGAGCCCCTGGTGCACGCCGACCGAGCGCAGGTCGTGGCCGATGCGGCGGGCCATCTCCTCGACCAGCGGCGGATCCCAGGAGGCGCCCCAGGCCAGCGGGACCGGGTAGGCCGTGGCCCGCCAGGCGGTGAAGCCGGCCAGGCACTCCTCGTGCGCGATCGCCGGGATGCCGAAGCGCCCGGCCTCGGCGATACGGCGCTGGGCGCGGGCCAGTGCCTGCGCGCCCAGCGCCGGGTCGACGGGGGCGGTGCCGAAGGAGCGCGTGAGCTGGCCCAGCCCGTGGGTGATCAGCTCGGCCCATTCCTCGTCGGAGGCCTCGACGGTCATGTCGTGCTGGTGCGGAGCGACCCCGTCGCCGTCCGTCGCGGCGCCCACCCACACGCCGTACAACTGGGCGGTCTTCTCCTCCAGGGTCATCCGGGAGAGCAGGTCGTCGACGCGGGCGGCGGCGGGCAGCGCGGGATCACGCCAGGGCGCGGTGGTCATGAAGCTCCTGTCGGGTGGACGGACGGCCCTCTCACGAACGTTCCTACGAATGTTTCGTTATGAACTTCGAATGTTCCGGGAACCTATGGCGGTGCGAGGACTTCGTCAAGGGGGCCGACAGGGTTACGATCGCCGCCATGACATCCCCGGAGCCGGTTGAAAGCCGGACGCAGACCCGGACGCAGGGGCGCAGCGCGCAGACGGCGACGCTCGCCGAGATCGCCCGTGAGGCGGGCGTCTCGGCCCCGACTGTTTCGAAGGTCCTCAACGGCCGGGCCGACGTCGCCCCGGCCACCCGGTCCCGCGTCGAGGACTTGCTGCGCGCCCACGGCTACCGGCGCCGCCGTGCCGAGGCGACCCGCTCGCCCCTGCTCGACCTGGTCTTCCACGAGCTGGAGAGCGCCTGGGCGATGGAGGTCATCCGGGGCGTGGAGAACGTCGCCCGGGACGCCGGCCTCAGTGTCGTGCTGTCCGAGAGCGCGGGGCGGCTCACCCCCGGGCGGACCTGGGCCGACCAGGTCGCCGCGCGCCGGCCGCACGGCGTGATCCTGGTCCTGTCCGGGCTCGACGAATCGCAGCGGGCGCTGCTCACCAGCCGCTCCATCCCGTTCGTGGTGATGGACCCGGCCGGCGACCCCGGCGCCGACGTGCCGTCCATCGGCGCGACCAACTGGCAGGGCGGCCTCGCCGCCACCCGGCATCTGGTCGAGCTGGGCCACCGCAGGATCGGCGCGATCAGCGGGCCCTCGCAGATGATGTGCAGCCGGGCCCGGATCGACGGCTACCGGGCCGCGCTGGAGACGGCCGGGTTGCCGGTGGACCCCGCCCTGATCGCGACCGGCGACTTCCACCACGAGACCGGCTACCGGCGGGGCCTGGAACTGCTGCGCCGCCCTGACCGGCCGACCGCCGTCTTCGCCGGGAACGACCTCCAGGCGCTCGGGCTGTACGAAGCCGCGCGCGAGCTGGGGCTGCGCATCCCCGAGGACCTGAGCGTGGTCGGCTTCGACGACCTGCCGGTGGCGCCCTGGGTCGGGCCGCCGCTGACGACCGTACGGCAGCCGTTGACCGAGATGGCCGAGGCGGCGGCCAAGCTGGTCCTCGCCCTCGGGCGGGACGAGGGGGCCGAGGCGGCGACCCGGGTGGAGCTGGCGACGAGCCTGGTGGTGCGCAGCAGCACGACGGGGCCGGCGGGGGCGTAGGTGCTGTACGGGCGGGTTGTTCCGGGCGCCTGCACACGGCACCGAAGCCAATCGGTTGCACTACCGAAACTTTCGACGGTGTCCGGCCATGGGTTCTCCCCGGCTCACTCCGGGACCTGAAATCTGAGAATTTCCGAAGAAAAGGCGCCCTGAACTCCCTGCCCGTATTAATTCGGACTTATGTTCCTGCCCGTGACGGGACGCAACGGGGACGAGGCCGCGGACGTGGGCCGCCGGTCGAGAGCACTGAAGATCGCCGGCCTGGCCCTGGCGGGGACGCTGGTGCTGGGCGCCGGAGCGGCGGGCTGGGCCTACTGGCATCTCAACGACAACATCACCGGCGTCGACATCGACAACGCGCTGGGCGACGACCGGCCGCCGAAGCCGGTGACCACACCGGCGCCCTCGGCCCCGGCCCTGCCCGGCGAGGCCCTCAACATCCTGGTCCTCGGCTCGGACTCGCGCAGCGGCGAGGAGAACCGCAGGCTCGGCGGCGGCGACAGCTCCGGTGCCCGCTCGGACACGGCGATGGTCGTCCATCTCGACGCCGGGCGGACCAGCGCGACGGTGGTGAGCATCCCGCGCGACACCCTGGTCACCCGCCCGTCCTGCCCGCGCCCGTCCGGCGGGTCGACGGCGGTCGCCCATCACTCCATGTTCAACAGCGCGTACGAGGTGGGCGGTCCGGTCTGCGCGGTCAAGACGGTCGAGGAGCTGACGAACGTCCGCATGGACCACTACCTCGAAATCGACTTCTCCGGCTTCGCCAAGCTGGTCGACGCGCTGGGCGGGGTCACCGTCACCACGGACGAGGACATCGCCGACGAGGACAGCCATCTGCGCCTGAAGGCGGGCACGCACCACCTGGACGGCACCCAGGCCCTCGGTCTCGCCCGCACCCGGCACGGCATCGGCGACGGCAGCGACCTGGGCCGCATAGGCCTCCAGCAGAAGCTGGTGAAGGCCCTGCTGGAGCAGATCGCCGCCCAGGACCTGCTCACCGACCCGGCCAGGCTGTACCGCGTCGCGGACGCGGTGACGGCGGGTCTCACCACGGACACCGGCCTGGACTCCCTCGCCGAACTGACCCGGCTCGGACAGAGCTTGCAGGGCCTCTCGGCGAGCGGGGTGCGGACGGTGATGATGCCGGTGGTGCAGGCGCCGTCGGACCCCAACCGGGTGGTGGCGGAGGAGCCGGAGGCGAGGAAGCTGTGGGAGTCGCTGCGCTGACCTGCGGCAACGGCGTTCTGAAAGATTCCTCGCAGAAAATTTGGCGAGCGTGTCGATCCGGCGGCCTCCCGATCGACGCAGGGGTGAGAGCGGGGAAGGGCCCCGCTCCGATGACCCCGAGGAGTCACGATGCCGCGCTTTCTCACTCTGATCCGCATCGACGAGAAGAACGCCCCCGCCGAGGGCCCGAGCCCTGAACTCATGGAGCGGATGGGCAAGCTGCTGGAGGAGATCACCAAGGCCGGGGTCATGCTCGACACGGCCGGGCTCACGCCGACCTCGGACGGCAGCCGGGTGACCTGGGAGGGCGGGCAGCTCTCCGTCACCGACGGGCCGTTCACCGAGTCCAAGGAGGTCATCGGCGGCTACTCGATCAGCCAGTGCAAGGACAAGGCCGAGGCGATCGAGTGGACCAAGCGGTTCCTCTCCCTGCACGAGGACTACTGGACGATCACCG
Source organism: Streptomyces sp. NPDC029044 (assembly GCF_040637495.1). Lineage (NCBI taxonomy): Bacteria > Bacillati > Actinomycetota > Actinomycetes > Kitasatosporales > Streptomycetaceae > Streptomyces > Streptomyces sp. NPDC029044. The sequence goes on from NZ_JBEZWN010000005.1 coordinate 76,415, forward strand.
CGGAGGTCCGGCAGATCGCCGAGGACTGACGGGTTCCGCTTGGCCGGGCGGCACCACGGGTGTCTGATGGTGGGCTGTGACCCCGCAGCC